>DFPL01000167.1 GCA_002377245.1 Enterobacteriaceae bacterium UBA3516
TTCCCGGCTATCGTTTACGGTGGTGAAGAAGCGCCGTTCGCTGTTGAACTGGATCACGACAAAGTATGGAACCAGCAGACTAAAGAAGGTTTCTACACTGAAGTTCTGACCCTGGCCGTTGACGGCAAAGAAGTAAAAGTGAAAGTTCAGGCTGTTCAGCGTCACCCGTTCAAGCCAAAACTGACTCACATCGACTTCGTTCGCGCTTAATCGCCGACATCGTCGAAAAAAAACCCCGCACTGCGGGGTTTTTTTATGGGCAAATTACTTACCGCTCGTCCTGCGCTGCAGCTGATCGCGAAGGTTTGGCGGCGTGCCTTTAATGGTCAGGGTATCCGTTGCCGGGTCCCAGAAAATACGTTCGCCCAGCAGCATCGCATCGAAGTTAATGGTCAGGCCGCCGCCGCTGCCGGCATATTTGGTTAACTGGCGCAGGGTGCTACGATCCGCCGGGAAACTCTCCTCCAGCTCGTAACCTTTCTCTGCGGTAAAGTCCTGGAAGCTGACTTCACTCACCCCCGCCAACTCTTTTGACAGGGATTCCAGTTCAATCTCTTCGCCCGCCTGCAACTGCTCATTGCAATAGGTGTAGACCTGCTTACGCACTTCCTGGCGTTCAGACTTATCAAGCTGAGCTTCAGCGGTAAAATCGTCCACGGCCTGCAGCAAGCCACGGTTCTGCGCTTTGGCGTTCAGCCCTTCGGTGGCCCCTAAGAAGTCCATGAAGAAATCAGCCACTTTGCGCCCTACCCGCCCTTTCAGGAAGGTCAGGTAACGGGTCGATTCCGGGTTGGTTTCCCACTCCGTTAAATCAATGCGCGCCACGATATCCGCGTGATTAATATCCAGATAGTGCGTCGCGCTGATATCCAGTTGTTCGTTGACGCGCATGCTGCTGAGGTTGTTCAGCACCGACACCAGCAGATACTCCACCGCCAGGTAGCGATAGTGGCAAAACAGCACGATCCCGCCGTCAGCAAACGGATATTTTGCCAGTTCATCACGTAAACGCCCGGTCGCCGCGCGGCTGAAGGCCAGAAAATCGTCTTCACCCTGGCGCTGCTGTCGAAGAGATTGCGCCAGTTCGCTCTCTTCATTAAACATGCCGTAGGCTTTATTTTTTGCGCTGTAAACCCGATGTAACTCGGCGACCATCTCCTCTACGGGGGCCGTCGGTTCCAGCAAAGAATCCCGCAGCACCAGCTCAAGATTCTGTTCGTCGCGCTTGATAAGCTGATGCAGGGCAATCTGGTTGATGTCCAGACTCATGATAAACTCTCCTTTATGACCGGGCGGTATTCAACCATCACCCAGGCGACTGTGCAACAGCTGATAAAAAAGCAGAAAAAAAGCTCTTGCTACGGTAATATGTTGGACTTTATGAATAAACAGATTTCGATTTATGCCACAAATTTCCCGTTATAGTGATGAACACGTAGAACAACTGCTGAGTGAGTTGGCCAACGTGCTGGAACAACACAAGACGCCAACCGACCTTTCCCTGATGGTACTGGGAAACATGGTGACGAACTTGATTAACACCAGCGTCGCGCCAGCCCAACGCCAGGCTATCGCAAAGTCCTTTGCTCAGGCTCTGCAATCGTCCGTTAACGACGATAAAGCGCACTAAGGTAAACAGCGACATTTATGGTGACACATCGTCAGCCCTACCGTGAAAAAGTCTCCCAGATGGTTAGCTGGGGGCACTGGTTCGCCCTGTTCAATATTTTGTTGTCCATGGTGCTTGGTAGCCGCTATCTGTTTGTCGCCGACTGGCCGACAACCCTCGCCGGACGCGTTTACTCGTACCTGAGCGTTGTCGGGCATTTCAGCTTTTTGGTGTTTGCCACCTACTTGCTGATTTTGTTCCCCCTCACCTTTGTTGTGATTTCCCAGCGTCTGATGCGTGCCCTGTCTGCCATTCTGGCAACCATCGGCATGACGCTTTTACTCATAGACAGTGAAGTCTTTACCCGCTTCCACCTTCATCTCAATCCGATTGTCTGGGAACTGGTGATTAACCCAGACCAGAATGAAATGGCGCGAGACTGGCAACTGATGTTTATCAGCGTGCCGGTTATTCTGCTCATCGAGATGTTGTTTGCCACATGGAGCTGGCAAAAGCTGCGCAGTCTCACCCGCCGTCGCCACTATGCGAAACCGGTGGCCAGCTTCTTCTTTGTGGCGTTTGTCGCCACGCACGTGATGTACATCTGGGCAGACGCCAATTTTTATCGCCCTATCACCATGCAACGTGCCAACCTGCCGCTCTCGTACCCGATGACGGCACGACGTTTTCTTGAGAAACACGGGCTGCTGGATGCGCAGGATTATCAGCGTCGCCTTGTCGAGCAAGGCAACCCGGAGGCCGTTTCAGTCCAGTATCCGTTAAGCGATTTGCGCTATGTGGATATGGGGCCAGGCCAAAACGTTCTGTTGATAACCGTCGATGGTCTCAACTACTCGCGCTATGAAAAACAGATGCCGCAATTAGCCGCTTTCGCAGGGCAGAACGTCAACTTTACGCAGCATATGAGTTCCGGGAATACCGCCGATAACGGCTTCTTTGGTCTGTTCTATGGGATCTCCCCAAGCTATATGGATGGGGTACTCTCAGCCCGGATACCGGCTGCACTGATTACTGCGCTTAACCAGCAAGGCTATCAGCTTGGCTTGTTCTCGTCAGACGGCTTTAGCAGTGCGCTTTATCGGCAGGCACTGCTGTCCGATTTCTCTCTGCAGTCCCCGAAAGCCCAGACCGATGCCCAGACGACCGATCAGTGGATAGACTGGCTGGGTCGCTATGCGCAGGATGAAACACGGTGGTTCTCCTGGGTTGCGCTGAACGGTACCGGCTCGCAGGATACGAATCAGCAGAATTTTGCCCGTCGCTACAGCCGCGCGGTGAGCGATGTTGATGCCCAGATTGGTCGCCTGCTCACGACGTTACGCGAATCTGGAAAACTGGATAACACGGTGGTCATCATTACCGCCGGGCATGGTATGCCTGCGGAAAAAGCGAAAAACGATTTTGCCTGGTCCCGTGAAAATCTGCAGGTGCCGTTAGTGATTCACTGGCCGGGTACGCCTGCCCAACGCATCACTAAGCTGACCGATCATAAAGATATCATGACCACGCTGATGCAGCGTCTGCTGCATGTGAGCACGCCAGCCAACGAATATTCGCAGGGGCAGGATCTGTTCAATGCCACGCGTCGGCACAACTGGGTGACGGCGGCCAGCAGCAGTGCCCTGGCCATCACCACGCCGCAGATGACGCTGTTGCTCAACCAGAACGGCAATTACCGTACCTGGAATGTGCAGGGTGAGAAGATTGAAGATCAGAAACCGCAGCTGAGTTTGCTGTTGCAGGTTCTGACCGATGAAAAACGATTTATCGCTAACTGATTGATTAATTATGAATCAGTTAGTCATCTGTGACTTGCAATCAGCGGTGAAAAGGGTAGTATTACCGCCACAGATCGGCACGTAGCGCAGCCTGGTAGCGCACCGTCATGGGGTGTCGGGGGTCGGAGGTTCAAATCCTCTCGTGCCGACCAAAAATCCCTGAAAAAACCAACCTTCGCGGTTGGTTTTTTTATGTCTGCAATTTGCCTGTCTGCCTCTTACCCTCACCCCTTCTCATGATGTTTTCACTAATGTGTGCCAGGCGGCATTCTTTGACAGATAAAATGACCTAAGCTCGTTGGCAATTGGGAGTGGTTCAGCAGACAACCGTTACGGGCGGGGGATTCGATGAAAAATGTCATCATAAGCATGATTGCCAAAATTTCTAAAATGGATGCTGAAGCAAAACAGCTGACGGCACGGGTTGAAGCACAGTCGTTGTTGCTCAGTGCACTGATGCTGACCATCGGGAAAAACGGCGGCGTTCACGAAATTATCGAAAACGTAAAAAAAGCCATTAACACGGCCATTGATACCGCTGACAGCCCGCTAAAATCCGATGCAGAAATTCTGCTTACTGAATTCACCGAACTGCTCTCCGTCACACAATTACTCGACGATGCTGAGACAAAAATCGATTATCAATCCCTGAATGCGTTGCTATCCAACAACGATGGAGATTCCCCTGCTTAAGCCAGGGGACGCAGAGGCGTCTGGCTTCCCGTTAAAACAAAAAACCTGCCGAAGCAGGTTTTAATAGTTACAGCGCGATATCAGACACCGGCTCGTTATCCGCGGGGAGCGGATGCAACGGTTTACGCACCGGCGGTGTCGCATCGGCGATCAGGGATTCGTCGCACTTCAGCCCTAACACACGACTGGTATACTGCGACTCTTCGTTCGCCGCGTCAGTATTGCCATCCAGCTGCACGCCGAGGAAAGGAATGATCCTTTTGAGCGTAGCCTGCCACTCGGGCGAAGCCACCTTTTCCGGGAACACTTTTTCCATCAGCTCCAGCATGATCGGTGCCGCGGTGGAAGCACCCGGCGACGCACCCAACAGAGCGGCGATGGTGCCCTCTTTGTCGCTCACCACCTCAGTACCGAGACGCAGCACACCACGCTGTTTCCCGTTACGTTTGATTATCTGCACACGCTGCCCGGCCTGCCATAAACGCCAGTCTTCCTTCTTAGCAAGCGGATAGTATTCGCAGAGCGCATCAAAACGATCGTCATCATTCTGCAGAACCTGACCGACCAGATATTTCACCAGACCGAAGTTGGAGAGCCCGACATTCACCATCGGCAGGAAGTTAGCGCTATTGGTTGAACCCAGTAAATCCCACAACGAGCCATTTTTCAAAAAGCGCGTCGAGAACGTGGCAAAGGGCCCGAACAGCACCACACGCTTGCCGTCGATAATACGCGTATCAATATGCGGCACAGACATCGGGGGAGCACCCACGGAGGCCTGACCATAGACTTTCGCCAGATGGTGATTAACCACATCCGGGTTTTCCGAGACCAGGAACTGACCGCCGACCGGGAAGCCTGCGTAATCCGCCGCTTCAGGAATTCCTGACTCCTGCAGCAGTTTAAGCGCCGCGCCGCCAGCACCGATGAAGATAAACTTCGTCCTAACGACCTGCTCTTCGCCGCGGGTTTTATTGGCGATAGTCACATTCCAGGTGTTGTCGGCATTGCGTTTAATACCACGTACTTCACTGCCCAGTTTTAAAGAGAAGTTCTCTTTTTTCTGCAGAGAGGTGATCAGCTGGCGAGTGATCTCACCAAAGTTGACGTCGGTACCGATTTCGGTGCGTGTGGCCGCCACCTTCTGCTGCGGATCGCGTCCGTCCATCACCAGCGGTGCCCACTGCCGGATTTGGTCGTGGTTCTCGGAATAGCGCATCCCGCGGAATAATGAACTCTGCTGCAACGCCTTATAGCGTGCGCGCAGGAAGTTTACGTTTTCATCGCCCCATACCAGACTCATGTGCGGCACGGTATTGATGAATGAGCGTGGCTCGCTCAGCACACCGGTTTCTACCTGATGCGCCCAGAACTGACGAGAGATGCGGAACGCTTCGTTAATCTCAATCGCCTTTTTGATACTGATGGAACCATCCTGGTTTTGCGGGGTGTAGTTCAGTTCCATTAACGCAGCGTGCCCCGTACCGGCATTGTTCCAGCCGTTAGAGCTTTCTTCCGCCAGGGCATCCAGCCGCTCGACCATGGTGATTGTCCAGTTGGGCTCCAGTTCCTGGAGGTAGGTCCCCAACGTGGCACTCATGATCCCACCACCGATTAAAAGCACATCTGTTTCCTGCTCTTTCGACGCGTTAGCTTTTGCCGCCGCTGAGACAGCATTAAGCCCGACAGCCATCGAAAACAGCTTGGCAGTCATTCTTTTCATAATGTTAATGCCTTACTTTTAGTGCTGCTTTATTAGCATTTATCGCGGGTAAACTTGTAGCGGATCTAACCTAGCACTTAAAACGGCGTTTTTAAATAATGTTTAAAGATTAAATAGTCATTATATAAATGTTACTAATAAGTTGCTTTTTAGCATTAAAAATAACCATTTTTGCTGGTGTTATGAATGGATTATCAGTACTATTTTGCCCCTCACTAAAACCGAAGCTTCTATATTTTTTGGTTATGCTTTCGGCTCATTTCCTGTCTAAGAAGTTATGTCAGATAAAATTAACGGTTCCTCTCATCGTGTGAGCGAGGTGATACGTTCGCCGCAGCTGTTAACGCGCGAAACGCTGGCGGGCGTCATCACCGCGCTGGCATTAATCCCTGAAGTCATTTCATTCTCGGTGATTGCCGGGGTCGATCCCACGGTCAGCCTGTTGGCATCCGTTGTCCTGTGGATGAGTATGTCTTTGCTCGGTGGTCGTCCGGCGATGGTTACTGCCGCCGCCGGTTCTGTTGCGCTGGTTATCGGACCTATGGTTCACCAACATGGCGTGGCCTATATTCTGCCTGCGGTCGTGCTGGCGGGCGTTATCCAGATTATTTTCGGTCTGACCCGGATGGCGCGGCTGATGCGCTTTATCCCGCAGTCGGTGATGACCGGGTTTGTGAATGCGCTGGGGATTCTAATTTTCTTCGCCCAGGTGCCGCACTTCTGGAGTCGCGAACCGCTGATCCTGGGCCTCTTTGTTCTGACGTTACTGATTGTGCTCTGGTGGCCGCGCTGGGTGAAAAGCATTCCCGCCCCCCTGGTGGCGATTGTGGTGCTGACCATGTTTACCGTGTTCAGTGGGCAAATTCTGCCAACCGTGGGGGATGAAGGTCCGATGCAGGGAGGGCTGCCGGGCTTCACCCAGTGGCGGGTACCTTTTAACGCGGAGACGCTGGCGATAATCTGGCCCTGTGCGCTGAGTATCGCGTTTGTCGGTTTGCTTGAATCCCTGCTAACCGCTCGCCTGGTGGACGATATGACTCACACCCCCTCGAATAAAAGCCGCGAAAGTACCGGGCTCGGCATTGCCAACATTCTGGCGGGTTTTTATGGCGGGATCGCCGGTTGTGCGATGATCGGTCAGACCATCGTCAATGTGGAGATGGGGAAAGGCCGTAGCCGCGTGTCAACTCTCGTTGCAGGCCTGGTACTGCTGTTGTTGGTGACCGCTTTAAGCAACGTGATGGCAAAGATCCCGATGGTGGTGCTCGCCGGAATCATGGCTATTGTTGCAGTGAAGACCTTTAGCTGGCACAGCATCCAGCCCGGCACGCTGAAAGAGGCACCGATAGCGGAGACGCTGGTGATGCTCGTCACCGTGGCGGCCACCATCAGCACCAGCAACCTGGCGATCGGCGTGGTTGCTGGTCTGGTGGCCATGGTCATCCTGCCTGCGCGCCTGCATAAAAAACGTGGCGTTACAGCAGAAAAATCGTCGCCAGCCCAAGAAAAATAAAGAAGCCTCCGGTGTCGGTGATAGCGGTAATCAGTACGCTTGAACCGACCGCCGGATCGCGCCCCAGTCGCACCATGGCCATCGGGATTAACACGCCCATTAGCGCCGCCACCAGCAAATTGAGTACCATTGCCAGGGTCATGACCCCGCCCAATGCCATGTCGTCGTAAAGCAGCCAGGTCACACCGCCCATAATACCGCCCCAGACGAGGCCATTGATCAGCGCCACGCCAGCTTCGCGCAGGATTAAAAAGCGGAAGTTACCCGGCTGGATGGTCTGTAATGCCAGCGCCCGGACGATCATAGTGATGGTCTGGTTACCGGTGTTGCCGCCAATACCCGCCACAATGGGCATCAGCGAAGCCAGCGCAACCAGTTGCGAAATGGTGTGCTCAAAACCATCGATGACGCGTGAGGCAATAAAGGCCGTGCACAGGTTGATGGCCAGCCATGCCCAGCGATTTTTTACCGCGCGGGTTACCGGAGCAAAAACATCCTCTTCACTGCTCAGACCGCCCATGCGGCGCAGATCGTTATCGGTTTCTTCGTACACCACGTCAACGATTTCATCGATGGTCAGCCGACCGAGTAACTTCCCGTCCGGCTCGACCACTGCCGCACTGAGTAAGTTGTCGCGTTCAAAGGTGCGGGCCGCATCCTCTGCGTCTTCATGGGGAGAAAACACGACCGGCTCCGCGTTCATTACGTCCTCAACGCGCTTGTCGCCGCCGTTCTGCAGAATCGTTTGCAAGCTTAACTCGCCGACCAGAATCTCGTCGCGCCCGGTCACAAACAGTTTATCGGTGTTCTCTGGCATCTTGCCACGCAGGCGCAAATAGCGCTGGACCGTTTTGAGGGTCACGTCAGGGCGGACGGTAACCACTTCAAACTCCATTATCGCCCCAACGCAATTCTCCTGGTAGCGCATGACCTGATAAACACGGGCGCGCTCTGCGGCGGGTAAGGTGGCGAGCAAACGCCCCGTCAGATTACGTGGCAAATGCTGTACCAGCCAAATCTGTTCATCAATGTCGAGGGTTTCAAGCGCATTCAGCAGCGCTTTGTCGCTCATCTCCTCAACCAGGTCTTCCCAGACGCTGACGGACGCTTCAAGCAGAATTTTGCCGCGTTTCTCATCTTCGACGATACGCCACAGGGCATGACGTTCTTCGACCGGTAACCCTTCCAGCGTATCGGCTAAATCGGGCGGCGGAAGGTGTGAGACCAGCGCCCGCACTTCACTGAGATCGCTGGTGAGCGCATCGGTATCAACCTGCTCCGCCAGGGTCAGTTCGCCAAGCAGCGACGCGGTGAGCGCTTTATGGGTAGTGAGCAGCCAGATCAGGCGCGCACGCTCCTGGTCGCGTAAGCGGGTGCTCTTTTTGGTGATAACAGACATGGTTTCTTCCCTGCAAAGTAATCCGGCAGGTTTAAGCATAGCGGCAGGCCGTGTAAATAAAACTAAACGGGAGGCACGAGTGGGGAAAAAACAGTCAGCGCCCTCCCCTGAGGAGAGCGCTAAGGTTCAGGCCGTACGGGCGACGGCGTCGCGGGACGCCAGGGCGCGCTCTTCGCCAGTCAACTCGCTGAGCTGGCCGTTGCGCATCTCCAGCAGGCGATCGGCATGGATAAAGTAGTGGTCATCATGGCTGATAGCAAAAATGGTTTTCCCCATTTCCTGCATCAGCGGCAGCAAGACCTGATAGAACTCGCGGCGGAAATGCGGATCCTGGTCAGCGGCCCACTCATCGAGCAGTAAAATATCGCGCTCTTCCGCCAGTGCCAGCAGCAACGCCACGCGCTTCTTCTGTCCTTTAGAGAGTTTGAGATCGAGGATTTTGCCCTCTTTCAGCTCCAGTTTGTGCGACATCTTCAGCTGTTGCAGCCATTTTTCCACCAGCTGAGGATTGGCCTGTTGGCCTTCTGGCCCCAGCAGTTGATCAAACAGCCAGACGTCGGTAAATACCGCCGAGAAGAGCTTGCGGTAATCCTCTGGTTTTTCCTCGGCTACGGGTTTGCCATCCAGCAGAATTTCACCCGACGCCGGTTGATATAAGCCGGTCAATAGCATGGCGAGCGTAGATTTACCACTGCCATTGCCGCCTATCAGAAAGACCTGTTCACCTCGTTTCAGGGTCAGATTGATTGGCCCCACCGAGAAGGTGTTGTCCTGGTAGGTAAAGGTTACATCGCGCAGTTCCAGCGTTTCCCAGTTTGGGTACGCTTGTGGGCGCGGGAATTCGGCTTTATAGGGTGCCAGCGAGAATTGCTTGAGTTTGTTAAACGCCACCTGAGCACTTAACAGGGTCGGCAGTGCGCCAACGGCGGAGAGCAGCGGCGTGCGCAGGAACAGGAGCGTCAACGAGTAAGTCGCCGCGACGTTGGTGTCCGCCCAGCCCAGACTGTTTGCCATCCAGAACACCAGGCCAATCGCACCCAGCATCATGATATTCGACCAGTTCACGGCGCTGAGGTGGAAGGTATCGGCACGAATAATGTGATGGCGGTATTCGCGCGCGTCCGGCAGATACAGGTTGTTGAAGATGTGCTCTGCACGTTCACGATTGAGGGTCAGCTCTTTGCGCCCTTCCAGCACCGTCTGATA
>DFPL01000170.1 GCA_002377245.1 Enterobacteriaceae bacterium UBA3516
ACGATATTCACCAGCGACAGCCCGCCACGAATGAACCCGACAAACAGATAGGCAAAGTTGACCAGCCGCCGCGCGATGCCGCCCTCCGCCATGATCGCCCCCGCCAGTATAAAAAACGGGATAGCCAGCAGAGTGAATTTGTTCACCCCACTGGTTATCTGGATCATTAGCGCTTCCAGCGGAAGATCTATCCACAGCGCGCCAGCGACGGCGCTCAGCCCTACGGCAAACGCCACCGGCATACCCAGCGCCAACAGTATGGCAAGGGTGAATAACAATACAAATGCGTCCATTGTTCACCCCTTAACCATGGTTGCCAATTAATACGACCGGGCGGTTTTCCTGCGAGCCGAACAGCAGTCGTTCGAGCACAAACAGGATCAGAATGGCCGACCCTACCGGCAGTGGCAGATAGCTTTCGCCCGACGTCAGTAAAGGAAACTCTGCAACAGGCTGTTCCCAAAGCTCAACGCACAGCCAGTAGCTATACCAGCACATAACGAGCGAAATCAGCAGCATCAGCAGATCGACAAGCCGTGCGCAAACTGTCTTCAGCATCTCCGGCAGGCGGTCAGTCAGCATGTTGACCGCAATGTGGGAGCCGGCCCGGTAACCTACCGCCGCGCCAATGAACGTAAAGGTGACCATGCAGATGATGGCAATGGGTTCTGGCCAGGACTCCCCACGATTCAGTACGTAACGTGAAAAGATGCCAATGGGAATCACGATGGTCATCACCAGAAGCGATATGCCGGCGACCGCCATGGCGAGCAGATACAGGCGATCCATCCACTTTAAGTAGAGTTCTGACATAGATTCTCCGCGAAAAGTGGGGTTATTTAACGTTAGCGATAGCGTTCATCAGATCCTGATGCTTGTCGCCATACTGGGCGCGCACCGGCTCTGTCGCTTTGATAAACACCGCTTTGTCGATGTCGTGAAATTGCACGCCGCCTGCTTTCATTTTATCCAGCGCCTGTTGGGTATAGGCTTCCCACAGTTTGCGCTGTTCGAACTGCGCTTCACGGGCAAGGGTGAGGATTTTTTTCTGATCGTCTGCGCTGAGTTTGTCCCATTTCACTTTGGAGTAGAGCAACATTTCGGGGGTAATAAAATGGCCGCTGAGGGTATAGTTTTTAGCAACCGGCATATAGTTATGAGCAATAAACGTTGGTGGGTTATTTTCCGCACCGTCAATGACGCCCGTTTGCATGCCGCTGTACACTTCGCTAACGCCCATCGCTACCGAGTTGGCACCCATCTGCTTTAACGTCGCCAGGGCGACCGGGCTACCCTGAACGCGGATTTTCATCCCTTTTAAATCTTCAGGCTTCACCACTGGCTTTTTAGTGATGAGATTGCGCGTACCGGAGTCCATCCAGCCGAGAAACACCAGCCGGGATTTTGGATTAGCCGTCAGCTTATCGCCAATCTCTTTACCGATATCGCCGTCAATAACCTTGTGCATATGGTCTTCATCCCGGAAAACATACGGCAGGGTAAAGACTTCAATATCCGGCAGAATGGCGGCGACCGGGGCCATGGAGACACGAATCATATCGATAGCGCCCATTTGCGCCTGCTCGATCATCTGTTTTTCATCACCCAGAACGCCGCCGGGAAAGACCTTGATCTCCAGCTTACCGTCGGTCTGTTGCTTGAGTTTTTCCCCCATTTTCTGCACAGCAACAATATTGGGGTAACCTTCGGGATGCACGTCGGCGGCTTTAATAGTCTGTGCATTAACGGCGGGAACGAATAACAGTGACACGGTGGACAGGCACAGCGCGGCCAGCAACGGCTTTAAAGTCGTTTTCATCGGGTCTTCTCCAGGGCAGTGAAAGGTAAATGTTAAAACAATGTTTTAGTTTTACGCTTAAAAACTAGACTACCGCTGGAAAAGCGAAGGTGAAGCGCCTCACAAAAAGCGCCAAATAATGAAACGTCGGTTTAAAATGGTGGCAAGGATCGCAAACTGCGCAAAAAAGCGGCTTGCTAACCGCAGATTATTGGCCTTTGCGCACCAGATACCGATAGGGCAGCGATTCCGTCTCATGGGCCACCAGTTCGTGTTCCATAAAACGGCAGAACCCTGGAATGTCGCGGGTTGTCGCCGGATCGTCAGCAATCACCAGCAGGGTTTCACCCGGCTGCATGGTGCGAACGGCTTTGCGCACCATCATCACCGGCTCCGGGCAACGCAGGCCCAGCGCGTCAAGAGTATGGTCGGCGGAAATAAAGGGGTCGGTCATGGTCATCTCGCTTGATAAAAATCGGCCATAGTTTACGCCGCCTGTTTTGTGACGCAAGCAAGGTTAACGGTTGCGTTAAAAATAACCATTGCATCAACGGGCCGTTGCAGTATCATGCGGCGGCTTTGCACGACGCTTACACGTTCAACCACGCGTAATTGTCGCAGCCCGTTTGATGGAGGCCAGCGCGCAGGCACCGCAACGTACTCAGTATACGTGGGGGTGACGAGCACTATCTGATATCAAAATGGCAAGTAAAATAGCGAGTTACATGTTTATTGGGTTCCCTCACCCCAAACACTAAAAAGGTCAAAATATGACGCAGTTTTCACAAACGCAGCGCATGAAAGCGCTGTTCTGGCTATCCCTTTTTCACCTGCTGGTGATCACCTCCAGCAACTATCTGGTGCAGTTGCCGGTCAGTATTTTCGGTCTTCACACCACCTGGGGCGCCTTCAGCTTTCCCTTTATCTTCCTCGCGACCGATCTGACCGTGCGTATTTTTGGCGCGCCGCTGGCTCGTCGGATTATCTTTGCGGTGATGATCCCGGCACTGGTTATCTCCTACGCTATCTCTTCTCTGTTTTACATGGGAAGCTGGCAGGGATTTGAGGCGCTGACCCACTTTAATCTGTTCGTCGCCCGTATCGCGACCGCCAGTTTTATGGCTTACGCGCTGGGGCAGATCCTCGACGTCCACGTCTTTAACCGTCTGCGTCAGAACCGGCGTTGGTGGATGGCCCCTGCGGCCTCCACGGTCTTCGGTAACGCCAGCGACACCCTCGCCTTCTTCTTCATCGCCTTCTGGCACAGCCCGGACCCGTTTATGGCCGAACACTGGATGGAAATCGCGCTGGTGGATTACGCCTTTAAGGTCTTTATCAGCATCGCGTTCTTTTTACCGATGTATGGCGTATTGCTCAATATGTTGCTGAAAAGACTGGCAGACAAATCTGAAATCTCAGCGTTACAGAGCAGTTAAAGGTACGCGTTGCCAGTTGTGGTAAGATGGACGAATGAGCCGTTATGGCTGTTTATCGAAAGGAAGAAGTCAATGCGCAATCTGGTTAAATATGTCGGTATTGGCCTGCTGGTAGTCGGCCTGGCGGCCTGCGACAACAGCGACAGCAAAAAAACGCCCGCGCAGGGTGCCTCGGCGGAAAGCAACGCCACCGGGCAGCCAGTATCGCTGCTGGACGGTAAACTCAGCTTCTCGCTGCCCGCAGACATGACCGATCAAAGCGGCAAGCTGGGTACGCAAGCCAACAATATGCACGTTTACTCGGATGCCACCGGGCAGAAAGCCGTGATCGTGATTGTAGGTGACGACACCCAGGAAGGGCTGGACACGCTGGCGAAACGTCTTGAAGACCAGCAGCGCAACCGTGACCCGCAGTTGCAGGTCGTCACGAACAAGCCGATTGAGATGAAAGGCCAGAAGATGCAGCAGCTCGACAGCATCATCTCCGCTAAAGGCCAGACGGCCTGGTCTACTGTGATATTGGGTAAAGTGGACAACAAATTGCTGACCCTGCAGGTCACGCTGCCGGCAGATAACCAGCAGCAGGCACAGACCGCAGCGGAAAATATTGTGAATACCCTGGTCATCAAGTAATCAGGAAGCGGCCTCCAGCGGAGGCCGTTTTTTTAGCCACCACGTCAGCAACAACGCCCCCGCCACCAGCACCGCTGTCAGCAGATAGACCATCGATACACCGGCCCACGCCATCAACAACCCCGCCAGCGGCCCTGTTATCCCAAGCGACATATCCATGAAGACCGTATAGGTGCCTAACGCCGCACCCTGGTTATGCTGCGGCACGGCTTTAACCGCCACCACGCCCAGCGCCGGGAAGACCAGCGAGAAGCCCGCACCGGTCAGGAATACCCCTATTTTCGCCATCAACGGCGCATCGGCAATGCCGACCAGAATCAACCCGATGACTTCGACAGCCAGGCTTATCATCGCGACGTTCAGTCCGCCGAGACGGTTGATGCTGTTCGGAAACACCAGCCTTGAGCCGACAAACGCGAGGCTGAACAGGGTCAGGGCGAAGGCCGCGCCATCCCAGCCTTTGGCATCATAAAAGAAGGTGATAAAGGTCGCGATAACGCCAAATCCGGCCGTGCCCAGCGCCAGGCCCATGCCATAAATCCAGACAAAACCCAGCACCGCACGGAACGGCAGCGGCTTACCTTTGCTGGCTTTTACCGCCGCCCGAGGCAGCGCGCAGGCAATCGCCACGAACACCACCGCCATAATGAACCCGCCCAGTCCGCTCAGTCCGGCGTAGCGGTAGCAAATCACGCCAAGCGGCGCGCCAAGCGCCATGGCGCCATAGGTAGCGATACCATTCCAGGAGATAACGCGGGCGATATGCAGTGAACCGACCACCCCCACGCCCCAAAGCATCGACCCGGTACCAGCAAAGCTTTGCCCTACGCCAAGAATCACGCGCCCGACGCAGAGCAGCGCCAGACTCACCAGCGGCGAGGCACTTTGCAGATCCGCCAGCCAGTAGCAAAGACCACAGATAAATGCCCCGCAGAGGCCAAACACCACCACTTTTTTCGGGCCAAGCGTATCGGCAAAACGTCCGGCATGCGGGCGGCTGATGAGGGTCGCGAAGTATTGCAGGCTAATCACCAGACCCGCCCAGAAGGCGCTGTAGCCCAGTGTTTCATGAACATAGCCGGGCAGCACCGCCAGCGGCAGACCTATGGTGAGGTAACTTGCGAAGTTGAAGATAACAACAGAGAGAATCCGCAGATTAAGACGTAATCCGCTTAGCGCCGGTTCAGCGGCTTGTTCGGGCATAGGGGGTCACCAGATTTTCACAACGATGTTTCACTATTACCACGTCATGGCCTGAAAATCAGCACGCAGAATAAGATTATCTGCCTCAGGCGAAGCGTCTGGCAGTAGCTACACTTATCGGGCGGTATATAAAAAGGAATTACCCATGACACAGCCCCAGCCCGATCGTGCGGGTTTACACATTCTGCTTAAACTGGCCTCACTGGTCATTATTCTGGCCGGTATTCATGCCGCTGCCGACATCATTGTTCAACTCTTACTGGCGCTGTTTTTCGCCATTGTTTTAAACCCGTTAGTCACCTGGTTTCTTCGCCGGGGGATCAAGCGCCCCGTTGCCATCGCCATTGTCGTTCTGGTGGTGATGATTTTCATGACCGCGCTGGTGGGCGTATTAGCCGCTTCAACGAATGAATTCATGACGATGCTGCCGAAATACAGTCGCGAGTTCACACGTAAGTTCCTCCAGTTACAGGATGCACTCCCTTTCCTGCACCTGCATGTTTCACCGGAACGCATGCTCCAGCGCATGGATTCCGACAAACTGATGACCTTTGCCACCGCGCTGATGACGCAGCTTTCGAACGCGATGGCGAGCATTGTTCTGCTGGTGATGACCATGGTCTTCATGCTGTTTGAAGTGCGCCATGTGCCTTACAAACTGCGTTTTGCACTTAACAATCCGCAAATCCACATTGCGGGCCTGCACCGGGCACTAAAAGGCGTCTCCCACTATCTGGCGCTGAAAACACTGCTCAGCGTCTGGACCGGGGTGATTGTCTGGGCGGGACTGGCGATTATGGACATCCAGTTTGCCCTGATGTGGGGGGTATTGGCTTTCCTGCTCAACTATGTGCCCAATATCGGCTCGTTCATTTCCGCTATCCCGCCGATGATTCAGGCGCTGCTGTTTAACGGCGTCTACGAAGCTGCGCTGGTGGGCGGCCTGTTCCTTGTGGTGCATATGGTGATTGGCAATATCATGGAGCCACGCATGATGGGACACCGTCTCGGCATGTCGACGCTGGTGGTGTTCCTCTCATTACTGGTCTGGGGATGGCTGTTGGGTCCGGTGGGCATGCTGCTCTCCGTACCGCTCACCAGCGTATGTAAAATCTGGATGGAAACCACCAAAGGCGGCAGCAAGCTGGCCATTCTGCTGGGGCCAGGCAGGCCGAAAAGCCGCCTGCCTGGTTAGCAAAACTTAACGCAGATTATTAGGGAAATCTGCCGGAAGTTCACTGGCGGCGCAGGCGATGACGTTGTCATTATCTGCGCCGCAGTCGTGCACATAGGTGATGGTGGCAAACTCATCGATAACTTCGGTCGGATACGCCGGACCTGCCGCACGGTATGACTCCATCAACGGAATGTGGTCGTTCTGGAAACAGACGGTTTTTTCCGGATTATTGATAACCCAACGCGGGAAGAAGATGGTGCCGTGGAACAGACGATCGCCGAGGTTCACAATCAAGCTGACGTCAGTGCCGGTCGGTTCCGTCCAGGAAATTTTATAAATGCTCTCGCCGACGCGCACAATGTACGCCTGCTGATTTTTCACCCACCGATTTGCCACAATGCCGCTATGAATGCGGTAATCAAGCGTGGTGCCATTTTTGACATAAATCTCGTAGTTCCAGCCATTATCGTAAGTATAAACCACATGTTTGCCGATAAAGCCGCTTAAGTCGTGTTTATCAAAGTTGCTCATGATGTCTCTCCTCATTTCGATGAGAGGATCTTACCCTTTCAAAAAATGAATGAATAACGCTATGTTTTAATCAAATTCATTCATTTTTTAGATGTATTATGCATAAAACCACCCTGGAACAATGGTCGCTGCTGCAAAAAGTGGTCGAGCTTGGGAGCTTTGCTAAGGCCGCTGAAGAGACGCACCGCAGTCAGTCTTCTGTTAGCTACAATCTCGCCCTGTTACAGGAGCGGCTGGGGGTAGCATTGCTGGTACAGGAGGGCCGCCGCGCGGTGCTTACGCCGTCAGGCGAACTGTTGCTCAATCAGGTAAAGCCCCTGTTAAAAGCGTTCGATTATGTTGAAACCCGGGCGGTTACGCTGCGCGATGGTCAACGCACCCGGCTCGACCTGGTCGTAGACAGCATCTTTCCGCGTGCACGACTGTTTGCCATTTTGCGCCAGTTCCAGCAGCGTTACCCGCAGACGCAGGTGCATTTAACAGAAGTATTAGAGAACGCCCCGACGGAGCGCCCTGCCCACGCGGAGGCAGATGTGATGGTGCTGACCCGTCGACAGGACATGACCGGGCGCGGTGAGTGGCTGATGAATATTGATTTTGTCGCCGTTGCCCATCGCGATCACCCCCTCAGTGAAGCATCAACGGTCAGCGACGAAACCCTCGCCGCCTGGCCGCTGATTCGCATTGCCGACCGCGATAACCGCCAGCAGCCGAATGAAAGCGGAGAATCCTGGACCTTTTCGACCATCGATGCGGCCATAGAGGCAGTGCAGTACCAGGTCGGCTATGGCTGGCTGCCGGAAGAGCGCATTGCGCCGCTGCTTTCCAGCGGTGTGCTAAAAATTCTGCCGCTCAGCCACGGTTCGCGTCGCGCCACACCGCTTCATGTGATTGTTAAAAAGGATTTGATGCCGCTGGATGAGCAGGTGGAAACCTTGTTGCAGTTGTTGAAGGGGCTGTAGCACCAGGCGAAGAGATTATTGAGATGCTGTTTGCCGGCGGGAGGATCCCGTCTGGTAAGCAAAAATATTGTACCGGCAAAATAACCCGCCCAATTTATAGGGTTTTTGATCCTGCGCACCGTATTCGTATGATGAATGCATAGAATCGTCATACTTCTTTGGTGGCAGTTTCTTTTTCAGGGACAGTTATGTCGCTCTCTCGCTCTGTCAGCGTGCTGCTGTTGGCCTGCGCGGCATTCGTGGCGCAGGCCTCAACATCATTTGAACTGACGACCGCCTGGCCGGTCAACGTGGGGCCGCTCAATCCCCATCTTTACACCCCCAACCAGATGTTCGCCCAGAGCATGGTGTATGAGCCGCTGGTGAAGTACCAGGCTGACGGCAGCGTGACGCCCTGGCTGGCAAAAAACTGGACCACATCAGCCGATGGCAAAACCTGGGTTTTCACCCTGCGCACCGATGTGACCTTCTCTAATGGTGAACCGTTCAACGCTCAGGCAGCGGTCGAGAACTTCCGCGCCGTGCTGGATAACCGCCAGCGCCACGCCTGGCTTGAGCTGACCAATCAGATTACCGACGTAAAAGCGCTCAGCGAGAGCGAACTGCAAATCACCCTGAAAAGCGCCTACTACCCCTTTTTGCAGGAACTGGCGTTACCGCGACCGTTCCGCTTTATCGCCCCCTCACAGTTCAAAAACCACGAAACCCAGGACGGCATTCTTGCGCCGATCGGCACCGGGCCGTGGGTGTTAAAAGAGACGCGTCTGAACCAGTACGATGTACTGGTGCGTAACGATCATTACTGGGGTGAGAAGCCGCAAATCAGCAAAATAACGGTGAAAGTCATCCCCGACCCTACCAGCCGGGCCGTAGCGTTTGAAACGGGGGATATTGACCTGCTCTACGGCAACGAAGGGCTGCTGCCGCTCGACACCTTTGCCCGTTTCAGCCAGAACCCGCAATGGCACACTCAGCTTTCCGCCCCGGTAGAAACCATCATGCTGGCGCTGAATACCGCAACCTCGCCGACCCGCGATCTGGCGGTGCGTGAAGCGCTCAACTATGCAGTGGATAAAAAAACCCTGATCGACAGCGCCCTCTATGGCACGCAACAGGTTGCCGACACCCTGTTTGCCCCGAGCGTACCGTATGCCAACCTTGGCCTGAAACCGCGCCAGTACGACCCTGAACATGCCCGCGCATTGCTCGATGAAGCGGGCTGGACGCTGCCTGCCGGGAAGACGGTGCGTGAAAAATCAGGCCAGCCATTACACCTCGAACTGGCCTTTGTTGGCACCGATGCCCTGAGCAAATCCATTGCTGAAATCATTCAGGCGAATCTGCGGGATATCGGGGTGGACGTCGCCCTGGTGGGGGAAGAGGAGAGCAGCATCGATGCGCGTCAGCGCGACGGGCGCTTTAGCATGATCTTCAACCGCACCTGGGGCCCCCCCTACGATCCCCATGCGTTTATGAGTTCCATGCGCGTACCGTCCCACGCAGACTACCAGGCGCAACGGGGTTTAGCGGATAAGCCGCTTATCGACAAGGAGATCGGCGAAGTACTGACCACGCAGGATCAAGCCCGGCGCCAGGCCCTGTACCGCGACATTCTCACCCGCCTGCATAACGAAGCGGTCTATCTGCCGATTGGCTACGTCTCAATGATGGTGGTGGCTAAGCCGACGTTAGGCACGATCCCCTTCGCCCCCATCACCTCTGAGATCCCTTTTGATAAAATTAAGGTTATGGCCCCCTGATGCTGCGCTACGTGTTTCGCCGTCTGCTGATGTTGATCCCGATGATCCTCGGGGCCTCGGTGGTGATTTTCCTGCTGCTGCGTCTGGGCACCGGCGATCCGGCGATGGATTATCTGCGCCTGTCGAATCTTCCGCCCACCCAGGAGATGATTGCCTCAACCCGCGTGATGCTTGGGCTGGATAAACCGCTGCCGGATCAGTATCTGCACTGGCTGTGGCAGGCGCTGCATCTCGATTTTGGCCTCTCTTACGCCACCCAGCGCCCGGTACTGGACGATGTGCTGCACTTTCTGCCTGCGACGCTGCAACTGGCGGGCGTGGCGCTGGTGCTGATCCTGCTGACCTCGGTGCCGCTCGGCATCTGGGCGGCGCGGCACCGCAACCGCCTGCCGGATTACGTGGTGCGGCTGATCGCTTTTTTTGGCGTTTCGATGCCCAACTTCTGGCTCGCCTTCCTGCTGGTGATGTGTTTCTCGGTCTGGCTTAAATGGCTCCCGGCGATGGGCTACGGTGGCGGGCAGCACATCATCCTGCCTGCCGTATCGATTGCCTTTATGTCACTGGCGATCAACGCCCGTTTACTGCGCGCCAGCATGCTGGAAGCTGCCGGGCAGCGCCATGTCACCTGGGCGCGGCTGCGCGGGCTGAGTGAGAAACAGACCGAACGCCAGCATATTATTCGCAACGCCGCCCTGCCGGTGGTGACAGCGCTGGGCATGCACGTGGGCGAGCTGATTGGCGGCACGATGATCATCGAGAGCATCTTTGCCTGGCCTGGTATTGGGCGCTACGCGGTGTCGGCCATCTTCAACCGCGACTACCCGGTCATTCAGTGCTTCACCCTGGTCATGGTCATCGCTTTTGCCCTGTGCAACCTGCTGGTGGACGTCCTGAGCGCGGCGTTGGACCCACGTCTGCGCCGCCATGAAGGAGCACACGCATGACCTTCCTCCATCGTGCCCGCCCGTCAGTGCGTCTGGCGCTATTGATTTTGCTGTTACTGCTGGCGATTGCGCTGACCTGCCAGTGGTGGCTGCCGTTCGACCCGCAGGCGATTAACTTGCCCGCTCGCCTGCTGCCGCCGGGCAGCGAGCACTGGCTGGGCACTGACCACCTTGGGCGCGATATCTTTTCACGGCTGCTGGCCGCCACCCGCGTGTCGCTCGGTTCAGTGATGCTCTGCCTGCTGCTGGTGCTCTGTTTAGGCCTTACCCTTGGCGGCTGCGCCGGGTTGTTGGGCGGACGCGTAGACCAGTGCATCATGCGCGTCGCCGACGTGTTTATGACCTTTCCGACCTCCATTCTCTCGTTTTTTATGGTCGGCGTGCTGGGTACCGGACTCACCAACGTGGTCATCGCCATCGCGCTCTCCCACTGGGCGTGGTACGCCCGCATGGTACGTAGCCTGGTGATTTCCCTGCGCAGTCGCGAATACATTCTCGCTTCACGTCTGAGCGGCGCGAGTTATGCCCGGGTGTTTATCGACCATCTGGCCGGGGCGGTTATTCCTTCACTGCTGGTGCTGGCGACGCTGGATATCGGCCATATGATGCTGCACGTGGCGGGGATGTCGTTTCTTGGCCTTGGCGTGACCGCGCCCACGGCGGAGTGGGGCGTGATGATCAACGACGCCCGCCCGTACATCTGGACGCAGCCGCTGCAAATGGTGTGGCCGGGGCTGGCGCTGTTTATCACCGTCATGGCTTTCAACCTGGTGGGAGACGCCCTGCGCGACGACCTCGATCCCTATATGGACACGGAGCACGCTCACTGATGCCCTCGCAATTAGCCCTGCGCAATATCACTCTTGAGGCGGACAGATGTCTGACCGAGAACGTCTCGCTGACCCTTCATCGGGGGCGGGTGCTGGCCTTAGTCGGCGGCAGCGGCAGCGGGAAATCCCTGACCTGCGCCGCGGCGCTGGGTGTACTTCCGGCGGGCGTTCATCAGACAAGCGGCAGCCTGCAGGCCGACGGTCAGCCCGTTTCACCGCAGGCATTACGCGGCCTGAACGTGGCGACTATCATGCAAAACCCGCGCAGCGCCTTTAACCCCCTGCACACCATGGCGGCCCATATGCGCGAAACCTGTCTGGCGCTCGGTAAGCCCGCCGATGACGCTGCGCTGATCGCCGCACTCACTGCCGTCGGGCTGGAATCCCCGGAACGGGTGCTCGGACTTTATTCGTTTGAGATGAGCGGCGGCATGCTGCAGCGCGTGATGATCGCGCTGGCCCTGCTCAGCGAGGCCGCTTTTATTGTGGCCGATGAACCCACCACCGATCTTGATGCCGTCGCCCAGGCGCGCATTCTCGATCTGCTGGAAAATATCATGCTTACGCGTGCGCCGGGCATGCTGCTGGTCACCCATGATATGGGCGTGGTCGCCCGTCTTGCCGATGACGTGGCAGTCATGGAAAACGGGAAAATTGTTGAACAGGGGAGCGTTGGGTCACTCTTCGCCGCGCCGCAGCATCCGGTCACCCGGCAGCTGATTTCTGCCCATCTGGCGCTGTACGGGATGGAGCTAACCCCATGAACCTGCTGACGGTTTCCGGTGTATCACACCACTATCAGCATCATGGCGTGCTGGAGAATATCTCACTGGCCATCAACAGTGGAGAAAGCCTGGCGCTGCTGGGCCGCAGCGGCTGTGGGAAAAGCACGCTCGCACGGCTGTTGGTCGGGCTGGAGTCACCTGCAGACGGCGAAATTTACTGGCAGGGTAAGCCGCTAAAAAAGATGCCCCGTTTGATGAAAAAAGCGTTTCGCCGGGATATTCAGTTGGTGTTTCAGGATGCCATCAGCGCAGCGAACCCCCGTAAAACGGTGCGGGACATTCTGGCCGAGCCGCTGCGCCACCTGCTGAATCTGTCTAAACAGGAACAGCAGGTACGCATTAAGCAGCTTATGACGGATGTAGAACTCGACCTCTCGCTGCTTGAGCATCGGCCGCCGCAGTTGAGCGGAGGGCAGTTGCAGCGCGTCTGTCTGGCCCGCGCGCTGGCAACTCGCCCCACGTTGCTGATTCTCGATGAAGCCCTGTCCAGTCTGGATCGGGTGCTGCAGGCGGGCGTGATACGGCTACTGACAAAACTGCAACAACAGTCGGGCATCGCCTGCCTGTTTATCACCCACGATTTGCGTCTGGTAGAACGCTTCTGCCAGCGCGTGGTGGTGATGGACAATGGCCATATCGCGGAAGATATTGCCGTGACTCATCCGTTACGCTTCACCTCTCTGGCCGGACAGGTACTGCAAGAGGCCGTCCTGCCCGCCCTTCCCCGCCCACGCCCCGAAAGGACGATGCCATGCAACGTGTAACCATTACCCTTGACGACGATCTGCTCGCTACCCTCGACAACTTAAGCCAGCGCCGGGGCTACAACAATCGCTCGGAAGCACTGCGGGATATTCTGCGCGATGCGCTCAGCGAGGAAGCCACCGTCAATCCTCAGACCCACGGCTACGCGGTGCTCTCCTATGTTTACGAACATGAGAAGCGCGATCTGGCGAGTCGCCTTGTCGCCACACAGCATCACCATCACGATCTCTCCGTCGCCACGCTACATGTCCATATCAACCATGACGACTGCCTGGACATTGCGGTGCTGAAGGGCAATATGGGCGAAGTTCAGCATTTTGCCGATGATGTCATCGCCCAACGCGGCGTACGCCACGGCCATTTACAGCGCATTGCCGGGGTTACGCCGTCAGGTCACGGGCATACGCACGGTTTGAAACGTATTGTTCTGTAAGCCGTAAGGCCTGTTCAATGCGCGAGGGTTCGAGCGAGAAGGGTAAATATGCCAGCGCATCACGCGGGAACGGAATGCTCCGTGCCACGGCCTGAATGACCGCCAGACGGATTTCTTTGAGCGGCGCCAGCGTCAATGGCATATCGTACTGACGCAGCAGCGCCAATAGCACCGGATCGGGCTGACTGTTTTCATTTTCCAGAATGGATTGCACCAACAGGCTGAACCCCACGCGCTCACCGTGCAGCCAGTGGCGTAAAGCCGGCTCATGGGTCAGACGATTGTGAATGGCGTGTGCTACGCCTGGGGTGGGGATTTCTCCCCGCACGCTGTTAGCCATACCGGCAACCGCGATGTTGGCATCAATCACATTAATCAATGCGTCAGACACTACCTGCGCTTTATTATCGCGAATAGCCTGCTCACCGTGCTTTTCAAAAATCTCTACCGCCAGTCGCGCGTTCTGGACTTTTAATTGCAGCGCGAGGTTATCGGGATTCTTT
>DFPL01000336.1 GCA_002377245.1 Enterobacteriaceae bacterium UBA3516
TGGCACAACCTGTCCGGTTCGCTGTTGGCAGGCTACTGGTCCGGTAAGCCTATCGAGCAGAAACATCACGCGGTAAAAAAACACTAATCCTCTGAATGGATGGCATTACGCCATCCATTTCTCGTCTGTCTATTTTTGATACCCATCACAAAACCACAAAGTACAACACAAAACAAATTATAGATTAATTCATTGTTTATTCTTTAATTATTTTAAATAAAAGGAAAGTTCCGTCTAATAAACGCGATCTTAAATGTTGATTTATTTTGTTTTGATTGGAATTATAGTCTCACAACAACACAGAGAACTACCTTACCTTGAGGCCGCTATGAAGAATATTGCGATTATTGGAAGCAGTGGGGGCAACCTCTACAACCTCGGCGGAGCTGACCCGGAAAAATTGCTCCACGAAATTTACCTGCAATGCGAGGCCGCCAGCGTTACGGTCGCTGCGGTGCAATTTATTGCCGCAGACGCCTCCATGGATGTGGCAAAGCCAGATACGCCCGCTGCGGTTTATGCATTAACAACAGAAAACCGACAAAAACCACAGCGAATCTTCCAGGGCAAACTGTCCGAAGTGAATGCCTCTGTGGTGGAAAGCGATAAGCAGATTGCCGAGATGATCCGCAACGGCGAAATTGATGGGGTCGTAGTGATGAGCGCCGATCCGGGTAATGCTAACAAAGCGGCCTTTCAGGCAGCAGTCGAGATGAAAACCCCGATTGTCGGCACAGGTGGAACCTCGATGGCGCTGGTTGCGGCAAAAGGGGCAAACGTTGTGGCAACCTCTGGCACAACGGGAACCACCAGCCGGACGCGTGCGGTCTCCTTTGTGGCCTCACTGTGCAAACACTGGGGAATCAAATACAAACCCCAGTTAGGCAGTGCCTCTGCGTCACAAACCGGTTCCGGTAAAAGCCTGCTCAAGCGCTTCAACATTCGCAGCATCATGATCCCGGCTTTACCTGGCTTTATCGCCATGGCTATCGTGCTGGCATTGAGCCATATTCCGGGCCTTGAAAAGCTCAATGACATTTTTGAGATCCTGCTGAAAGGCCTCCCGGTGCTGGTCGCCGTGCTGGCCGCCAAACAAATTTCCGAGCTCGATGAAGTCTCCATCGTCGCAGGCGTAGTGGCTGGTGTGCTCTCGGTGGAAGGCGGCTTGATTGGCGGCATCCTGGGCGGGGTGATGGCCGGGATTTTCGTCCGATGGCTGTTTGAACTGTGCCTCAACTGGCGCTTCCCGATGACCACCGTCAACATCGTGGCGGGCGGCATTTCGGGTCTGGCTGCCGGGCTGCTGATGCACTACCTGTTGAGCCCACTGGCTCTATCCGCAGGTAACTACATCAAGCTGGCTATCGAAAGCACCCTCGCGTTCAGCCCTATCCTGGCTGGGCTGCTGGCCGGACTGGTTATCTGGCCTGCGATTCTGGGCGGGGTTTATCACGCCGTGATCCTGCCGCTGGTGCTGCTGGAAATGGAGAAATCCGGTGTCAGCTTCCTCGGCGCAGTCGATATGGTCGGTCTGGTGATGGTTGCCGCAGGCATCAACCTCGCAAACGTCATCGCACCGCGAGAAAAAAGCGAGGCCGCCGTCGCCACACCGGGTTTGCTCATCAATATGGGTTTTGGCACCTTCGTTGAATCCGCCTACCCCTTTATGTTCGCCAATAAAGTGGTGTTTGCCTCCGCCATTATCTGGGCCGGTCTGGGCGGCATGATGCTGGGCTTCTTCGATGTGAAAGGCGTGGCATACGTTCCGGCCTTCGCCTCCCCGTTCCTCTCCAGTAACGCATTAGAAATGGCCATTGTGATGCTTACCGTGATGGGTCTGACCTGTATCAGCACCATCATTGCCAACCGTTTCAAAGCTGTCGCACAGAAAGAGTCTGTCGCGGCATCGCAATAATCATCCATCTTAGAGGTAGAACATGTTTAAAGGCGATATGAATAAAAAACGCGCTAAAGCGCTGCAAAAAGTCCGCAATGCCATCGCGTTGCACGGTGGGCAAACCATCCTGAGTACCGGGATCACGGGTGATGATGCGCGTTTAGCTAAAGCGGTGTGCGAAGCGGGCGTTAAGTTGCTCGAACCGAACCATCCTGCACTGGCGCTGGCGCGCGGGCACAAAGGCGTGAGCAACATGCATGCGGCGGAACAAATTCGCCACGAGATCTCTAACGGGCAAATGGCCGAAGCCGTGCAGGGTGTCCGTAACGTTGTCGCTGACGACATCTTCATTACGGTCGGTATACCGGGCGGTTTCACCGAAATCCTGCCTGTACCGCTGAGTGAAGACGATATTCTGGCCATTTCCCAGGCGGGCGCTGACGGTCTGCATACGCATAAATCCGACTGGGACGACCTGCAGGAGATTGTGACTCTGGCACACAGGTATGGCCTGACTGTGGATGCCTATATTGGTCATCCGGACGACCTGCACACCTTTGGCCTTCCGGCGCGCACGCCAGAAGAGGTCGCCAGCGTCGCTAAACGCATGCAAGAGATTGGCGTAGACATGATTGGCCTGATGACAGGCATGAGCTACGAAGGCGTCGCAGCCGGTGATATTCCGCAAATTATCAAAGACCGCTTACGTGCTCTGGTGAACGCAGTGGATGTCCCGACGCTTGCGGAAGGTGGCATCAATGTCGCCAATGCAAAAGCCTTCAAGGATACCGGCGTGAATATTCTGGTTGTCGGCACCGCAATCGACAACGTGGTCTGCAACGCGGCCAAAGAAGCCGTTGCACCGTTCATGGCTCACTAAGTTAAGAGGGGGTTCGCCCCCTTTCAGGGAAGGGAAGATGCTTTTTGTTACCGATCTCGACGGCACGCTACTGAACGGCCAGCATGATGTCACAGCGAAAACGCGCCAGGCGCTGGTCGACTTTCATCAGCGCGGCGGCCTGCTCGCCGCGTGTTCTGCGCGTCCGGTCTCGTCTATCATTCAACTCCTGCAGCAGCAAGAAATACTGGCACTCTTTGGTTGGTGCGCAGGGTTTAACGGCGGTCAGATTTACGATGTGGCACAGCAGCAAATTATCCACAGCGCCTGTCTGTCACAGTATGCACTGCGCGATATCGACAAGCATCTTTCCCTTTCACGTTATGCGCACCACTATTTCAGTTCACAGGCCATATACCATCGCTACGATCAGGCTGTATCTCCGTGGACGAAATATGAAGCTGAGCTTTTTTCCTTCCCCTTAGAGCAGATGGCACCGGGTAATATAGTTAACCGTAGCGATATTTATAAAATTACGCTTGTCGCCGACAGTACTGATATTCATACGCTACACAAAACGATGTGCGAATTATTACCTGCTGAATACCTTACCACCGTTACCGGCAGTAATTATATTGATATTCAGCCTCGGGACGTGAATAAAGGCAGTGCGATACAACATCTCATTCACCATTTAGCCATTCCACCCGACCAGGTGGCTGCGATTGGCGATCAACAAAATGACGTTTCCATGTTCTGTATGGCAGGCTCAAGCTTTGCAATGGGAAATGCGCCACAGACGGTAAAGCTTCAGGCACAACACGTGGTCGCAAGCCATGAGGATGATGGGATCGCACAAGCGCTGCAATGGTTGCGTTGATCTGCGCATCCAGTTACCATGCGCCAAAGCATGAGGCTGGCGGTGGATCATCATGAACCCGATAAAAAGAAGAAAGCATATTCTTGACGAATTAAATAAATTCGGTGAAGTCACGGTTATTAAATTATCCGAAGAATTAAATGTCACCTCGGAAACCATTCGTCGGGATTTATCATTACTGGAGTCTAGCGGTGAAATTACCAAAATTCACGGCGGCGCGGTAAAAAAACAGGTCGTTCAGGAAGATGCTTTTGCAGCCCGAATGGATACTCATCGGGAAGAAAAAAACGCAATCGGGAAAATAGCAGCCAGCTTGGTCACCCAAAACGACACCGTATTTATCGACTCCTGCACAACCAATCTGATTCTTGCAGAACACCTGCCTCCGTTTGCTCTGACCGTTATTACCAACTCGGCGTTGATTGCTGAAAAAATAAAGGAACATAATCCTCAGGCCAGGGTTTACGTGTTAGGCGGAGAATATGACTACCATTTTCGCGCCAACCTCGGCGTATCCGTCTGCCAGCAAATCAACACCATTCATGCTGACCTCTGTTTCGTCGGCGCAGGCGGTGTGTCACCGCAGCATGGCATCGTGGTGAAAAGCTTTGATGAAGCCCATGTCACCAGAGCAATGATTGCGATGAGCAAGAAATCGGTAATCCTCGCCGATCACTCTAAATTTGGTCAGGAAGGGGTAATGCGCGTCGCTTCCATTAAAGAGATCGACCATATCATTACCGACAAAGGCGTAAACGCAACCGGCTTTCGCGCCGAAGAGTTTTTCGGCAAATTGATTGTCGCGAAGTGAAATAAGGCAAAATACAAGGATCCGCACGGCAGAATACCGTTACACTGGATCCACTTCCTGACCGAGGGCACTCCCATGGCACTCCCCCGCATTACCCAAAAAGAGATGACCGAGCGCGAACAGCGTGAACTGAAAACGCTGCTGGATCGCGCACGCATTGCGCACGGGCGTGTATTGACTAACGCCGAAACCAACAGCGTCAAAAAAGAGTACATCGACAAACTGATGGTTGAACGGGAAGCCGAAGCCAAAAAAGCCCGCCAGATAAAGAAAAAGCAGGCTTATAAACCGGATGAAGCGACCACCTTTTCGTGGTCAGCTAACACGTCCACGCGCGGCAGGCGTTAACGTCCTTTCTTTTTGCGCCCCGGCTGATTAAAGCGTTTACCGTTCGATGCCGGGCGCGATTTCTCTTCCGATTTCTCAATCTTCACTACCGGCCGCTTAATATCGGCGGTTTTCGGCTTCGGTTTGGCTTTTGCCTTCGGCCTGGCCTCGGAGGAGGAGTTTTCAATCAGCTTGAACAGCGCAATTAACTCGTCATCGGTGAGATCGCGCCACTCACCGAGCGGCAGACCCGACAGGCCGACGTTCATGATGCGCGTCCGTTCAAGCTTGGTCACTTCATAACCAAAGTGTTCACACATGCGACGAATCTGGCGGTTAAGTCCCTGAATCAGAGTAATGCGAAAGACAAACGGCGCCTCTTTTTTGACTTTGCACTTTTTGGTTACCGTTCCCAGAATCGGCACGCCTGCGCCCATGCCACGAATAAATTCATCCGTAACGGGTTTATCCACCGTGACCAGATACTCTTTTTCGTGGTCGTTGCCGGCGCGCAAAATCTTATTCACCAGGTCGCCATGGTTGGTGAGGAAAATCAGTCCCTGGGAATCTTTGTCCAGACGACCGATAGGGAAGACGCGTTTGCTGTGGTTGACGAAATCAACAATATTGTCGCGCTCGCTGTCCTCGGTGGTACTGACGATCCCCACGGGTTTGTTCAGGGCGATAAAGACCAGGTCTTCTGCTTCGCGCGGCTCTATCAAGCGACCATTGACCTTCACCACGTCCCCAGAGGTAACCTGGTCGCCAATGGCGGCACGTTTGCCGTTGATGAACACGTTGCCCTGTTCAATGAAGCGATCGGCCTCGCGACGCGAGCAAATTCCGCTTTCGCTGATGTATTTATTTAATCGGATTGATGAGTCTGGCAGCATAAATTCTCCTGTAATCGGGGAAATATATCTCACCTCGCCGCAGATAAAAAATCCTCCGGGCCAGCGCTCGCGAATTAAATGTGATCCATCCCGTTTTTCTTCACAAAAGTGACGCCTGAAAAGCTGTGCAACTTTGTGTGATTAACAAATGCAGAATCAACAGGTTAGAAACACGAGCACAAAAGTGCTGATTCATGAACAGCGCATCATCATTTGTGCAATACAATCGTGTGCTCAACCCACCCGAAATAACAGAAAATCCCTTTGAAACTGCCACGGTGTGGGGTTATATCGGATCAAGAGACGCCAACCACGATTTGCACATATGTGCAGAGAGCAAAGATGACGATGGAAAACAGTGACGATATCCGGTTGATTGTAAAAATTGCCCAGCTCTATTACGAGCAGGACATGACCCAGGCGCAGATAGCGCGCGAGTTGGGTATCTATCGCACCACCATCAGCCGCCTGCTGAAACGCGGACGCGAGCACGGGATTGTGACCATCGCTATCAATTATGACTACAACGAGAATCTGTGGCTGGAGCAGCAACTCAAACAAAAGTTCGCCTTAAAAGAGGTGGTCGTCGCCTCCAGTGAAGCCGAGCAGGAAGAAGATCAGCTTAACGTCATGGGTCAGCAAGGGGCGCAGTTGCTGGAACGCTTGCTGGCGCCGGGGGACATTATCGGCCTGTCATGGGGACGTGCGGTGCGATCGCTGGTGGAAAATCTGCCGCAGTCCAGTCAGTCCCGGCAGTTAATTTGCGTGCCGATCATTGGCGGGCCGTCCGGCAAACTGGAAAGCCGCTACCATGTGAACACGTTGACCTACAGCGCAGCGGCGCGCTTAAAGGGAGAGTCACATCTGGCCGATTTCCCGGCCCTGCTGGATAACGAACTGATCCGTAACGGCATTATGCAATCACAGCATTTTAAGACTATCGCCGCTTACTGGAACAATCTCGACGTGGCACTGGTGGGGATTGGCTCACCGGCAATTCGTGACGGCGCCAACTGGCATGCGTTCTACGGCAGTGAAGAGAGTGATGACCTGAACGCGCGCCATGTTGCGGGGGATATCTGCTCACGTTTTTACGACATCAGCGGAGCGACGGTTGAAACCAATATGAGCGAAAAAACGCTCTCCATTGAAATGCAGCGCCTGAAGCAGGCGCGGTACTCCATCGGTATTGCGATGGGAGAGGAAAAATACAGCGGGATCCTCGGTGCATTACACGGGAAATATATTAACTGTCTGGTGACTAATCGCGAAACCGCTGAATTATTGTTGAAGTAAATTTCTCATCGGGTGAATAACGCAATGATTATTGCGCGGGGATCCCTTTGCCCTAAATCAGGAGTCTGGTATGCAAACGTGGTTAAATCTGCAGGATAAAGTCATTATTGTCACCGGAGGTGCATCCGGTATTGGTCTGGCGATCGTGGATGAGCTATTAGCACAGGGAGCGAATGTACAAATGGCAGATATTCATGGAGGAGAAGGCCAGCATGAGGGAAATAACCATTACCACTTCTGGCCGACGGATATTTCCAGCACGGGTGATGTCAGCCATACCGTCAACGAAATTATTCAGCGATTTGGTCGTATTGATGGTTTGGTTAATAATGCGGGCGTCAACTTCCCTCGTTTATTGGTTGATGAAAAAGCCCCAGCGGGAAAATATGAATTAAACGAAGCGGCCTTTGAAAAAATGGTCAACATCAACCAGAAAGGTGTTTTTTTAATGTCACAGGCCGTGGCGCGGCAGATGGTTAAACAGCGCGACGGTGTCATTGTGAATGTCTCTTCCGAAAGTGGTCTTGAAGGTTCCGAAGGCCAGAGCTGCTATGCCGCCACCAAGGCCGCACTCAATAGCTTCACCCGTTCCTGGTCGAAAGAATTGGGTAAACACGGCATCCGTGTGGTGGGTATCGCCCCTGGCATTCTGGAAAAAACCGGACTGCGCACGCCCGAATATGAAGAAGCGCTGGCCTGGACGCGCAATATCACCGTTGAGCAGCTGCAAGACGGCTACACAAAGAACGCCATTCCCATTGGGCGCTCAGGGAGGCTGACAGAAGTAGCTGATTTTGTTTCGTATTTACTCTCAGAACGCGCCAGCTACATCACCGGAGTAACCACTAACATTGCCGGCGGTAAAACGCGCGGTTAAGGAGGCGTTATGGTGAATGCAATCTTCTGCGCCCACGGCCAACTGGCCTGCGCCATGCTGGAATCCGTACAGATGGTCTACGGCGAAACCAACGTTACCGCCGTAGCCTTTGTGCCCGGCGAGAGTGCGCAGGACATCGCCGACAAGCTCGAAAAGTTAGTAAGCGCACACATACATGGCGAGTGGATTATTGCCGTCGATTTACAGTGTGGAAGCCCATGGAATGCCGCCGCAACGCTTGCCATGCGCAACGCGAAGCTGCGCGTCATCAGCGGCCTCTCTCTGCCGCTGGCGCTGGAACTGGTCGACAACCAGGCCACGATGAACGTTGATGAACTCTGTACACACCTGACCGCTATCGCCCACCAGACCTGCGTGGTCTGGCAGCAACTGGAAACCGCCGAGGAGGATTTCTGATGAACATTACGCTGGCGCGCATTGATGACCGCCTGATTCACGGCCAGGTGACGACCGTCTGGTCTAAAGTCGCCAATGCGCAACGCATTATTATTTGCAATGACGAGGTCTATAACGATGAAGTGCGCCGGACGTTATTACGCCAGGCCGCACCACCGGGCATGAAAGTGAATGTGGTGAATATCGAAAAAGCCGTCGCCGTTTACCTGAACCCACAATATAAAGATGAGACGGTATTTTATCTTTTCACTAATCCACAGGACGCCTTAAAGATGGTTTCCCAGGGCGTGAAGATTGCCACGTTAAATATTGGTGGCATGGCCTGGCGACCGGGTAAAAAACAATTAACCAAAGCTGTCTCCCTGGATGATGACGATATTCACGCTTTTCGCGAGCTGAATAAGCTGGGTGTGAAATTAGATTTACGGGTGGTTGCTTCCGATCCATCAATTAATATTCTCGACAAAATAAAAGAAATCGCCGTAACAGAATAAAAAATAACGCCTGTATTTCTATGCCGTAACAGGCAGGGATGTCTATATCTCAAAGGTGACATATTATGGAAATCAGTACCCTACAAATCATAGCCATATTTCTTTTTTCCTGTATTGCCGGCATGGGCAGTGTTCTGGATGAATTCCAGACTCACCGGCCATTAATTGCCTGTACCGTCATTGGTTTGATTCTTGGCGATCTTAAAACCGGCATCATGCTCGGCGGCACGCTGGAGTTGATTGCTCTGGGCTGGATGAACGTCGGTGCCGCGCAATCCCCGGACTCCGCACTTGCCAGCATCATCTCCGCCATTCTGGTGATTGTCGGTCAGCAGAGCATTGCCACGGGGATCGCTATCGCCCTGCCCGTCGCGGCGGCAGGCCAGGTGCTCACCGTCTTTGCCCGCACCATCACCGTAGTGTTCCAGCACGCAGCCGACAAAGCCGCAGAAGAGGCGCGTTTTCGTACCATCGACCTGTTGCATGTTTCTGCCCTCGGGGTGCAAGCCCTGCGCGTGGCCATTCCGGCGCTGGTGGTGTCGCTGTTCGTCAGTGCCGACATGGTCAGCAATATGCTCAGTGCCATTCCTGAATTCGTCACTCGCGGGTTGCAGATTGCCGGGGGCTTTATCGTGGTCGTCGGCTACGCCATGGTGCTGCGCATGATGGGTGTGAAGTACCTGATGCCCTTCTTCTTCCTCGGCTTCCTGGCCGGGGGATATCTCGATTTCAGCCTGCTCGCCTTTGGTGGCGTCGGGGTGATTATCGCCCTCGTCTACATCCAGCTCAATCCGCAGTGGCGCAAAACAGAACCGCAGGCTGCTACCTCCTCCGCCGCCCTTGACCAGCTTGACGACTAACGGAGCCCATCATGGAACAGAAAAAACTGACCAAATCCGACCTGTTCAGCATGTTTGTTCGCTCGAACCTGCAACAAGCGTCGTTCAACTTCGAGCGTATTCATGGTCTGGGCTTTTGCTACGACATGATCCCTGCCATCAAGCGGCTCTACCCGCTCAAAGAGGATCAGGTTGCCGCACTAAAACGCCACCTTGTGTTCTTTAACACCACGCCCGCTGTCTGTGGCCCGGTACTCGGCGTGACGGCAGCCATGGAAGAGGCGCGGGCCAATGGTGCAGACATTGATGATGGGGCCATTAACGGCATCAAAGTTGGCCTGATGGGGCCGCTGGCTGGCGTGGGCGACCCACTGGTCTGGGGCACGCTGCGCCCGATCACCGCCGCACTCGGTGCGTCGCTGGCGCTGTCCGGTAATGTGCTTGGCCCTCTGTTGTTCTTCTTTATTTTCAATGCAGTACGCCTTGCCATGAAGTGGTACGGCCTGCAACTGGGCTTTAGAAAGGGGGTCAATATCGTCAGCGATATGGGCGGTAATTTGCTGCAAAAACTCACTGAAGGGGCCTCGATTCTCGGCCTGTTTGTGATGGGGGTGCTGGTCACCAAATGGACCAGCATCCATGTGCCACTGGTGGTGTCACAAACCCCAGGTGCAGACGGCACCACCGTCACCATGACCGTGCAGAACATTCTTGATCAGCTCTGCCCCGGCCTGCTGGCGCTAGGCCTGACCCTGCTGATGGTGCGTCTGCTCAATAAGAAAGTGAACCCGGTCTGGCTGATCTTCGCCCTCTTTGGTCTGGGGATCGTTGGCAACGCGCTGGGCTTCCTGTCCTGATTTTTCGCCCCGGTAACTGCCGGGGCCATCGCTCACAACAAGGTGGTTAATGTTATGAAAACAACAGCACTTCGCCTGTATGGCAAACGCGATCTGCGTCTGGAAACCTTCGAACTTCCACAAATGCAGGACGATGAAATTCTGGCAACGGTGGTCACCGACAGCCTGTGCCTCTCCTCCTGGAAAGAGGCCAATCTGGGCGAGGACCACAAAAAAGTGCCGGATGATGTGGCAACCCACCCGATCATCATCGGCCATGAATTTTGCGGCGATATCCTGGCCGTCGGCAAAAAATGGCAGCATAAGTTCCAGCCAGGTCAGCGCTACGTGATTCAGGCCAACCTACAACTGCCGGATCGTCCGGATTGCCCCGGCTACTCGTTCCCATGGGTCGGCGGCGAAGCCACGCACGTGGTTATCCCTGATGAGGTGATGGAACAGGACTGCCTGTTGGCGTACGAAGGCGAGACCTATTTCGAAGGCTCGCTTGTGGAGCCGCTCTCTTGCGTGATTGGCGCGTTCAACGCCAACTATCACTTACAGGAAGGCACTTACAACCACAACATGGGCATTCGCCCGCAGGGACGCACGTTGATTCTGGGCGGAACCGGGCCGATGGGCCTGCTGGCGATTGACTACGCACTGCATGGCCCGGTCAACCCGTCTCTACTGGTGGTCACCGACACTAATAACGACAAACTCAGCTACGCTCGGCAACACTATCCTTCTGAGCCCCAGACCCTGATTCATTATCTGCATGCGCAGGCCGCCTCGTTCGACACGCTAATGGCGCTCAGCGGCGGTCACGGTTTCGACGATATTTTTGTCTTCGTTCCCAATGAGGCCCTGGTCACACTGGCCTCTTCACTGCTCGCTCCGGACGGCTGCATGAATTTCTTTGCTGGTCCGCAAGACAAACAGTTCAGCGCCCCGGTGAATTTCTACGATGTGCATTACGCCTTTACTCACTATGTAGGGACTTCCGGCGGTAACACCGACGATATGCGTGCAGCGGTGAAGCTCATCGAAGAGAAAAAAGTGCAGGCGGCAAAAGTGGTCACCCATATTCTCGGCCTTAATGCTGCGGGTGAAACCACCCTCAAACTCCCGTCCGTTGGTGGCGGCAAAAAGCTGGTTTATACCGGAAAATACCTGCCGCTAACCGCACTGAAACAGATTGCTGACCCTGAGCTTGCCGCCATCATTGAGCGCCATAAAGGCATCTGGTCCGGGGAAGCCGAGCAGTACCTGCTGGCCCACGCGGAGGAGATTAACCATGATTAACCGCGACACGCTGCTCTGCATTTCTCTTGCGGGACGCCCGGGGAACTTTGGTACCCGTTTTCACAACTATCTGTATGAAAAACTGGGACTCAACTTTATCTACAAAGCCTTCACCACCCAGGATATTGAGGCGGCGGTNNCGCGCGCTGGGTATTCGCGGCTGTGCGGTCTCAATGCCGTTCAAAGAGAGTTGTATGCCGTTTCTGGATGCCATCGATCCTTCGGCAAAGGTGATTGATTCGGTGAATACCATCGTCAATGACGGCGGGCAACTGACGGGCTTCAACACTGATTACATTGCGGTCAAAAGCCTGATAGCCAGCCACCAGCTTGATACAAGTGCCAGGGTAATGATTCGGGGCAGTGGCGGGATGGGTAAAGCAGTGATCGCCGCCTTTCGTGACGCCGGTTTTCGCGACGTCATCATCGCTGCCCGTAATCATGAGAGTGGCACGGCGCTGGCCCGCCAGTATGGTTTTCAGTGGCAGCCTCAGCCGGAGGGCATCCGCAGCGACATTCTGGTCAACGTGACGCCCGTCGGTATGGCCGGTGGCAAAGAGAGCGAAGCACTTTCCTTCAGCGAAGCGATGGTCGCACACGCCAGCGTCGTCTTTGATGTGGTTGCCCTGCCCGCAGAAACCCCGGTGATTCTTCTGGCGCAGCGGTCAGGAAAAAAGACCATCAGTGGCGCGGAAGTCATTGCCCTGCAGGCCGTTGAGCAGTTCGCCATGTACACCGGCGTTCGCCCGGATGCGGGGCTCATTGCTGAAGCATCGGCGTTTGGCAGAGCAGGGTGATTGAATCTATAGAGCACCAGGGAAGGTGCTCTAATAACCATTAACGAGAAAATCCATTGCACCTGTAAATGCCAGCCTGGCAGGTGACAAATCTGCCACTCGTTCACCCACCTCTTTTACAGATATACCCGCCATCAGGTGCATCATCACGACGTAAGGCTTGTCATTTATCTCTACAACGGGGCAAATTTTTGCGGGAGGAGAACCCCCTGCAAGACTGGCAAGCTCAATAGCCGGGGCGACCAGAACGTGCTTAAGCACGCTGGCAACAGGATGTTGAAGATTAATCAGAATAGGGTAAACGCGCTTCCCGTTACCCCTGTTTTCATAAGCATGAAACTGCTCCATCAGAATGACCGTTGGAAATCGCTGAAAGAGCCATTTTCTTCAACCCAGTTATTCACCGCATCGATAGATTTTTTGTTTTCACGTAACCATTCATCACGTTTATTTTCACGGAATTTTTCAATTAGCGCTTCCGTTAATACCGCAGATAAATTGATTTTAAGTTTGCGAGCTTCCTCAAGAATTTCAGGCGATAACGAAACATTTACGGATTTTTTTAAACCAGACGCAGTGCGCATGATAACCCCCACTGTAATGCGCATGAATTGTCTAAGACTAGCGTAGTCAGACTGCATTTTCTATTTCTCCATCCCTGAATTTTTACGGGATGCTATTTAATTAATACTGAGCAGTCACGCCTCACATATCAATTATGCGAGGCGCTTTCCTCTTTGGTTTTACACTCGCTCAATCAAACCTTAATACTCATCCTTCCCATCGTCTTCGTCGGGCTGTTCCAGCACGCTGTAGGCCACGGAGCAGAACAGCGAGTTGAGACGTTTCATGTCGCCCAGCAAGCCCATGTGCAACGAACTGGTTTCGATACTCTGCACGTTTTGCTGATGCAGCCTGTCAACGTGGGCATGGGAATAGCGTCGGTTAAGGATGCGGAAACGGTGCTTGCTCCGACGCAGACGCCGTGCGCTGGTCACGTCGCCGGAGAAAAAGACTGACATCGCCAGCTTCAGGTTAGTGAGCAGTTGCTCATGCAATGAATCCAGCTCCTTCAGGCCTTCAACCGAGAACGCCCGCCGGGCCGCCAGTGATTTGTCGGCGATTTCACTGCCCATTCGTTCGACAATATCGGACGCCTGCTCCAGGTTGAGCGACATTTCGATAATCTCGGCCCAACGCTTAGACTCCTCCTCCGCCAGCTCCTCTTTTGGCATCCTCGCCAGGTAGAGTTTGATGGCGGTATAGAGCACGTTGATATCATCAGCGAGCTTGCGCAGATCTTTTTCCTGCCGGGGCTCGCCGTGCATCACTTTATGTAACCCCTCCAGCATCAGCTCCATCGCATCACCAATACGCAATGTCTCCCTCGCCGCGTTAGCCAGCGCAAGGGTGGGCGTGTCGAGGGCTGAGCTGTCCAGATGCTTGGGTTTTAACCGCGCATCCAGCTCGGGTTCATCGCGAATCAATCGCTCACAGAATGCCGCCATCGCGCCGACAAAGGGCACCATTACCAGGCAACGGACCAGGTTGTAGAAGACGTG
>DFPL01000242.1 GCA_002377245.1 Enterobacteriaceae bacterium UBA3516
TTCAGTAAATTGTTTAAAAAATATCAGGGTATTGGTTTTAACGCGTGGGTAAACCGTCAGCGAATGGCCAGTGCAAAAGAAATGCTGTGCCATAGCGACTGGAGTATAGCCAGTATTGCGCGCAATTTAGGATTTTCTCAAACCAGCTATTTTTGCAAAGTTTTCCGTCAGACATATCAGGTCACGCCACAAGTTTTTCGCCTGCAAAATAATGCAAATTATGACGGTGATTAAATTTTCGAGAACAATATTTTGTTGTTCGGGAATACAGTTTATTCGTCTGAATGGCTGTTCTGATAACATCTCAGCAGTAATGCCTGGCAATAAATTGTTATAGCGCAACAAATTATTGTCTGCAGGCGGATAAACTGAACCAGTTTTTATTTCCCTGATGCGATAGATTGCAGTCAGGGAAAATGACTGTTTAGCCCAACCAGAGGTCATGGTCTTGGGTGAAAGGTCTCCCATGAAGCCATCAGGTTCGCCACAAAAATTTTGTGGCAGGGAAGGGGGTGTGAATCCCCCGCAGCCCCCGCTGCTGTGATGCTGACAACCCCGTAAACGCCACTGACCAACGGTCGGGAAGGACGGGTGAGGATGACGCTAAGCCAGAAGACCGACCTGACAGGTGACACACAACAACTTCGGTGGGAAGTCGGTTGCAGAGAAGCGTACAGTCATCGCACTGGGACCACGCGCATCCTGACTCAGCCTTTCCACCCTGAATAGGGTTTTAAGGTATGTCTGACGGGCATTGTGCCTTTATTCTTGCCGGTACCGGAAGTGGCTGTGGGAAAACCACCGTCACGCTCGGTCTGCTGCATGTGTTACAGCAGCAAGGTATGCGGGTGCAGCCTTTTAAAGTCGGCCCGGATTACCTCGATACTGCCTGGCACACTGCCATTACGGGCATCACCTCACGTAACCTGGACAGCTTTATGCTGCCGGAAGCCACGCTTAATGCCCTGTTTAATCAGCAGATGCCATACGCCGATGTGGCGGTAATTGAAGGCGTGATGGGCCTTTATGATGGCTTCGGCACCGATCCGAATTATTGCAGCAGTGCCGCCCTTGCCAGGCAGCTTGGCGTACCGGTTATTCTGCTGGTAGATGGCAAAGCGGTCTCCACCTCCATTGCGGCAACCGTGATGGGATTCCAGCAATTCGATCCCGAACTGAACATTGCTGGCGTCATCGTTAATCGCGTCAACAGCGATAACCACTATCAGCTTCTCAAACATGCGATTGAACATTACTGCGGTATTCCGGCGCTGGGGTATGTGCCCGTCACGCCAGGCGTGAAACTGCCTGAGCGTCACCTCGGACTGGTCACCGCGCGTGAATCCCTTATCGACGCTCAACCCTGGCATGACTTTGCCGCGCGGATCGAACAAACGCTGGATATCGACAAACTCCTTTCCCTCAGCAAGCTTGCTGCATTACCCGAAGGGAAGTGGCCTCCGCTGCCTGCTACAGACGCGGGCGCGGGGTTAACCCTGGCCCTGGCCGATGATGAAGCCTTCAATTTTTACTACCCGGATAACCTGCAGCTGCTGGAAAGGGCAGGTGTAAAAATCATCCGCTTCAGCCCGCTTCACGACACCGAACTGCCGGCATGCCAGATGCTGTGGCTTGGCGGCGGTTACCCGGAGCTCCACGCCCGTGCGCTTGCGGCTAACATCCCTATGCTGGAAGCCATTCGCGCGGCACATCATCGTGGTGTGGCGATCTACGCAGAATGCGGTGGCCTTATGTATCTGGGGTCTACCTTGCGCGACACCGACGGTCATGTGCATGCCTTTGCCGGGGTGATCCCGGGTCACAGCGAGATGGGCAAACGGCTGACCCGCTTTGGCTACTGCGAAGCCACCGCACGCCAGCCAACGCTGCTTGCGGATGCAGGCGAAACGCTACGCGGGCATGAGTTCCATTACTCCGACTTTACCTCTGAACTGAACGCCGTGATGGATTGCCAGAAGACACGGGATAACAAAATCTTGTCGCAATGGCAGGGCGGATGGCAGGTGGGCAACACTTACGCCAGTTACCTGCATATTCATTTTGCCCAGCGCCCGCAGATGCTTAACCGCTGGATCCAGGCCGCAAGGGGTGTGGCATGACTATCCTGGCCTGGTGCGTGGCATGGCTACTGGACCGCTGGTTGGGTGACCCGCCTCACTGGCCGCATCCGGTGCGCTGGATTGGCGCTTTAATCAACCTCACGCAAGCCGCCATTCGCCGGGTTTTTCATTCCGGGAGTGCCCTGTGCATGGGGGGCGGGGTGATGTGGCTGGTGGTGGTGGGTGTCACCTGGGCTACGGCATGGGGAGTGTTAACCCTTGCTAACTGGGTTCACCCCTGGTTCGGCTGGTGCGTTGAAGTATGGATGATTTATACCCTGCTGGCGGCCCGTTGCCTGGACGACGCGGCGCGTGAAGTGGAGCGGGCGCTACGCCACGGCACCCTGAGTGAAAGTCGGGAAAAACTCTCGTGGATTGTGGGTCGCGATACCACACAACTGCAACCGCCACAGATCGCCCGTGCGGTGGTCGAAACCGTCGCCGAAAACACGGTAGATGGCGTTATTGCCCCCTTGTTCTTCTTGTTAATCGGCGGTGCGCCGCTGGCGATGGCATACAAAGCCGTTAACACCCTGGATTCGATGGTCGGCTATAAACATGAAAAATACCGTGCCATAGGGATGGTCAGCGCGCGTCTCGATGACGTTGCCAACTTTATTCCTGCGCGTCTGAGTTGGTTGTTACTGAGCTTCGCTGCGGCGTTCTGCAGACTAAACGCCAGAGATGCGCTGCGCGTAGGCTGGCGCGATCGCCGCAACCACAGCAGTCCCAACTGCGCATGGCCGGAAGGAACCGTGGCCGGCGCGCTGGGTGTGCGTTTGGGTGGCCCAAATGACTATTTTGGTGAGCGCGTAGATAAGCCCTGGATTGGCGATGATACTCGCGCCATCACCGTTGAGGATATTTCGCACACAATCCGGTTGATGTGGGTGGCGTCCACTCTGGCGCTGGGCTTGTTTGCGCTTATGCAGGTTACGCTGGCAGGAGCAGCACTCTTATGAAAACGATGGATTATTTACAACAACCTCAGGCCATTGAGGACAAGAGCTTTGTCATCATTGGCGACATTATTCGCGAGACACGGCCTGACTACCGTTTCGCCAGCCCGCTGCACGAAGCCATCATCAAACGTGTCATTCATACCACTGCCGATTTCGACTGGCTTGATATCCTGTGGTTCTCTCCCGATGCGCTGGCAACCCTCGGCAGCGCGCTGCGCAGCGGCTGTACCCTCTACACCGATACCACCATGGCGCTGTCGGGAATCAACAAAACGCTGCTGGCGAAGTTTGGCGGAGAAGTGAAGTGCTACATCAGTGATCCGCGCGTTGTGCGGGCCGCGAAAGAAAACGGCATCACACGTTCGATGGCAGCCGTAGACCTGGCGCTCACTGATGAAGGCGAGAAGGTCTTTGTCTTTGGCAATGCTCCCACCGCGCTGTTCCGCTTACTGGAAAAAAATGTCCAGGTGCGCGGCGTGGTCGGTGTACCGGTCGGTTTTGTCGGCGCGGCTGAATCAAAGGATGCATTGGTAGAAAGCGGCCTGCCGGGGATTGCCGCACTCGGTCGCAAAGGCGGTAGCAACGTTGCGGCAGCGATCATTAACGCGTTCCTTTATCACATGCGGGAGGCGTGATGGGCGAAGAGGCTTTCGACGCCCCGGTGTGGCACAACGGCAAAGCGCTGCGTAAAGGGTATACCACCGGTTCCTGTGCGACCGCAGCGGCAAAAGTTGCCGCACTGATGGTGCTGCGTCAGCACATCATCCATCAGGTGTCGATTGTCACCCCGTCGGGCGTCACCCTGCGCCTGAACGTGGAATCTCCGCACATTGAAGGCCAGCAGGCCATTGCCGCTATTCGTAAAGACGGTGGTGACGATGTCGACGCCACTCACGGCATGCTGATTTTTGCCCGCGTCAGCCTGAACGACAGTGGAGAGATTGTGCTCTCTGGCGGCGAAGGTGTGGGAACGGTGACCCGCAAAGGCATTGGCTTGCCTGTCGGCAGTGCTGCCATTAACCGTACGCCGCGCCAGACCATCGAAGCCGCGGTCCGTGAAGTCATCGGTCCATCGCGCGGTGCAGAGGTGGAAATCTTCGCCCCGGAAGGGGACGAGCGGGCGAAAAAAACCTACAACAGCCGACTCGGTATCCTTGGTGGGATATCGATTATTGGCACCACCGGTATTGTTACGCCGATGTCTGAAGAGAGCTGGAAGCGCTCGTTGTCGCTGGAAATGGAAATCAAACGTGCAGCCGGGCTGGAGCGCGTGGTACTGGTGCCGGGTAATCACGGCGAGCGTTTTGTCCGCGAGCAGATGGGTTTACCGGGCGACATCGTCGTCACCATGAGCAACTTCGTCGGTTTTATGATCGAAGAGGCGGTGCGCATGGGCTACAAACAAATTGTGCTCATCGGCCACCCCGGGAAACTGGTGAAAATCGCCGCCGGCATCTTCCACACCCATAGCCATATTGCCGATGCACGCATGGAAACGCTGGTCGCGCACCTGGCGCTGCTGGGCGCACCGCATGAACTCTTATTGCAGGTGAGCGAGTGCGATACCACCGAAGCGGCAATGGAACACATCGACGCCGCTGGGTTTAGCCACCTTTATCACCATCTGGCCCAGCGTATCTGCCAGCGCGTCATGCTCAACCTGCGCTTCACCAAAAATCCCCCGCAGTGCGACGCCATCATGTTCTCGTTTGATAACCAGATCCTCGGTGCCAGCCGTCCGTTTGAGGCGATTGTGGAGGATCTCAGATGCTGACGGTAGTCGGAATGGGGCCAGCCTCACTGGCATTGATGACGCCAATGGCGCTGGAGGCAGTGTCTCACGCCGACGTGCTGGTGGGCGGCAAACGGCACCTTGCCCAGTTCCCGGATTTCGCGGGTGAGCTTCATGCGCTCGACGCGAACATTCCCGGTCTGATGCGCTGGATAGCCGCCCAGCAAAACCGTCGGGTGGTGGTACTGGCTTCAGGCGACCCGCTTTTTTATGGCATTGGCAAACGGCTGGTGGCGGAGTTTGGCATCGAAAAGGTGCGCATCATTCCAGGCATTAGCGCCGTGCAGTACCTCTGTTCGAAAACCGGCATTGATATGAACGATATCTGGCTCACCAGTTCCCACGGGAGAGCGGTCGATTTCGATGCGCTGGTTCGTTCCCCAAAAACGGCAATGGTCACGGATGCCCACTGCGGGCCGCGAGAAATCGCCGCCGCGCTGGTGGCCCGTGGTGCCGGGAACCGCTGGATAGTGGTCGGTGAAAACCTGGCAATGGAAAACGAACGTATTCACTGGCTCAAAGCCCATGAAGTCAGTGCTCAGTATGCAATGAACGTCGTGGTGATCCTCAATGAAAGATGAACTGTTTTTACGCGGTGAAAGCGTACCGATGACCAAAGAAGGGGTCCGCGCGCTGGCGCTTTCCCGACTGAACTTATCCCGTGCCCGCCACTTTATCGACATCGGCGCCGGCACCGGCAGCGTGTCCATTGAAGCCGCGTTATGCCATCCGCAGTTGCAGGTAACCGCCATTGAGCGCAACCCGGCGGCGCTTGGGCTACTGGAAGAGAACTGTGAGCATTTTGGCTGTCGCAATGTTTCGATTGTGTCAGGTGTGGCTCCGCTGTTCGTTGAGCAACCTGCGGATGCCGTGTTTATGGGCGGCAGCGGCGGCAATTTAACTCAGTTAATTGACTGGTCACTGGCGCAGCTCGTCCCCGGCGGACGCCTGGTAATGACCTTCATCCTGCAGGAGAACCTCAGCAACGCGCTGAGCCACCTGGCTGGCTGCAACGTCGCAGCGCTGGACTGCCAGCAGATTCAGGTCTCGCTGCTCCATGCGCTCGGTAGCGGCCACTACTTCAAACCTAATAACCCTGTTTTTGTGATTTCCTGCGAGAAGGAAGAGTCTCATGGCTGAACAATTTGATGCGCAAACCGTCTGGTTTGTTGGCGCGGGGCCGGGCGATCGCGAACTGATCACCCTTAAAGGCTACCGCTTACTGCAACAGGCGCAGGTAGTGATTTATGCCGGATCGCTCATTAACACCGAACTGCTCGATTACTGCCCGCCGGGTGCCGAGTGCCACGACAGCGCCGAACTGCACCTGGAGCAGATAATCGATCTGATGGAAGCGGGCGTCAAAGCCGGAAAAGTGGTGGTGCGTCTGCAAACCGGTGATGTGTCGCTTTATGGTTCAGTGCGTGAACAGGGTGAAGTGCTGACCGCGCGCGGCATTGACTGGAAGGTGGTTCCCGGCGTGAGTGCGTTCCTTGGCGCGGCGGCGGAGCTGGGCGTCGAATATACCGTCCCGGAAGTGTCGCAAAGTCTCATTATCACACGGCTGGAAGGGCGCACGCCGGTTCCACCCCGGGAACAACTGGAGTTGTTTGCCAGCCACCAGACCTCGATGGCGATTTACCTCTCGGTACAACGCATTAACCGCGTGGCCGAACGGTTGATCGAAGGCGGTTACCCGGCAACCACGCCCGTCGCCGTGATTTATAAAGCGACCTGGCCGGAAAGCCAGACCGTACGCGGTACGTTGGCGGATATTGCGGGCAAGGTGCGCGACGCCGGGATCCGCAAAACAGCCCTGATCCTTGTCGGCGCATTTCTCGGCGAGGAGTACCACTACTCACGTCTTTATGCAGCGGACTTTAGCCATGAATACCGTAAAGCCTGAATCAATCGCCCTGTTTTGCCTGACACCCGGCGGTGTTGCGCTGGCAAACCGGCTAAAACGGGCGCTGCCGATGACCTGCTACACCAGTGAAAAATTGCTGGAGGAGGGCTTTGTCCCCTTTGACGGCGGTTTTGCACAAGCGCTGCGTGCAGCCTTTAGCGAGCACTCCGCGCTGGTATTTATTGGCGCGACGGGCATTGCCGTACGCGTGCTGGCGCCACTGGTCAACGATAAATTCAGCGATCCGGCGGTGATCGTCATTGATGAACGTGGACAGCACGTGATCAGCCTTCTGTCAGGCCATTTTGGCGGGGCAAATGAGCTGGCTCGTTACCTGGCGGGCGTATTGGGTGCCGACCCGGTCATCACTACGGCTACGGACGTTAACGAACTGGCGGCGCTGGACACGCTTGCCTGCCAGTTGGACGCGGGCATGGAGGATCTGCGCACCGGGGTAAAGACCATCAACCACTGGCTGGTCAGCGGCAAACGCATCGGCCTGTGGTGTGACACTGCGTTACGCGCGGAGGTCGCCCGCTGCGACACGCGTGGATTCATCCCCGTTGAGTCGCTGGACGACTTGCCTGACCTCACCGCAGTGGTGTGCGTCACGGTACAGGCAACATTACCGGAACTTACCGTACCGGTCTTCAAACTGGTGCCCCGGCGCGTGGTGGCGGGAATTGGCTGTCGCCGTGATACCCCGTTTTCCGTGGTTTCCGTGCTGCTCAACCAGCAACTGGCGGCGCACTCTTTTGACCCGCTGGCGCTACGGGCTATCGGCAGCATCACTTTAAAAGAGCATGAAAAGGCGCTCACGCAACTGGCGCAACGCCTGCGCGTGCCGTTTGAGATTTTTACCGCTGATGCCTTGCGTCAGCATGAACATCGCTTCCCGGCGTCGGAGTTTGTTCGCAAGACGGCCGGTGTGGGCAGCGTCTCCGGGCCAGCAGCCTGGTTGATGAGTCACGGACAACTAGTGGGCGAAACACTGCGGGAGCAGGGCGTCACTATTACTTTGGGAGTTTCACACTGATGTTAAGCGTAATCGGAATTGGCCCAGGTTCTCAGGCCATGATGACCATGGAAGCGATCGAAGCCCTACAGGCTGCAGAAATCGTGGTGGGATACAAAACCTACACCCACCTGGTGAAATCATTCACCGGCGACAAGCAAGTGATCAAAACCGGCATGTGCAAAGAGATTGAACGCTGTCAGGCGGCCATTGAGCTGGCACAAACCGGGAAAAACGTCGCGCTGATCAGCAGTGGTGACGCGGGTATTTACGGTATGGCCGGTCTGGTACTGGAGCTGGTCAGTAAACAGAAACTTGATGTGGAAGTTCGCCTGATCCCTGGCATGACGGCCAGTATTGCCGCCGCCGCGCTGTTGGGCGCACCGCTAATGCATGACTTCTGCCACATCAGCCTCAGCGACCTGCTGACGCCCTGGCCGGTCATCGAAAAACGCATTATTGCCGCCGGTGAAGCCGATTTTGTTATCTGCTTCTATAACCCACGTAGCCGGGGGCGCGAAGGCCATCTGGCCCGTGCCTTTGAACTGCTGGCGGCCAGCAAAAGTGCGAATACGGCGGTAGGGGTAGTGAAATCTGCCGGGCGTAAAAAAGAGGAAAAATGGCTCACCACCCTCGGCGCGATGGACTTTGAGCCGGTGGATATGACCAGTCTGGTCATCGTGGGAAATAAAACTACCTACTTGGCTGATGGCCTGATGATCACGCCACGCGGTTACGTGCTGTGAGCGCAGGGAGCGTGCTGGTGATGGGCGGGACCAGCGATGCACGCCTGATTTGCCAGCAACTGGATGCCGCCGGGGTGAACTACACCCTGTCTGTCGCCACGCCCACCGGGCAGCATCTTGCCGGCGACATTCGCGGTGAAGTGCGCTGCGGGCGAATGGATTTTGCCGCCATGGTGACCTGGCTTACGCAGAACCAGACCCGCTGGGTGGTGGATGCCTCACATCCTTATGCGGAAGTGGTCAGCGACACGATCGCCCGCGCCTGCCAGCAGGTGAAGGTGCTGCTGAGCCGCTACCAGCGCCCGGACCAACTTGCGGAGCTTGAGCATCCGTTGCTGCACAAAGTACCGACCCTGGAAGCAGCGTGTGAGGTGGCAAAGGGGCTGGGACAGCGCGTGCTGTTGACCACCGGCAGTAAAGATTTAGCGCGCTGGCGCGCCGGGCTGGCTGAAAAAACGCTGCTTGCCCGCGTCCTGCCGGTGGCTGATGTCATGACGCAGTGTGCAGAAAATGGCTTCGGCGTGACGGAGATTTATGCCATGTGCGGCCCGTTTAGCGCGGAATTTAACGCCGCGTTTTACCGCCAGTGCCGGGCAGACGTGATGATCACCAAAGCATCCGGTGCCGAAGGCGGATACCAGGAAAAAGTACAACCGTGCCTTGATGCCGGTATTCCCTGCATCGTGATTACCCGCCCGATGCCTGCGGTGTCAGGCGAAGAATTACTGGAAAGCCAGGACGCCTTTTCGCAGCGACTGCGGCGCTGGCTTGCGAATCAGTGAGGATAACAACATGAAAAAAGCCCTGTTAGTGATTAGTTTTGGCACCAGTTATCACGAGACGTGTGAAAAAAATATCGTGGCATGTGAGCGCGATCTGGCGGCAAGTTGCCCTGACCGTACCCCGTTCAGAGCCTTTACCTCCGGGATGATCATTCGCAAATTAAAGCAGCGAGATAACCTGCACATTGATACCCCGCTGCAGGCGCTGCAAAAGCTGGCTGATCTGGGGTATCAGGATGTCGCCATTCAGTCGCTGCACATTATCAACGGTGACGAGTACGAAAAAATCGTCCGTGAAGTGCAGACCTTGCGTCATCTCTTCAAACGTATGGTCATCGGTGCGCCGCTGCTCAGCAGCCACGACGATTATATGCAACTGATGCAGGCGCTGGCCCGTCAGATGCCTGCGCTGAGTGACGGCGAGAAAGTGGTCTTTATGGGTCACGGCGCCAGTCATCACGCTTTTGCCGCCTATGCCTGCCTTGACCACATGATGGCGGTTCACCACTTCCCGGCACGCGTTGGGGCGGTGGAAAGCTACCCGGAAATTGACGTGGTGATCGACAGTCTTCGCCGCGAGGGCATCAGTGCCGTCCACCTGATGCCGCTGATGCTGGTCGCAGGCGACCATGCCATCAACGACATGGCCTCTGACGACGACGAGTCCTGGAAAACCCAGTTTGAACATGTCGGTATTGCCGCTACGCCGTGGCTACAGGGGCTGGGTGAGAACAGCGATATTCGCGCCATGTTCGTCGCACATTTGCATCAGGCGCTGAGCCAACAACTGGAGGAAGCCGCATGAGTGGCAAGCTTTACGCATTAGGAATTGGCCCCGGTGCCAGTGATTTAATCACTGTTCGCGCAGCGCGCATTCTGGGCAAGCTGGACGTGCTCTATGCCCCTGCGGGGCGCAAAGGGGGCGACAGCCTGGCGCTCTCCATCGTGCGGGAATATCTCGGCGAACAGACCGAAATCCGCTGTACCCACTTCCCCATGAGCGCGGACAGCGCCGAAAAAGAAGCGGTGTGGGATGAGGTGGCAGCGGCGTTAACCGCCGAAGCACAGGCCGGGAAACAGGTCGGTTTTATTACCCTCGGTGATGCCATGCTGTTCAGCACCTGGGTCTTCCTGTTGCAGCGTATCGGTCGCCCGGACTGGCTGGAAATTGTGCCCGGTGTCACCTCGTTTGCCGCCATCGCCGCCCGCACTCAAACCCCCCTTGCCATGGAGCAGCAGTCGCTGGCAGTGGTGTCCTGCACCGCGCCCGAAGAAGAGATCCGATACGCACTGGCGAACCATGAAAGCCTGGTGCTGATGAAAGTGTATGGCCGCTTTGCACGCATCAAAGCATTGCTGGCAGAAGCCGGGCTACTGGACAGGGCGCTGATGATGGCGGAAGCCACGCTCCCCGGTGAACAGTGCTGGCGGCAGCTTGCGGACGTTAACGACGAGCAGGCGTTGCCCTATTTTTCGACCATTCTCGTGAACAAACAGTGGGAGAACGTATGAAACTGGAACAACAGCTTAAGCGTCTGTCGTTGAGCGGACTGGCGGCAGCCTTACTGCTGCTGGTTGTGCCGGAGCAGGCGTTTGCCATGCACATTATGGAAGGCTTTCTGCCGCCAATGTGGGCAGTGGCGTGGTGGGTGATGTTCTTACCCTGCCTGTGGTACGGGTTGGTACGCCTGCGCCAGATCGTGGCAGAAGACAGCAATCAGAAGGTGTTACTGGCACTTTGCGGCGCTTTTGTTTTCGTGCTGTCGGCGCTGAAAATTCCCTCGGTCACCGGCAGTTGTTCTCACCCAACGGGGGTTGGCCTTGCCGTGATCCTCTTCGGGCCGGGCGTGGTGGCTATCCTTGGCGCTATTGTCCTGCTGTTCCAGGCGCTGCTGCTGGCGCACGGCGGTTTGACGACGCTTGGGGCCAACGGCATGTCGATGGCGGTGATCGGGCCAGTGGTGGGGTATATGGTCTGGAAAATGGCCTGCCGCGCCGGGTTGCGCCGTGATGTCTGCGTCTTCTTATGCGCCATGCTGGCGGATCTGGTGACCTATTTCGTCACCTCTGTACAACTGGGCGTGGCCTTCCCTGATCCACAAGCGGGTGCAACCGGGTCAGTCGTGAAATTCATGGGCATTTTCTGCCTGACGCAGATTCCGATTGCCATTGCCGAAGGCCTCCTGACGGTCATGATCTACGACCAGCTCACTAAACGACAGCTGATCGTCGCACAAGGACATTAAAATGAAAAAGACACTGATTTTACTCGCCATGGTTATCGCGCTGGTAATTCTCCCTTTCTTTATTAATCACGGTGGAGAATATGGCGGATCTGACGGCGAAGCGGAAAGCCAGATTCAGGTGGTCGCACCGCATTATCAACCCTGGTTCCAGCCGTTGTATGAACCGGCCAGCGGCGAAATTGAGAGTCTGCTTTTCACCCTGCAAGGGTCTATTGGCGCGGCGGTGATCTTCTACATTCTCGGCTACATGAAAGGCAGACAGCGTGTTGACGAACGGGCTTGATCGCCTGAGTTACCAGAGCCGTTGGTTTCACGTTGCCCCGGAGCGAAAATTTCTGTTCTGGCTGCTGATGATGATACTGGCCTTTTCGCTGCCACCCGCAGGGCAGGGTTTATTGCTGATGTGCCAGGCGGCCTTTACCTGTTGGCTGCTGCGTATGACCTTCTGGCGCTGGCTACGCTGGATGGCCATTCCCCTGGCATTTTTGCTGGTGGGCGTGCTGACTATCTTGTTCAGTGTGACCAGCGACCCGACACCTTTATTAGTGGGTGTTCCGCTCGGTTCCTGGTGGCTGGGGGTGATGCCGGAAGGCGTGACGATGGCAAATGCGACGCTCTGGCGCAGTCTGGCGGCCCTGGCGGCCACCTTTTGGCTGGTGCTTAATTTGCCGTTTCCTCAACTCATCATATTGCTGCAAAAAGCGCGCGTGCCGCGTCTGTTGACGGAGCAGATCCTGCTCACCTGGCGGTTTATTTTTATCCTGCTGGATGAAGCGATGGCCATACACCGGGCGCAGACGCTGCGCTTCGGTTATCACTCCTTACCACAGAGCTACCGCTCACTGGCGATGCTGGTGGGACTGTTATTTACCCGCGTGCTACAGCGTTATAAAGCGCTGGCCATCACGCTGGATATCAAACTCTATCAGGGTGATTTTCACCTGTAAGGAACACAATGCTGGCGACTGACGCGCTGTGGTTCAGCTACCAGGATGCGCCCACGCTTAAGGGATTAACGCTCGATTTCTCGCGGCAATCGGTGAGCGGATTGATCGGCGCGAACGGCTGCGGAAAATCGACGCTGTTTATGAACCTGAGCGGCATCCTCCGCCCACAGCAGGGTGCGGTGTTATGGCAGGGTAAACCGCTTGATTACAGTAAGCGCGGGCTGCTGGCATTGCGACAGCAGGTGGCGACTGTCTTTCAGGACCCGGACCAGCAGATTTTCTATACCGATATCGACAGTGATATTGCCTTCGCGCTGCGCAATATCGGCGTGCCAGCGGCCGACATCGCCCGGCGAATCGATGATGCACTGACGCTTGTGGACGCCCAGTCCTTTCGTCATCAGCCCATTCAGTGCCTGAGCCACGGGCAGAAAAAACGCGTGGCCATTGCGGGGGCATTGGTCTTACAGGCTAAATACCTTTTGCTCGATGAGCCCACCGCCGGGCTGGATCCTTCCGGCCGGGCGCAAATGATCGATATCATTCAACGCATCGTGGCCCAGGGAAATCATGTGGTGATCTCCAGCCATGACATTGATTTGATTTATGAGGTCTGCGATGCGGTGTATGTTCTGCGGCGCGGTGAGCTGCTGGTCGAAGGGACGCCGGGTGAGGTGTTTGCGCAAAAAACGCACCTTGAACAAGCCGGGCTGACCCAACCGTGGCTGGTAAAATTACACACCGAACTGGGAATGCCGCTTTGCAAGAGTGAAGCGGAACTGTATGCCCGTATGCGGGTGAAACACATTCAGGAGGCATCATGACGCTGGCTATCATGCTGCAGGGAACGGCCTCAGACGTGGGTAAAAGCGTACTGGTGGCGGGGCTATGTCGCATCCTGTATCAGGATGGACTGAAGACGGCCCCCTTCAAATCACAAAATATGGCGCTCAACTCGGGCATTACGCCGGACGGTCAGGAAATGGGGCGCGCGCAGATTTTTCAGGCGGAAGCGGCAGGCATCGTGCCGGACGTGCGCATGAATCCTGTCCTGCTCAAGCCCACCAGCGATCGTAAAGCACAGGTGGTGTTGATGGGTAAAGTCGCCACCGATATGGATGCCGTCAGCTATCACGAATACAAACCGCGCCTGCGCGAGCAAATTATCAGCGTCTACCAGAGCCTGGCGCACGAGTACGATGCCATTGTGCTGGAGGGGGCGGGAAGCCCGGCGGAAATTAACCTGCGCGATCGCGATATCGTCAATATGGGCATGGCCGAGATGGCAAAATGTCCGGTGGTGCTGGTGGCGGATATCGACCGGGGTGGGGTGTTTGCCTCCATTTATGGCACCCTGGCCCTGTTGCAGGCGCACGAACGCTGGCGGGTAAAAGGGGTCATCATCAATAAATTCCGTGGTGACGTGGCCCTGCTGACGCCCGGCATCAAACAAATTGAAGATCTGACCGGGGTGCCGGTGATCGGCGTGATGCCGTGGCTGGACGTGGATCTGGAAGACGAGGACGGCGTAGCGCTCCAGCGCGGCAAGTACCTGCGAACCGGCGAACGGGCGGTGGATATCGCCGTTGTCCAGTTGCCACACATCTCGAACTTCACCGATTTTAACGCCCTGGCCGCTCAGCCGGACGTGCGGGTGCACTACGTTCGCTCGCCTGACGAGTTACGCAATACCGATCTGATTATCTTACCCGGCAGCAAAAATACGCTGGGAGATCTCACCTGGCTGCAGGAAAGCGGGTTAGCGCAGGCGGTGTTACAGGCTAGCCGTAACGGTGTGCCGGTGCTCGGTGTTTGTGGCGGTTACCAGATGCTGGGGGAGACCATCATTGACGACGTGGAGTCCGGCCTCGGCACGTTGCCCGGTCTCGGACTGCTGAACACGGTGACCCATTTTGCTGCCAATAAAACCACCACCCTGGTCGGGGCAGCGGTGCAAATAGGTTTACCCGGTTTGCTGACGGCATGTGGCAATCTGGCGCTCAAGGGCTATGAGATCCACATGGGCGAAACCACCCTGGCAGCTGGCTGCCGGGCGCTGTTGTGGCTGGAAAAAAACGGCGTGCAGATTGCCGACGGCGCCGTCAGTGACAATGGCCTGGTGTTCGGTACCTATCTGCACGGCCTTTTTGACAGCGACGCATTTACCCGCACGCTGGTGAATGCCTTGCGTATACGTAAAGGGTTTCCTGAACTGGACATCACCGTGGATTACGCGCAGTACAAATCACAGCAGTTCGATCTGCTGGCGGACGGCATGCGCAAACATATCGACATCGACAGGATCTATCAGATTATGCATCAGCACCAGGAGCAGACATGTTAACGCTGGTCACCGGCGGAGCGCGCAGTGGAAAAAGCCGCCATGCCGAATCGCTCGTCTCACAGGCGAAAGAGGTGCTTTACATCGCCACTTCGCAGATTTATGACGCGGAAATGGCAGCCCGCATCCAGCACCACCGCGATGGACGCCCCGCGCACTGGCGAACCGAAGAACGCTGGCAGGATCTTGCCGACATCATCACCGCCGGGCATTCCCCGGAAGAAGCCATTCTGCTGGAGTGCATCACCACCATGGTGACCAATTTGCTGTTTGCGTACGGCGGAGACAGTGACCCGGATAGCTGGGACTACGCTGCCCTCGAAGTGCAGGTACAGGCAGAGATCGAAAACCTGATTGCCGCCTGCGCGCGCTGCCCGGCGTCCGTGGTGCTGGTAACCAACGAAGTGGGGATGGGGATCGTGCCGGAAAACCGTCTCGCCCGCCATTTTCGTGACATCGCCGGACGGGTGAATCAGCGTCTGGCGCAGGCCGCCGATGCGGTCTGGCTGGTGGTGTCGGGGATTGGAGTCAAAATAAAATGAGCAAACTGTTATGGGCGACCTTCGCCTTTATCACCCGGTTGCCGGTACCCGAGCGCTGGACGGACGGGCTGGAAACCAAAGATTACGTACGCTGTATTGTCAATTTCCCGCTGGTGGGGCTCACGCTCGGTGCGCTCAGCGGCGTGGTCTGGATGGTGCTCGAACCCTGGTGCGGCACACCGTTGGCGGCACTCTTCACCGTGCTGGCGCTCGCGCTGTTGACCGGCGGATTTCATCTTGATGGGCTGGCGGATACGTGCGACGGCGTGTTCTCCGCCCGCACGCGTGAGCGGATGCTGGAGATCATGCGTGACAGCCGCCTTGGTACCCACGGTGGGCTGGCGCTGGTGTTTGTGCTGGTGGCAAAGGTTCTGGTCATCAGTGAGTTAAGCTTGCGCGGTCTGTCGATACCCGCCGCGCTGGGCGCAGCCTGTGCCGCCGGGCGCGGTTGTGCGGTAGTGATGATGCACGGTCACCGCTATGCCCGCGAAGAGGGACTCGGCAATCTGTTTATCGGCAAGGTCACTTTCCGCCAGACGCTGATTACCCTCGCGCTGGCGCTGGTGGTTGCCGTTGGCCTGGAGGGGGTGAAAGGGCTGATCGCACTGGTTATCACGACGCTCGCGATTTTGCTGCTCGGTTGGATGCTCAAACGCACGCTGGGCGGGCAGACGGGCGACACGCTCGGTGCCGCCATTGAATTGGGTGAACTGGTCTTTCTTCTGGCGCTGCTCTGAGCAGTCCGTTAAATCTGATGAGAATTCCTATGCAAACACTGACTTCGATACTGGCATCCATACCCGCGCCTGACAAAGGTGCCATGGCTCAGGCGCAACAGCACATTGACGGCTTACTGAAGCCCCCGGGCAGCCTGGGGCGACTGGAGTCTCTGGCGGTGCAGCTTGCCGGAATGCCAGGATTAGGGGGGAAACCGCAGTCGGGCAAGAAAGCGATTATCGTGATGTGCGCCGATCACGGCGTATGGCACGAAGGGGTCGCGATCTCCCCGCAGATTGTCACTGCGATTCAGGCAGCAAATATGACTCAGGGCACCACCGGCGTATGCGTGCTGGCCGCCCAGGCGGGAGCAAAAGTGCATGTGCTGGACGTCGGGATCGACAGCGATCCCATCCCAGGAGTGGTGAATATGAAAGTGGCGCGCGGCAGCGGTAACATCGCGCAGGGTGGGGCGATGCATGCAGCGCAGGCGCAGGAACTGCTGCTGGAGACGATTCGCTATACCCGTGAACTGGCCGCCGACGGCGTACAACTCTTCGGCGTCGGCGAGCTTGGCATGGCGAATACCACCCCAGCCGCGGCGATCGTCAGTGTGCTGACGGGTGAGGCACCGGAAGAGGTGGTTGGTATTGGCGCGAACCTGCCGGAATCGCAGCTCGGGCATAAAGCGCAGGTGGTGCGTCGGGCTATTGCGGTCAACCAGCCGAATGCGCAGGACGGTCTGGACGTGCTGACCAAAGTCGGTGGTTTTGATCTGCTGGGGATGACCGGAGTGATGCTGGGGGCCGCTTCCTGTGGCCTGCCGGTGGTGCTGGATGGTTTCCTCTCTTACGCCTCGGCGCTGGCGGCCTGCCGCATCGAACCTAAAGTGAAGGATTATCTTATTCCGTCTCATTTGTCGGCGGAGAAAGGGGCGCGCATTGCCCTGCAAAACCTCGGGCTGGAGCCATATCTCAACATGGGGATGCGTCTGGGAGAGGGCAGCGGTGCCGCGCTGGCGATGCAACTGGTGGATGCCGCCTGCGCGATGCACAACAATATGGGCACCCTCGCCAACAGCAATATCGTGTTGCCGGAGACCAAGTAACAGACTGCACGATCGGTCCCCTCGCC
>DFPL01000027.1 GCA_002377245.1 Enterobacteriaceae bacterium UBA3516
ACCAGATTGCAGACAAGCTGGCTGTTGGGTAGGAGTTCAGGAACGGGATCTCCCCCCTTTTCGTCCGGTAATTTTATTCGCCATATCGCGCCCATAAAAAAAGCCACCCTAAGGTGGCCGTGTTAAATCAGTGTAAAAGGTATCGAAATACTGAAAGATTAATATGAGGTTTATTTATGAGTTGCGACTCGATCATTTAGTTGATAAAGAGCGTCCTGGACCTGATTTCTAACGTTGTTATTGGTAATAGGCACCTGTTGCATTTGGCCGAAGGCCATTTGAGTTTCAACCCACATATCAGCCCACACCTTCGTATCATTATTAACTTGAGCCAAAGTAAATCTCGTCTTACTTACTGGGGTTGTTGAATATGCATTTCCAATAAGTGCCTGAGATAAGATTGCTTGACCTCCTTCCTGTTGTTTACTGCATGTTAGAGTCGCGTCTGTTGATTCAGAGATCATAAATCCTGTAGAACTACAAAGCTCAGTAAGCCTATCTTTTACCTGAGCCTTTTGCGTGTTTTTATATAAAGCCTCTGGTTTTCCTGAAGCTGTTTGTTTCTTCAATGGATCCTGCCCGGCACATCCCGAAACACATAAAATGATGGCACAAGTCATGAGTGTTCTTTTCACTATCATCCTCCTGATTAGTATGTTTTTGGACATAATAACCAAGGGATGCAAGGGTGTAACCAGGCGAGAGTGATATTGCTATCTCAGAAAAACGTAGACAGAGTGTTATTTTGACTGAAACTGCCGACCGAGAAAACCATCACTGCGGGCCGCTCTTCTCATAATCTCTGTAACCTTGGCCTCAATTTCACTCCCTAGCGCCCTTGCTGCAGCGCTGCTATCTCCAGATGAAGTCGAAGTTGCATTACCTTTATTATCAACATAGATATCAATATTAACCTGTGGAGCCGAACCACCGCCCCCCTGAGCCCTGACACCAAGTCGCCCCGCGGAGTCACGCGTCAGCGGCATTATCGCCTCAGCACCAGCCTCAGCAAAAACACCGCCTTTTGCAAACTTCGACGCCCCCTGGAAAGTGAAGTATTGCGGGGAATCATAGACACCGTTCACATACTTACTGAGGCCAGGTGAATCATAGACACCACCTTTAGCATGTCTAACAGGGCCAACAAAGCTTGAACTTCCAGCTCCCCCGCCTTGGGGATTTACTGAACCACTTATCCATCCCATCGCCGCCTGAACCGCATAAGCCACCATCAAACGGTTTACGACTTCAGCGATCATCTTCAGCATTGACATACCGAATGACTTAATGGAAGCCTTACCCGTCGTCATCAGGTCGGTTAACATGCCAGATAGGCCATTTAGCGCTGAACCCGCAACGTTCTTCACGGAGTCGTAAGTGTTGGTGGCGGCTTCAAGATATTCATTCCATCCAGCAAAAGCTCCAGCTTTCCAGTCTCCGCGCAGCCTGTCTTCTTCAGCGTAATAATTTCGGAGGGCTTTTAATTCCTTTTCATACCCAGCATCTCCAAGATTGCCTCCGCCATTAAGCCAGCCTTGTCTAAGCTGCGCCTCTTCCATTAAACGCTGTGTCTGGCGACTGCTAAGACCTGCACCGTCACGTAAAGCAGCTGTTTTTTCTGACATCTGCGTAACGTATTTATTTGCCTGCAATGCCAGCCCGTTAATTTTCTGCTGGGCTTCAACTTCCTTGTTCTTCTGGTCCACCACCTTAGCGGCGTTCAGAATGGCCTCGCGGCTCGACAGGAGGGATTTCTCCTGCGTGGTAAGGGCGCGGCTTTTGACGGCCTCATCCAATTCAGCAAAGTGCGATTGCTGTTTACTAAATTCGGTACTTTTAGCTTGGGTTTCGCCAGTCTGACGCAGGGTCTCCAGAGTTTCCGTTAACGTTCTTGCCTGAGCGCGGTAATTCTCCAGAGTACGATCGCCAGCATCCAGGGTAGTCCTTGTTTCCCTGGCCTTTTTGGAAGAGTCTTCAGCGAGTTTCGATACAACATCTTTTGTCTGCCGATCAACAGCTCCCGTTCCGACTACATTTTTACCGTTTTTAGCTTCTTGCTCGTAATTTGCCTGCGCATCCGGGGCAGAAATGCGTCTCCAAAGATCGTTGTAACGTTTTTTGTTCGCCTCGATTTCTTTGTCAGCTTCCGCACCAGCCTTTTTCATGGCCTTGACGTCCATGCCCAGAAAATTCGCTAAAGGCCCACCTCCAGGAATTTTTTCTGCCCACCCAGCAATCGTCCCGGTGAATTTAGCATCAAGTGAGGTGATATTGAGAAACAGATCATTAATAGAGGCCTTCAGCAATTTGAAGATATCAATGATTTGGTTTCCCCATGCGCGAACCGTGATCCCAATCTGCCCAAAGGTATCAGATGCAAAAGCCTTTAACCCCTGCCAGGCTTGGCCGATATTGTCAGTGGCATCAACAATATCATTGCTGCGCTTCTCCATGGTGTTTGCAAACAGGGTTATCGCTTCGTTAGCCGCAGCAGTTTTCCCTTTAGTTTTTTCCAGTGTGATGAGATTCTTCATCATGGCTTCATCTACGAAGCCATACTGCTGGTTAAGATTGGCCAGCGCTTTAATCGGGTCACTGGCTATGCGGGAGAAATCAGCCATAGCGGCCTTGGTATCAAGCCCGGCGTCCCCCATAGCCAGTATCGCGCTGGCCACCTTCATCATCTGAACGTCAGTGTATTTGCCCGTATCGTTGAGCTTAACCAACACATCAACGGCATCCGCAAGCGATGAACCTGCATTGTCGGCGACCTCCCGCGCAGCATCATTAAGCTGTACCATGGAAGAAAAGCCAGCGCCGCCCATTGAGATAAGTGAGCGTGCAACGGTGTCGAACTGCTGCGAAGAACTGTATGCGGCTCCTGCCAGAACAGCCAACAGAGTGGCAGCTCCCGCAATCGCAAGGTTAAAGCCGTTAAGTAGCCCACCGGTCCTGCCGAGTTTTTCGGCTGCTTCAGAAGTGTTATTAAGACCCTCTGCCGCATCATTTATATTGTCCGCAGTCTCTGAGGTTTCTTTGCTCTCTTCATTAAACCCAAACAGCGCATCTCTGAGAGCCTGGAACATGGCACCAAACCCGCCGAATGAATCTTTAATCTGCCCACCCTGCTGGAGCATTATCAGGAATGGCGACTGCCCGCCCGCAAGTTGCGTAGCAATATCGGTAAGCTGGGCGGGCAACATACCAATTGCAGCACTGTACTGACCAACTGAAATACCAGCGCGACGCGCCGCCGCTTCTTGTCTAGACAATGCATCAGGAAGAGCATCAGCCACACCGGAAAGGCGCTGACGCGTCTGATTCAGAATGTCATTAAAGTGCTCGAATTGCGCCCCGTTGATGCGCCCTGCCTCAAAATGCGCCACCAGCTGCGCGTGCTGCTCATCCAGTGAATTGAACGCTCTTATCGCCGGGTCAATTGAGCCGAGCAGGTTTTTTAGCGACGCCGACTGTTTCTCTGCGGCCTGCGTTGCCGCCAGCTCGGTTTGAGCGCTGGCTGCCGCTTCTCCGGTATCCGTCAGTTTAAGCCGGGTATCGTCGAGAATTTTGTTATAGGCCTTGAACGTATCGGTATCCAGAAACCCTTTGGCCTGGAAATTGCGCAGCGCATCCTGCTGCTCATCAAGACGGTTCAGAGCTTTGGTGACCGGGTCGATATTTTCCAGCAGCCCTTTCAGAGCTTCACGTTGCTCCCGGATACCCTCTGCGCCCTCGCGTGCGGACGGTTTAACCCGTTTCGCGGCGTCAGCCAGGGCATCAGCACCTGCAACTGCGCCCGTTGCGGCCTCGTTCAGTTTATCGAGTTCATTACTGGCTGTTTTAAGGTCTGAAACATCGGCCCGCAAAGTAATCGAGGCGATTTGATCTGTCATTAGCTCGTCTCCTTATGCATCACTTTGAGAGCTTCATTTTCCATAATTTGAATATCAGCCATGCAGGCCGCCGCATCCTCAACCCCGTGCAATTTGAACACCCAGGGGAGAACGTTGTAATCAAGGCCAGTAGCCCCGCTCGCGCCCACGCGCCATTGTGTCGCCAGGGCAGAAAAGATGGTGAAGGCATGCCAGGCTGACGGCAGGATCCCCACCTCTTCCTCAACATCCTCAGGCGTCAAACCAAAAGCGCTTAGTTCCGCCAGTGTCGGACCCGGCGTGTACAACGCTGCAGCGACCTGCCTCAGTTTTTTTCGCGGATCCCCATCAGCTCTTTCGTGTAGGCCAGGCCAATGCTGTCGAAAGCGCGCGGGTAGTTCTTCAGCAGGGTGATTACGTTTTCACGGCTGAGTTCGTCAGGTAGCGCCCAGCTGTCGACAATCGCCATCAGGTAATCGGCCTGGGGCTCAACTGATGAGCTCTTGCCCTCTGCCGCTTTCTGCAGTTTTTCATCCATGGCTCGCAGTTCTTCGAGCGTCTTGTGACGGAAAGTAAATGTCAGTTGGCCATCGTCGGCACCGGCGCGAGGAATGTTGGCCGTAACGGAAAAGGTTGGATTTGGGATCAGGGAGAATTTGGTCATGGTTTCATCTCAGAATGGCCCGGCGAACCGGGCCCGGTTTGTTAGCTGACAGTGACGGTGCATGCAACCGAGGTGATGGTCTTGCCTGCGGAATCGGTGACTTCGCAGGTGTAAGATCCCGCATCGCCGGAAGCGACCGAAGGGATATTGAACGTCGATGCAGTTTTGCCGGGAATGGCAGTGCTGCCTTTCTTCCACACATAGGCATAGGGGGCGGAGCCGCCCTGCATAACCACTGCCAGATCCAAAGAAGAACCTGCAGCAACACTTTTTGTCGCTGGAAGGTTAGTCAGGAAAGCAAGAGGTGTAGCGGATGAGTCGGCGATCGGGTAAATCTGCATGTCCGATTCGAAGTTCATGCGCGCTTCGTTACTTTCCACTGCGTTGATTTCGGTTTTAGGCACGCGCTGGAATGACACCTTGGCGGAATAGAAGCGGTCGGCCTTACCACGCTTATTGTTGAACCAGATTGCCGTGGTATCGCTCGACTCATCCAGTTCGATCAGACGCTTGTAGATAGCCAACAGCGGGTCATGCGCGAAGGTATAGACCTGAACTACGGCGTTTTTGAACGTCGGGATGGTGCGGGCCTTATCATCCTCCATGAACTGAATGCTGAATGACTGTTGGTCACCGCCTTCGGTAGATAGCGTCATAACCTGCGGCATGGTGATCCACGAATCAATTTTGCGCAGGGTGCCTGCGCCAGTACCAACCGGGAATTTTTTGGTATCGGTTGTATCGAATGCTTCCAGCACGATTTTGGTGGTGGTAACAGACTTAACACGCAACACCATGTTATCGAGCTTTATCCATCCAGAGCTCACCTGAACCACGTCGCCCGCCAGAACACCAGCAGCCGAGGCAACGGTCAGTTCACATTCCGTCGCATTCGAAGCCGCAGTAAACGTGATTGCGGCCTGGTAGGCCTTGGCCACGCTCACACGTGACCCGTTAGGGATTGCAAATGCCATAGCACTCTCCTGAATTTAGGTAATAAAAAACCCACCGGATGGTGGGTCAGTAGTCAGCGCGGTATTGCATGCTGACGGGGATGGTGTAGGTGATGGAACCATTGCTCCCGTTGGAAGTTGACGTTGGGCGATCCTGAATGGGCTGGCGAACCTGCGGCGGCCCGTTGATGTACACGGTCAGGTCACTGTCCACCAGCGGCAGCCCCTCCGGGAAGGAGTCAGCGACAGACTTTGCCAACCCTCTTGCATGAGTTACACCGCTACCTGCTGGCGCGATGATATTGAGCTGCAGAATGCCCTGGTACGTACACAACTGACCTTCCAGGTCCTGCCCTACAGTTTGCGCCGGTAAAACATAAACGCGTCCATAAGGGGCATTATCAGGGGGATCGAAGACGATGTTTGGCCAGGTAACTGGCAGCCCAATCGAGGAGCAAATAGCCGCTACACGACCTTCCAGCAGATCAGCAATCCGCATTGTCTGGTCACCGGCCATTGCGCACCTCGCTCATTGCTTCACTGAATAGTTGTGCCGCGTCAAGTGCTGTCAGTCCGACCATACCGCCTGGCGCCTGATTTGAATGACCGTTTTCGAGCGCCTGCGCATATGGCAGGTTGTTGGTAAAGAAAATCGAGCTGACCTGTCCTACTCTGAACACCTCAAGCACTGCGAGGCCACGGGAGTTTGAGCCCTGGCCGGAAGCATCAGGTGTATCGTTGGATTGGGTTGGCCGGCTGTCAAAGCCCACGTACCAGTTGTTCTTGAAGCGCCCGCCGACATACCCCTCAGGCTTTTTGATATCCATCGAGTCGTTGACACGCAAGCCACGCTTAAGCCGCCCTGCCTTTGTCAGGTTTGACGGATCCTCGCGCAGAGTCGCATTATGCTCGCGAACAGCTGTGTTATAGGCTGATGCAGTCTGGTTTGCCTGCCAGATGTCAGGGTTACCAATTGGAGACATATCCACCAGCCGCCCCAGGATTTTGATACCCGTTCGCCTGATAACGTTATCCATTTCCTCCTTAGAGCCATCAACGAACAACTTAATGGCAGCCAGAAAGGGTTGATTCGCACTGCTACCCATGATCATGCCCTCAGTTGGATATTGTAGGAGATCAGCACATCGGCAGGCTTAACCGGATTCGGCTGCACCACCCGCCACTTTTTGCCGTCGATTTCGATGCGGTCATCGATACGCACTTCAGTTTCAAACGTGGCCGCCAGTTTCTTATCACCAGTGGCAATCAGGGAGCCATCGATTTCACGGGAGGAATACTCGGTGATAACGCCAGTGACGGTCGAAGTGATCGCCGGGGTGGTTAACTCTTTGCCGAACTGATCGCGGGTAGTGCCGCCACCGCGGGTAAGCGGATATGACTTCCCGTTTTCGGTCAGCAGCCGGGTCGCGGTGTTTCGCATGCGGCGGTAGTCGATTGCCATATCACCCCCTTTCAATGCGGATCTGATTGCCGCCCACCACCAGCCCGCGCAATGAGGAGTAGAACCAGGGGAATGACGGTGCCGCCTTATTCGTGCCCGGCTCATACTGGACCGTTACCGCACCCTCAACACGCTCCATAACCACGGCGCCACCACCAGCAACCGAAGGCGTGAGGTCAATCTCCTGCGACTCGATAGCCAGGCGACATTGCGCATCAACCAGACGTTGAGGAATGGCGTCATCCGGCAGGTCAACACCATCGAAGCGCACGCCCGAACGCGGCCATGACAGCGGCTGCGATGCGCTGGAGCGCTGCCCTCGCCATATTTTCCCTTCCAGAAAGTCCATCGCCTGCATCAGCAACGTCTTACACTCTTCATCGTCGGCAGGAACGGTATATCTGCGCCCCGCCGCGAATGCGCGCAGGTCAACGACGCTGGCGTAGCTGTTGAAATCTGGCGAATGGGGATCGGCAACCAGCATGGTTATTCCTCCAGTCGCCAGTCCAGCGCCAGCCAGTTGTCAACCTCGTCAGGGTGAACCTCAGCGCTCAGCGGGCCGCCTGGGAACTCCGGGGTATCACGCACCATGACCACCAGCACAACGCCCTGCTGTTCCTGCTGCTGTTNNTGCTGCTGTTCCTGCTGGGCAGGAGCATGTTCAGCGCCGTTCTGCGCCGCAAGCTTTTCAGCCTCACGCTGCGCGCGCTGTTCTCTGGTTAATCCGGCCATTGGGCCTCCTGAAAAACAAAGGGGCCGAAGCCCCTGTGGTTAACCCATGATGATGGTTGAATGCTCAGGCTGAACGGATGCAACACCCCACGCTACACCAACCTCATAGCGCACCTGACGGTACTGGCGATAAAGTGCGATCTGGAAGGTGATACCGGATTGAGGGTCGGTCACGTTCATCACGTCGTCGGCAGTGTCACCGCCTTTTGGCATTGCCGGAGTACGGCACGCCAGAAGGAATGCGTTGCGATCGAATGCCATGTTTGGCGCGAACTCGCTC
>DFPL01000175.1 GCA_002377245.1 Enterobacteriaceae bacterium UBA3516
GGGAAGGGTTTGTGAAAGCGGCAGCCTGCGAGCTGGCCAAGGGGCAACGCATCAATATTGTCAGCCCAACGCTGCTTGCCGAATCAAAAGCAGCCTATGGCCCTTTCTTTCCTGGCTTTGAAAGTGTGCCAGCAGCAAGGGTTGCGCTGGCCTATCGCCGCAGTATTGAAGGCGTGCAGACAGGCCGGGTTTATACGGTGGGCTATTGATGCGATCGGGCTTCAGGTAAGCGGGTCAGGTTATGCGTCTGTTTGTAGACTATCGACAAACGTTTGCCACTGCGCCTTCAGCGCGCCCATATGACTCGTTTCAATATCAATGACATACGGCAAGCTGCGGTTTTCCTTTACCCAATTGCTCATTGAGGAAAACCACGCCTCACTGTCTCCGCTTGTGGCGGTGAGGCTGAGCATTTCCTTGCGGGCCACCTGCGAAGAGTGAGTGCCTTCGGCCAGTTGGGCGATGGCATCCTGATGATGACGGGCCTGCTCACGGTCGCCAAGGCTTTGCGCCAGCTTAGTGGCCTGCGAGAGAACCACTTTGGTTAGCTGATCGGCCTGGGCCGACTTGTCGCTAATAAACTGCGTAACAAAGGCGCTGGCCTCTTCCTGATAGTCTGACGAAATATAACGTTCGACCACTTTATTCAGTTTACCCTGCGTCAGGGCGAGATCCATGGCATTGGTGGTGTAATCACCGTTATCAGAGGGAGAAGTGAGCGCTTTATGCAGGGCGTCAGCCATATCATCTGCCGCCACGTTGGCATGCTGGAAAAAATCCAGGAAGCGAATGGCATCATTTGCCGTGGCCGGATCGCCATAGAAATCGCTGGCAAGACTGGGGCCGGAAGGGGTACGTGCCATCGATTCATTGCGCATGGCAAGGACCGCTTTTTCAGTGGCCTCACGCTCTTCTTTCGTCGGCGGCGGCGGCAAGTTTTCCTTTGCCTGTTCCATCGCCTCTTGCGATATATTGACCGCAACCGAATCCGTCTGCGCGACCTCTTTGCCCGTCAACGCGCGTACTGTCTCCTGGCGCGTCGCAGGCATCACGCTGATGCTGGCCGCTGAACTCACATCCTTAACGCTCATCTCTTCTCCTTAGATTGATTGCCAAACCTCTTTTTTATCGTCTCCTGAACGAAGAACTTTACGAGTTTGCATAAATAAGGGGAGGAAATGAGACGGCGGTAAACAAGACGTAGCAGGCAGGATCAGGCGGCATACGCCGCCAGTTAAAGATTAGTCGCGCGATTGTACCCAGAAAGCATGAATCAGACCTGGCACGTAGCCGCACAGGGTAAGAATGATATTCAGAAGGAAGGCAAAACCGACACCTTTACCCAGGAGTACGCCCAAAGGGGGAAGCAAAATAGTGAATACAATACGCCAGAAACCCATAATATCTCCAATGCAAGTCAATGCAGCCACTTGTTAAAAAAGAACTTTAATTTTAAAGCATAGTCACTCTACTTCGCGCCGCCAGGCCAGCGCCTCGCTTTTTACCCTCTTTTACGCAAACCGACGTTTCATCAATCGCTGCTATTGAGCGCGCTGACTGTACCTTGTCATCACTTCAGGCTATGGTTTGTAAACGAATAATCAGGAGGTCAAAATGTTTGCGATTGGTGATGTAGTGCAGCCCCGCGTGGGCGGGCCAAAATTGGTGGTGCTTGAAGTCCATGAAGATCAAATTGTGGCGGTTCCTGCCCACGATCAGGAGGCAGAAAAACTCACTCTGAAAGCCGCCGATGTTTCTCTGTATAAAGAAGACGGCGATTTCGGCGTCTGCTGATCCTTTGCGGTGAGGGCTTCTTCACCGCAAATTCAATTTCTATTCATTTTTTCCGCATAAAAACCGCGCAACACAATTAGTACAAAACTCTGCAAAAATCCTTTATTTAGCATAAAAAATCCTGCCAAACCTTTTCCGAACAACCTGCAAGCATTGTTTACTGATTTACGAAAACACGCGTAAAAACGTGCAGTGCATAACGCACCAATAAAACATTAACTAATTGATAATTAATAACTTTCCCACCATTTCCCGTTAAAATAATGAAATGAGCAAAAAAAACTCAACTCCAGAGCGATTTATCCAGAAAAAATGAATAAATAAAAATTATTAGCTAGTTGTTAGTCTGAATATAGAAGGATAATCTATCTCGAAAGAACGAGGCGCGGCTTCCTGCTGATAATCGTTCCCTACTAACGATTTCCTGCCTACTCAAGGAGCAGTACCATGTTCTCTCCGCAGTCCCGCCTGCGCCATGCCGTGGCAGACACCTTCGCGATGGTTGTCTATTGTTCGGTAGTGAACATGCTGATTGAAATATTCCTCTCAGGAATGAGCTTTGAGCAGTCACTTTCCTCTCGACTGGTGGCCATTCCGGTAAACATCATTATTGCATGGCCCTATGGCTTCTATCGCGATGCGTTTATCCGTCAGGCACGCCGTATCACTCCGGCAAGCTGGATGCGTAACCTGGCCGACGTGCTCGCCTACGTGACCTTTCAGTCACCGGTGTACGTAGCAATTTTATTAACGGTAGGGGCTGACTGGCAGCAGATAGTCGCAGCGGTGAGTTCAAATATCGTGCTGTCGATGATGATGGGGGCGGTTTATGGTTACTTCCTGGATTACTGCCGCCGCCTGTTCAAGGTGAACTTCCAGCAGGCCAAAGCTTGAGTGAGGATGACAGGCCTCGGCCTGTCCTGAATTACTGAATTTCGCCGAACAATCCCGACAAAAAGCGCTCCAGCGCCATGCGTGAACTAAAGCCGTGTGGAATGCCGTAATGTTCCTGGGCGTCCCCGCCTAAGTAGAGCGGAAAATTCTGGTAGTGATCGCAGGTTTTGATATCGGTAGCCGGTTCCGCAAGCGACAAACTGCGTTCTTTAAGCGTGGGGTGAATAACCAGCGCGGTGCGCCCCATGCGTGCCTCACGGTTCACATACACATAGTTGTCACCACGGCGGTAACCGTAGGTTTTTGTCGTCGCCACATCCATTCTAAAGCCAACTTTTTCCAGAACGCGCGCCACCTCATCGGGTCGTAAATACATATTTTTTCCTCATCATCTTTTTACTGCGTCGCAACCTTACAGTATTCAGCATTGGCCCTGCTTTCAGAAAAGTCCATAAACGCAGGTAAATGCCGTGCCGCTCCCAAGCGAAGCGAATTTATGGTCTAAACTAAAAATCTCTACGAAAACAAAGGAGGTTCCCATGTTTAACAGACCTAATCGCAGAGATGTAGACGAAGGTGTTCAGGATATCCAGAATGATGTTCATCAGTTAGCGGACAGCCTGGAAGGTGTACTTAAATCCCTGGGCAGTGATGCAAAAGATGAAGCGGATGCTGCGCGTCGTAAAGCACAGGCACTGTTAAAAGAAACACGGGCACGCATGAATGGCCGTACGCCAGCTTACCAGGCTGCACGTGATGCCGTTGATTGCGCAGGGACATTCGTTAAAGATAAACCGCTGTACGCCCTGGGGGCGGTTGCCGCTGTTGGGATTTTCCTGGGCGCATTGATTAGCACCCGTCGTTAATCCCCCTGCATTGCCCTTACAGACCCCGTTCGCCGCTGGCGGGCGGGGTTTTTCTTTGCCTTCAGCCAGGAAAAATTCCGACAGGCTCCCCTTCCCGTCGCGCTCATCACCTGGAATAAATTAATCGCATTTTCCTATATCTTGTGTGGTTGAAAATTTTATCAACTACATATAGTATTCCTGTTAGCAATTAAGAGACAACTGACGCGAACCCTCGCGCCTTACCTTCATTCTAATCGGAAATACGAATCATGCGCATTACCATTTACACTAAAAACGATTGTGTGCAGTGCCACGCCACGAAACGCGCAATGGAAAGTCGTGGATTTGAGTTTGAGATGGTGAACGTAGACCTGGTGCCGGATGCGGCTGAAACGCTGCGTGCCATGGGTTTTCGTCAGTTACCGGTCGTTGTCGCAGGTGAAACCCAGTGGTCTGGTTTTCGCCCCGACATGATTAACCGCCTGCAGCCTGCGCCGCACGTCGCCAGCGCATGAGCCAGCTCGTCTACTTCTCCAGTAGCTCAGAGAATACGCAGCGGTTCATCGAACGACTGGGACTACCGGCAACACGTATCCCGCTCAATGAACGTGAGCGTATTCAGGTAGACGAACCTTACATCCTGGTGGTGCCCAGCTATGGCGGGGGAGGAACGGCAGGCGCCGTCCCCCGACAGGTCATCCGCTTTCTGAACGATCCGCAAAACCGCGCGTTGATTCGCGGAGTGATGGCGTCCGGCAACCGTAACTTCGGTGAAGCCTATGGACGGGCGGGGGATGTGGTCTCGCAGAAATGCAGCGTGCCGTATCTCTATCGTTTCGAGCTGATGGGCACCCAACAGGACATTGAAAACGTGCGTAAAGGAGTGAGCGAATTTTGGCAACGACAACC
>DFPL01000064.1 GCA_002377245.1 Enterobacteriaceae bacterium UBA3516
CGCCAGTTGATGCGCTATGAAAAGCTACTGCGCGAGGGCGGCGTGACGGTGTATGAAGCCGACATACGCCCTCCTGAACGTTTTCTGATGGAACGCTATATTACCGCCCCCGTCTGGGTCGATGGCGAGGAGCAAAACGGGCGCTTCGTCAATGCCCGGCTAAAACCGCACCCGGATTACCGCCCCGCGCTGAAATGGGTCTCACTGGACATCGAAACCACCCGCCACGGCGAACTCTATTGCATTGGGCTCGAAGGCTGTGGGCAGCGCACGGTTTATATGCTCGGCCCGGCGAACGGCGATGCCAGCGGGCTCGATTTCCATCTTGAGTATGTTAACAGCCGCCCGCAACTGCTGGAAAAGCTCAACGCATGGTTCGCCGAGCACGATCCGGATGTGCTCATCGGCTGGAACGTGGTGCAGTTCGACCTGCGGGTGCTGCAAAAAAGCGCCGAACGCTACCGCATCCCCTTGCTGCTTGGGCGCGGCAATACCGCACTGGAATGGCGCGAACACGGCTTTAAAAACGGCGTCTTTTTCGCTCAGGCGACCGGCCGGGTGATTGTTGATGGGATTGATGCCCTGAAATCGGCATTTTGGTCGTTCTCGTCATTCTCTCTCGAATCGGTTTCGCAAGAGCTGCTGGGAGAAGGCAAAGCCATTGATAACCCGTGGGATCGTATGGATGAGATCGATCGTCGTTTCGCCGAGAACAAACCGGCGCTCGCCACCTACAATCTGAAGGATTGCGAGCTGGTGACACGCATTTTCCACAAAACGGAGATCATGCCATTTTTGCTCGAGCGCGCCACGGTCAATGGCCTGGCGATCGACAGGCACGGTGGATCCGTTGCGGCGTTCAGCCATCTCTATTTCCCGCGTATGCACCGCGCAGGCTACGTGGCGCCTAACCTCGGCGATGTGCCACCGCAGGCCAGCCCCGGCGGCTACGTGATGGACTCCCGCCCCGGTCTGTATGACTCAGTGCTGGTGCTCGACTATAAAAGCCTCTATCCCTCAATCATTCGCACTTTTCTTATCGATCCCGTTGGGCTGGTTGAAGGGATGGCGAAACCCGATATTGAACATAGCACCGAGGGCTTCCTTGGTGCCTGGTTCTCCCGGCAGACCCACTGCCTGCCCGACATCGTCGGTCAGATCTGGCACGGGCGCGACGAAGCAAAACGCACCGGCAATAAGCCGCTCTCGCAGGCGCTGAAGATCATTATGAATGCCTTTTATGGCGTACTCGGCACCCGCGCATGCCGCTTTTTCGATCCTCGCCTTGCGTCCTCGATCACCATGCGCGGGCATGAGATCATGCGCCAGACCAAAGCGCTGATTGAGCAACAGGGCTACGACGTGATTTATGGCGATACTGACTCGACCTTCGTCTGGCTGAAAAAGGCCCATAGCGAGGAAGACGCCGCACGCATTGGCCGTGAACTGGTTGCACATGTGAACAGTTGGTGGACGACCCATCTGCAGGCTCAGAACCTGAACAGCGCCATGGAGCTGGAATTTGAAACGCATTTCTGCCGCTTTCTCATGCCCACCATACGCGGCACTGAGCAGGGAAGTAAAAAGCGCTATGCGGGGCTGATTCAGGAAGGTGACACGCAGCGCATGGTGTTCAAAGGGCTGGAAACCGTGCGTACCGACTGGACGCCGCTGGCGCAGCAGTTTCAGAAAGCACTTTACCTGCGCATCTTTCGCAATGAGCCCTATCAGGACTATGTACGCGAGACGATTAAGCAATTGATGGACGGTGAGTTAGACAATCAGTTGATTTACCGTAAGCGCCTGCGCAGGCCGCTTGCAGAGTATGAGCGCAATGTTCCGCCCCATGTGCGCGCCGCACGTCTGGCGGATGAAGAGAACCTGAAGCGAGGGCGACCTGCGCAGTATCAAAATCGCGGAACCATCAAATATGTCTGGACCACGCAAGGGCCTGAACCGGTCGACTATCAGCACTCGCCGCTGGACTACGATCACTATTTAACGAAACAACTTATGCCGGTTGCCGATGGAATCTTACCCTTCACCGACGATGATTTTGCTACACTACTGACAGGGCAAATGGGACTGTTTTGACGCAATGCATGATGACGAAATCATTGCCATCCAGTACCATAGCGCCCTTTCTATTCCTGGCCCCCAACATTAGACGCCCGCCTGCTCCTCAGACGGTGACGAACTATTGCCTGCAATTTGAGATATAGAGTTCATTTATGCCTTTTAAACTTGGTCAACGCTGGATCAGCGACACGGAAAGCGAACTTGGACTTGGTACCGTCGTTGCGATGGATGCGCGAACGGTCACTCTGCTTTTCCCTGCGACCGGAGAAAACCGTCTTTACGCACGCAGCGACTCCCCCGTCACGCGTGTCATGTTTAATCCGGGCGATACGGTGACCAGCCACGAAGGCTGGCAGATGAGCATCGAAGAAGTATTAGAAGAAAACGGCCTGCTCGCCTATATCGGAACGCGTCTGGATACAGAAGAAGCGGGCATTATGCTGCGCGAGGTGATGCTCGACAGCAAACTGGTGTTCAGCAAACCGCAGGATCGACTCTTTGCCGGTCAAATCGATCGTATGGACCGCTTCTCGCTGCGTTATCGCGCACGTAAATACCAGAGCGAGCAGTACCGCATGCCGTGGAGCGGTCTGCGTGGTCAGCGTACCAGCCTGATTCCCCATCAGTTGCACATCGCCCACGATGTTGGCCGCCGTTACGCGCCGCGTGTGCTGCTGGCTGATGAAGTCGGCTTAGGGAAAACCATTGAAGCCGGGATGATCCTGCACCAGCAGTTGCTGTCCGGGGCCGCTGAACGTGTCCTGATCGTGCTGCCGGAAACCCTGCAGCATCAGTGGCTGGTGGAAATGCTGCGTCGCTTCAACCTGCGCTTTGCGCTGTTTGACGATGAGCGTTATGCCGAAGCCCAGCACGATGCGGACAACCCGTTTGAAACTGAACAACTGGTCATCTGCTCTCTCGACTTTGTACGTCGTAACAAGCAGCGCCTGGAGCACCTCTGCGATGCAGAGTGGGATCTGATGGTGGTCGATGAAGCGCACCATCTTGTCTGGAGCGAAGATGCGCCAAGCCGCGAATATCTGGCGATTGAGCAACTGGCCGAACGCGTGCCGGGGATGTTGCTGCTGACCGCCACACCGGAACAGCTCGGGCTGGAGAGCCACTTTGCTCGCCTGCGCCTGCTGGATCCAAACCGTTTCCACGATTTCGCCCAGTTCGTTGATGAGCAACAGAATTACCGCCCGGTTGCGGATGCGGTCGCCATGTTGCTGGAAGGCAAACGCCTCAGCGACGCCGATCTGAATATGTTGAGCGACTTGATTGGCGAGCAGGACATCGAGCCACTGCTGCAAACCGCCAACAGCGACCGTGACGGCGCCGACGCCGCACGTCAGGAGCTGATTGCGATGCTGATGGACCGCCACGGCACCAGCCGCGTGCTGTTCCGTAACACCCGTAATGGTGTGAAAGGCTTCCCGAAACGCGAACTGCACACCATCAAGCTGCCGCTGCCGACGCAGTACCAGCCCGCGATTCAAGTGACTGGCATTATGGGTGCCCGCAAAAGTCAGGAAGACCGCGCACGCGACATGCTCTACCCGGAGCAGATTTACCAGGAGTTCGAAGGCGACACCGGCACCTGGTGGAACTTCGACCCCCGCGTTGAGTGGCTGATGGGTTACCTGACCAGCCATCGTTCGCAAAAAGTGCTGGTGATCTGCGCAAAAGCGGCCACCGCGCTGCAACTGGAGCAGGTATTGCGTGAGCGCGAAGGTATTCGTGCCGCCGTCTTCCACGAAGGTATGTCCATCATCGAACGCGATCGCGCGGCGGCCTGGTTCGGTGAAGAAGACAGCGGTGCGCAGGTACTGCTGTGCTCGGAAATCGGCTCTGAAGGACGTAACTTCCAGTTCGCCAGCCATCTGGTGATGTTCGACCTGCCGTTCAACCCGGATCTGCTGGAACAACGTATTGGCCGCCTGGACCGTATTGGCCAGGCACACGACATTCAGATCCACGTGCCTTACCTCGAAAAAACCGCCCAGTCGGTGCTGGTACGCTGGTATCACGAAGGGCTGGATGCGTTTGAGCACACCTGTCCGACCGGCCGTGCGATTTACGACCAGGTTCACGCCAGCCTGATCGGCTACCTGGCTTCTCCGGAAGAGACCGCAGGTTTTGATGAGCTGATCAAAAGCTGTCGTGAGCAGCACGACGCGCTGAAGGCGCAGCTTGAACAAGGCCGCGACCGCCTGCTTGAGATTCATTCTAACGGCGGCGAAAAAGCGCAGGCGCTGGCAGACAGCATTGAGGAACAGGACGACGACACCGGCCTGATTAACTTTGCCATGAACCTCTTCGATATCGTCGGCATCAACCAGGACGATCGTGGCGAGAACATGATTGTTCTGACCCCGTCAGATCACATGCTGGTGCCGGATATCACGCGCCTGCCGGAAGATGGCTGCACCAGCACCTTGGAACGTGAGGTGGCGCTGACTGGCGGAGACGCGCCGCTTAT
>DFPL01000061.1 GCA_002377245.1 Enterobacteriaceae bacterium UBA3516
CGACTGGGGGCGGGTGGTCTACATTGGCGAAACCGGTAAAGTGGAGTTTGAAGTCAGTGCCGACCTGATGCATCACCAGCGGCGCATTATCGGATCCTGGGTCACCAGCCTTTTTCATATGGAAAAATGCGCGCATGACCTCACCGACTGGAAGTTATGGCCGCGCAGTGCCATTACTCATCGCTTCTCTCTTGAGCAGGCAGGCGAGGCCTATGCCCTGATGGCAAGCGGGAAATGCGGCAAAGTGGTCATCAATTTCCCAGACTGACGAGGTGCATGATGACGCTTTACACTTTACAGAACGGGCCATTGCGCCTCACGGTTTCAGAACGCGGGGGCGTGATTGAGGGGTTCTGGCACAACAACACGCCGCTGCTACGCCCCGGCAAGCAGCGTGGCGTGGCGGTGGAGTCGTCCTGTTTTCCGCTGGTGCCTTTTGGCAATCGGGTCAGCGGCAATGGCTTCGAGTGGGAAGGAAAGTCGTATCACCTGGAGCCGAACGTCGAATGGGATAGCCACTATCTGCACGGCGACGGCTGGCTGAACGACTGGCAGTGTGACGGGCGGTCAGACGACGCGCTGACTCTGCACTATCGGCATCAGCATGGTGTGTATCGCTACGTGGCGCAGCAACACTTTCAGCTCAGATCATCGTCGTTGTCGGTGACGCTCACCGTGAACAATGAGGGGAAGGAGGCGCTGCCGTTTGGCCTTGGCTGGCATCCCTATTTCCCGCTGACGGAAACGACGCGCTTACAGGCGCAGGCGTCGGGTTACTGGCTTGAGCGTGAACAGTGGCTGGCCGGCGAGTATCAGGATAGCTTGCCCGCGGCGTTAGATTTCAATCAGCCAAATGTACTCCCGCGCCAGTGGGTCAACAATGGTTTTGCTGGCTGGAATGGCGAGGCGCTTATCAGTCAGCAGGACTACAGGCTGCGGCTGAAAACGACACCGGCGGCGCCTTGCTACTTCGTCTTCGTGTCCGACCCTGCCTTTGATGAAGGTTATGCGTTCGACTTCTTCTGTATGGAGCCGATGAGCCATGCGCCGGACGATCATCATCGGCCGCAGGGCGGGAATCTGACGGTCCTTAAACCCGGTGAAAGCCAGAGCCAGACCATGGAACTGGCACTGCTCTCCTGATTAACCCTGCCTGCCCGGAAGCGGGCAGGCATGTTATCGCACTGTTACTTGCAAGGTTGCCCGTTTCCCTCCAGACTATCGCCACCATTCAGGAGGAAATCATGGTCTTGCAGTCCACGCGCTGGCTGGCGCTCGCTTACTTCACCTACTTTTTTAGCTACGGTATTTTTCTCCCCTTCTGGAGCGTCTGGCTCAAAGGGACAGGGCTGACCCCTGAAACCATCGGTATTTTGCTTGGCGCGGGTCTGGTTGCCCGTTTTGTTGGCAGTCTGCTGATTGCGCCCCGCGTCAGCAATCCTTCTCTGCTCATCAAAGCGTTACGTATTCTCGCGCTGATTACCCTGCTGTTTGCCCTCGGATTCTGGGCCGGTACTCATGTCGCCTGGCTGATGGTGGTGATTATTGGGTTTAACCTCTTTTTCTCACCGTTAGTGCCGCTGACCGATGCGCTGGCGAACACCTGGCAAAAACAGTTCCCCATGGATTATGGGCGGGTTCGCGTATGGGGCTCTATCGCTTTCGTGATTGGCTCTGCCGCCACCGGTAAGCTGGTCAGTGAGTTTGATTACCGCGCGGTGCTGGCGATGCTCACCTTAGGCGTGGTCTCTATGCTGCTTGGCATGCTGATTCGCCCCGCTATCCTACCGCAGGGTGAGATGCGCCATCAGGATGCGACGGGCTGGCAGGCATGGCGCGACCTGGTGGTCAAAAACTGGCGTTTTCTGGCCTGCGTCTCCTTACTGCAGGGCGCACATGCCGCGTATTACGGTTTTAGCGCACTCTACTGGCAGGAATCAGGCTACTCTGCCTCGACGGTTGGCTATTTATGGTCACTCGGAGTGGTGGCGGAGGTCGTGGTCTTTACTCTGAGCAACCGCCTGTTCCGCCGCTTTAGCGCCCGCGATCTGCTGTTGCTTTCCGCAGTCAGCGGCCTGGTGCGCTGGGGATTAATGGGATGGACGACCGAACTGCCGTGGCTGATTGTGGTGCAGATCCTCCATTGTGGCACCTTCACCGTCTGCCATCTTGCCGCGATGCGCTACATCGCTGCGCGCAAAGAGAATGAAATCATCCGCCTGCAGGCGGTCTATTCCGCCGTGGCGATGGGAGGCAGTATCGCCCTGATGACGATGGTGTCCGGCTTCCTGTATCAACATCTGCATCAGGGGCTGTTCTGGGTGATGGCGCTGCTGGTCCTCCCGGCGCTGTTCCTGCGCCCGAAGGTCAGCCTGCAGCACTAGGATTCCAGCATACTGCGAATATGCTGCTGTTGATGCTCACTCAGCGACTGGTCGGTGTGAATCAGTGGCGCTGAGAACAACGGCAGCGGCGTGGCGTAAGGGGTGACGATCACCGTGACGTCACGGGGGGCGCCTTGCTTTTTAAACTCGCGCACCGACAGGTATTTGATATTGAGCGGCAGGAGCGTCAGCTCGCGCAACTGCAGCTCGATCTCCTGTTCTCTTTGTGAATCACCCCCGGTAATCAGCACCACCTGCTTTTCATGCAGATCGGTTTCCTGCATCAGCCAGGCACCAAAAATCACTGCCACCAGTCCGGCCTCTTCATCGCTAAAGCGCAACGCATACTCCGTTTCGAGTTCTGCCAGCGCTTCGCGCGTGGTGCGAACCAACCGCGGGTAAAGCCGGACTATCTCTTCCTGCAGGCTGTTATCAATACCTATGCCAAACAGGTTGCGATCCAGCGCCTGGGCTAAATGGATATAGAGTTGTGCGCTCAGCCCCTGCTCATCACTGAAGTGGAGGCCGGCAAGCGTGCGAAAACGGTCGATCATATTCGCAATCGCCTGCTGAAGACGCTGATCCTCATGATGACAGTCATTTAATGGATCCGGCGTACGCAGCATCATAAACAGCAACGCGAGGAAAGCATGTTCATTCGCCGGGGGCAGGGGAGTAACCCGACGCTGCCAGTGGCGAACAATCTCCTGCGCCGCAGCATACTCGGCGCGCATTTGCGTCCATGCGTGCTGCACGGGGTTGAATTCAGGGGAGAAGCCAGCGTGGCTTTGCAGCAGGCAGTACTGCAGGTAGAGGCGCAAAAACTGGATATCACTACACTCAAAGGAACGCTGTAGCCGGCGCGCGCACAGATTGATCAGCGCACGTAAGTTCGTGTCATCATATAACGTGCGTGCGACGCCGCGCTGTTTAAGCGCTGACTTAAGCGCGGGAATATAGTGCTCGGTGATAAAGTGCGGGCACAGGCGCAGGCCACGCCGTAGCCACTGCAACTGGCACAGGCGTTGATCCAGAGAGGTGCCTTCAATCCGATAGCTGCCGTCCTGCTGGGACGCAATGGTAAGACGATGATAGCGCTGGATTTCATGGTGGGTATCAGTGATATCCTGCCGTGCAATCTCCTCATCGACACCATTAATAGTGCGAATGATTTCCGTGGTGACCGTCTGCCCCGGTAGCGCAAGCATCAGTAGCACCTGGCAGCGGCGCTGCGGACTGGAGAGCACAGATGGTGGCGTCATTACGATTGTCATCTGCTGAGTTCCAGTTAGGGTGTTCGATAAGAATAGCTAAAGGTATGATTGACGAAAGCGCAGCCGCAGCCCTTTACCTCAGGATTGCCGGAGAGCATCACAGAATTTTTATCGTGAGGAAGACATGCAAGCAGTGAAACAGTGCGCCCTTGGGCTTTTTCTCGCGCTTTTATCATTCGCCACGCTGGCGCATCCCCACAGCTTCATCCGCCTGAAAACCGGGGTGTTAGTGGCGAATGGCCAGTGGACAGGGCTTGAGATGCGCTGGACGATGGATGAAATTACCTCTGCCGATCTGCTGTATGACGCCGGAGATGCGAAACCCGGCGAGGAAATCTGGAAAAAACTGGCTGCGGAAGTGATGGCTAACGTACTGGGGCAGCACTATTTCACCGAAGTCTGGCATAACGGGCAAAAAGTGAAGTTCATGAACCGCCCGCTGCACTATGGCATGGAACGTGAGGGGCATCAGGCGGTGCTGATTTTTGCGCTTCCCCTTGCTGCGCCGCAGCCGCTAAGTGGGCAGACTTACACCTTTTCTACCTTCGATCCCACTTATTATGTGGACATGAGCTATGAGCATGACAGCGACGTGACCCTGCCTGCTGAACTGCGCGAGAAGTGTAAGCTCAGGGTTCACACACCGCAGCCGGGCGATGATGTTCTTGATTACGCACAATCGCTGGATAAAGCCGATGCGCCCGAGGAGAGCATGGAACTGGGTAAACAGTTTGCACAAACGGTGACTTTACAATGTCAGTAATATCCGCGACACGTCTTCGACGCCCCGGCTGGCAACAATGGTGGCCGCTGGGGCTCTTTTTACTGATTGCGCTGGCAGGCGCTTGTTGGTTATGGCAAGCCTGGCCGCAGGTGATGCGGGCGAGTATTGGCTGGCAACGCGATTTCAATCAGCAATTGAGCACCCTGTTAAAAGCCGTAGCAGAGAACCCGACAAAAGCCGGGGGCGCATTACTGCTGGTGAGTTTTATTTATGGCGTGCTGCACGCGCTGGGGCCGGGGCACGGCAAAGTAGTGATTGCCACCTGGCTTGCCACTCACCCTTCAAAGCTGAAGTCCAGCATCGGCCTGACGTTAGCCTCCTCTTTGCTACAAGGCGTGGTGGCGGTGCTGCTGGTGGTTGTGGTGCTCTCAGTGCTGGCCTTGCCCGCGCGGCAACTTCATCTCAGCAGTTTCTGGCTGGAGAAGGGCAGTTATGCGCTGGTGGGGGTGCTGGGTATTCTGCTCTGCTGGCGGGCGCTCAGGGCACTGCGTTTTCTCTTACGCAAGCCGACCTTTAAGGCCTTCACTCCCCATCATGTTCACCATGAACATTGCGGCTGCGGACATCAGCATCTGCCAACGCCTGAGCAACTGCAGCAGAGCGACGACTGGCGGGCGCGGCTGGTGATTGTGCTGTCGATGGGCATGCGGCCCTGTTCAGGGGCTATCATGGTGTTGTTATTCAGCAAAGTGACAGGCGTATTTGGCTGGGGTGTAGCATCGGCAATGGCGATGGCAGCGGGCACGTCGCTGACTATCAGTTCGCTGGCGTTACTGGTGCATACTTTCCGCACGCTGGCAGTAAAACTGAGCCGCAATCAAGCGCCTGCCGTATGGAAACAGGTGGGCTGGACAACGCTGGCGTTAGCCGGCGGGACAATATTAGTGGTTGCTGCGGTGGTGATGTGGATGAGTGCAGTGCCTGTCGGCAGGGGAATAAGACCGTTTTGATTATGATGCCCCCACCCAGTGAGTGAGGGCATCATTACTGTTAACGCTTCAGCGCTTCACTCAGTTCGTCACGCATGTTGGCTAGCATCGCTTTGACGACACGCGGGTTACCAGCAACAACGTTACCGCTCATCATGTAGCCATGACCGCCGGTGAAATCACACACCAGACCGCCTGCTTCACGAACCAGCAGCTCGCCTGCGGCGAAGTCCCACGGCTTAAGACCAATTTCAAAGAAACCGTCAACGCGGCCAGCGGCCACATAGGCCAGATCCAGCGCAGCAGAGCCGGTACGACGGAAGTCAGCGCACTCGGTGAACAGTTTACCGATAATTTTAATATAGGCAGGGGCGTGCTGTTTTACTTTGAACGGGAAGCCAGTCGCCAGGATGGTGCCATCCAGGTCGCGTGCAATGCTGCCGCGCAGACGGTAACCGTTCAGCTGGGCGCCCTGACCACGGGTCGCGGTGAACAATTCATTACGCATAGGATCGTAAACGACCGCCACTTCGGTACGGCCTTTGATGCGTACGGCGATAGAAACGGAGAAGTGTGGGAGGCGTTTAATAAAGTTGGTGGTGCCATCCAGTGGATCGATAACCCATTGAACATCCTGATCTTCGCCTTCATGCTCACCGCTTTCTTCGGTGATAATGGTGTGTTGCGGGTAAGACTTGCGAATGGTTTCGATGATAAGCGCTTCGGCGGCTTTATCAACGTTAGTCACAAAGTCATTGCTGCCTTTCTGGCTGGATTCTACGGAGTCTGGTGTTTCGTAGTGTTTGGCAATTAAATTACCCGCCTTGCGCGCTGCGCGCACGGCGATGGTCAGCATCGGATGCATCGGTCTCTCTCACTGGATGTTAAAGAACGGGAAAACGGCGCGTATAATAGCAGCGTATTCGGAATATGTCTTCGCTTTATGATAATATGCACAAATATTCTTTAGCCGTAGAAAAACTATGCTGCAAAATATTCGAATCGTACTGGTGGAGACCTCTCACACCGGCAATATGGGCTCCGTCGCCCGTGCAATGAAAACAATGGGCCTGACCAACCTGTGGCTGGTTAACCCGCTGGTGAAGCCCGACTCACAGGCCATCGCGCTGGCGGCCGGCGCCAGTGACGTCATTGGTGAGGCGCACATCGTCGATACGCTGGATGAAGCCCTTGCAGGCTGTAGCCTGGTGGTGGGCACCAGCGCGCGTTCTCGTACGCTGCCCTGGCCGATGCTCGATCCGCGCGAATGCGGGTTGAAAAGCGTGGCTGAAGGCAAGCATGCGCCCGTCGCGCTGGTCTTTGGCCGGGAACGTGTGGGGCTGACAAACGATGAGCTGCAAAAATGCCATTATCACGTTGCCATTGCGGCTAACCCGGAATACAGCTCGCTGAATCTGGCGATGGCGGTACAGGTTATTGCCTACGAAGTGCGTATGGCATGGCTGGCAACGCAGGAAGAAAATAGCCCGCTGGATGCAAAAGAAGAAGAGGCGCCGTACCCGTTGGTTGACGATCTCGAACGCTTCTATGGTCATCTGGAAAAGACGCTGCTTTCGACCGGTTTTATCCGTGAAAACCATCCCGGACAGGTCATGAACAAGCTGCGTCGCCTCTTTACCCGTGCCCGCCCGGAGAGCCAGGAGCTCAATATTCTGCGTGGCATGCTGGCCTCAATTGAGCAAAAAACGCAGGAAAAACAATAAGTTTTTTCTTCCCCTCCCGGCCGCGGAGGGGGCGTCAAACCGCGCTTAAGTCAAACGGCACGTAAAGCCAAATACCTGACTAAAACAGTCAAGTAAATAGTTGACCAATTTAGTCAGGAATGTCAGACTTGCCTCCGCTATGCGACATTATTTGAAATTTTAATAAAAACCCCGGGCAGGGGCGAGCTTGAGGCTAAGTAAGACATGAGACTGACATCTAAAGGGCGTTATGCCGTGACCGCAATGCTGGACGTTGCGCTCAACTCCGAAACGGGTCCGGTTCCATTGGCTGATATTTCCGAGCGTCAGGGGATCTCCCTTTCTTATCTGGAACAGCTTTTCTCCCGCTTACGTAAAAATGGCCTGGTTGCCAGCGTACGTGGTCCGGGTGGCGGTTACCTGCTGGGTAAAGACGCAAGCAGCATCGCTGTTGGCGAAGTGATCAGCGCCGTTGACGAATCGGTTGATGCAACCCGTTGCCAGGGCAAAACTGGCTGCCAGGGCGGCGATAAATGTCTGACTCATGCGCTGTGGCGCGATCTGAGCGATCGTCTCACCGGTTTCCTGAATAACATCACCCTGGGTGAGCTGGTTAACAACCAGGAAATTCTTGACGTCTCCGATCGTCAGCATTCGCACGAAACCCAACGCACGACCCGTGGTCAGGACGCGATCGACGTCAAACTGCGCGCATAATTTACCCGTCCTGTTTCGGGGCGCTGCTGCGTTGGCCGCACGTGTTCAGCCTAGTCGCTTACTTATGTAAGCTCCTGGGTATTCACAAGCTTGCCGCCTTGCTGCACCGCAAAACAGTTAGGTTAAAACATTATAAAAATCTGGAATCAGGCCGGGGTGGAAGCACCCCGCATAACGGCTGAACATCCGACCGCAAGCCTGGTTCATTGCATTGAGTGATGTACGGAGTTTAAGAGCAATGAAATTACCGATTTATCTCGATTACTCCGCAACAACGCCGGTGGACCCGCGTGTTGCTGAGAAAATGATGCAGTGTCTGACCCTGGACGGAAACTTTGGTAACCCCGCTTCCCGTTCACACCGTTTTGGCTGGCATGCTGAAGAGGCGGTAGATATCGCCCGTAATCAGATTGCTGAGCTGGTGGGTGCCGATCCGCGTGAAATTGTGTTCACTTCCGGCGCTACCGAATCTGACAACCTGGCAATCAAAGGTGCGGCCAACTTTTACCAGAAAAAAGGCAAGCACATTATTACCTGCAAAACCGAACACAAAGCCGTGCTGGACACCTGTCGTCAGCTCGAGCGTGAAGGTTTTGAGGTTACCTACCTTGCGCCTGCCAGCAACGGCATTATCGACCTGAAAGAACTCGAAGCCGCAATGCGTGATGACACCATTCTGGTTTCTATTATGCACGTGAACAACGAAATCGGCGTTGTGCAGGATATCGCGACCATCGGCGAAATGTGCCGTGCGCGCGGTATCATCTATCACGTTGATGCAACCCAGAGCGTCGGCAAGCTGCCAATCGACCTGAGCCAACTGAAAGTCGATCTGATGTCCTTCTCCGGTCACAAAATCTACGGCCCGAAAGGCATTGGCGCGCTGTACGTTCGTCGTAAACCGCGTATCCGTATCGAAGCGCAGATGCACGGCGGTGGTCACGAGCGCGGCATGCGTTCCGGTACCCTGCCTGTTCACCAGATCGTTGGCATGGGTGAAGCCTACCGTATTGCCAAAGAAGAGATGGAAACCGAGATGGCGCGTCTGCGTACACTGCGTAACCGTCTGTGGGAAGGCGTGAAAGATATGGAAGAGGTTTACCTGAACGGTGACCTCGAGCAGGGCGCACCGAACATCCTCAACGTCAGCTTTAACTACGTTGAAGGCGAATCCCTGATTATGGCGCTGAAAGACCTGGCCGTCTCCTCCGGTTCTGCCTGTACTTCCGCAAGCCTTGAGCCGTCCTACGTGCTGCGTGCGCTGGGTATGACTGATGAGCTGGCACACAGCTCCATTCGTTTCTCCTTAGGTCGTTTCACCACCGAAGAAGAAATTGATTACACCATCAAGCTGGTACGTAACTCCATTGGCCGTCTGCGCGACCTTTCTCCTCTGTGGGAAATGTTCAAACAGGGCGTGGATTTAAACAGTATTGAATGGTCACATCACTAATCGGCAGCGGAATCAGGAGAACAGAACATGGCTTACAGCGAAAAAGTAATCGATCATTATGAGAATCCGCGCAACGTGGGTTCTTTCGACAACAGCGACGAGAGCGTAGGCAGCGGCATGGTGGGTGCACCGGCTTGTGGCGACGTGATGAAGTTGCAGATCAAAGTCAACAATGAGGGTATCATTGAAGACGCGCGCTTCAAGACTTACGGTTGCGGTTCTGCTATCGCTTCCAGCTCACTGGTTACCGAGTGGGTGAAGGGAAAATCCCTGGATGAAGCGCAGGCCATCAAGAACACCGACATCGCCGAAGAGCTGGAATTACCGCCGGTAAAAATCCACTGCTCTATCCTGGCAGAAGATGCGATTAAAGCCGCGATTGCGGATTATAAAAGTAAACGTGAAGTGGTTTCTAAATAATTCACAGTGCAGGAAGGCGGCAAGTTTGTGAGTCTCAAGGAGCTTACTAAGGTAAGTGACTTGAGTGAACAAATGAAGCCAACGCACCTGCGGTGGGAAGAATGATGAAAAAAATAATTGAGGGCATTGTATGTCGATTACCCTAAGCGACAGTGCTGCAGCGCGAGTGAATAACTTTCTGGCCAACCGCGGTAAAGGGTTTGGCCTGCGTCTGGGGGTCAGAACCTCGGGTTGTTCTGGCATGGCCTACGTACTGGAATTCGTCGACAAACCGGAATCAGAAGATACCGTGTTTGAAGATAAAGGTGTGAAGGTCGTTATCGACGGCAAAAGCCTGCAATTCCTTGACGGCACCCAGCTGGACTTTGTCAAAGAAGGCCTTAACGAAGGGTTTAAGTTTACGAACCCGAACGTGAAAGATGAGTGCGGTTGCGGCGAAAGCTTCAACGTTTAATCGCGTGTTACCGATAAGCCCCACCATAGAAAAGACTCAAAATCATTCGAGCTGAGTCAATCTGCGTGTGGGGCTTGTTATAGCAGGACTCGTTATGGATTACTTCACCCTCTTTGGCTTATCCGCCCACTATCAAGTCGATATTCCGGCACTGACCACCCGTTTTCAGGATCTCCAGCGCCAGTACCACCCCGATAAATTTGCCAGCGGCACGCCGGCGGAACAGCTTGCGTCCGTGCAACAGTCTGCGACCATCAATCAGGCCTGGCAAACGCTGCGCCATCCTCTGGCGCGAGCAGAATATCTGCTCTCCCTGCACGGTTTCGATCTGACGTCAGAGCAGCACACGGTACGGGATACTGCGTTTCTGATGGAGCAACTGGAGCTTCGTGAAGAACTGGATGAGATTGGTACGGCCGGAGACGCTGACCGGCTCGAAGCCTTTGTTCAGCGTGTCAAAAAGATGTACGACGCGCGTCATCAGTTGATGGTCGAACAATTTGATAATGAAGCGTGGGATGCCGCGGCGGATACCGTGCGTAAACTTCGTTTTCTGGATAAACTGCGCAGCTCAACAGAACAACTCGAAGAAAAACTGCTCGGTTTTTAATTTTGGAAGCACATTATGGCCTTATTACAAATTAGTGAGCCGGGTCTGAGCGCCGCGCCGCACCAGCGTCGTCTGGCGGCGGGAATCGATTTAGGCACCACAAACTCTCTGGTCGCCACCGTGCGTAGCGGTCAGGCGGAAACGCTACCCGACGACGCAGGTCGCCATCTGTTACCTTCTGTCGTGCATTATCACGCCGAGGGGCACACGGTGGGATTCGACGCGCGTGCCAATGCCGCTCAGGATCCGGTTAACACCATCAGTTCGGTAAAACGCATGATGGGTCGTGCGCTGGCCGATATCCAGGTGCGTTATCCCCACTTACCCTATCAGTTCCAGGCCAGTGAAAAGGGTCTGCCGATGATCGAGACCACCGCCGGTCTGGTCAACCCCATCCGCGTTTCCGCAGATATCCTCAAAGCGCTCGCCCTGCGTGCCCAGGCGTCCCTCGCCGGGGAACTGGATGGCGTGGTGATTACCGTTCCCGCTTACTTTGATGACGCTCAGCGTCAGGGCACTAAAGACGCCGCGCGTCTTGCTGGCCTGCATGTTCTGCGTTTGCTGAACGAGCCGACCGCCGCAGCCATTGCTTACGGTCTGGATTCGGGGAAAGAAGGGGTGATCGCCGTTTACGATCTTGGCGGTGGTACCTTTGATATTTCCATCCTGCGCTTGAGCCGTGGAGTGTTTGAAGTGCTGGCGACAGGCGGTGATTCTGCGCTTGGCGGTGATGATTTTGACCATCTGCTGGCGGACTTTATTCGCGAGCAGGCGACGCTCCCGCAACATGGCGACAACCGTTTGCAGCGTGAGTTGCTGGATGCGGCCATCGCGGCAAAAATCGCACTGAGCGATGCGCCTTCCGTCACCGTTGACGTGGCTGGCTGGCAGGGCACCGTAACCCGCGAGCAGTTTGACGCGCTGATTGCCAGTCTGGTGAAACGCACCTTGCTGTCATGCCGTCGTGCGTTAAAAGATGCGGGCGTTGAAGCGGATGAGGTGCTGGAAGTCGTGATGGTCGGCGGCTCTACCCGCGTGCCGCTGGTGCGTGACCGTGTTGGCGAATTCTTTGGCCGCACGCCACTGACCTCTATCGACCCGGATAAAGTCGTCGCTATTGGTGCCGCCGTTCAGGCTGACATCCTGGTGGGGAATAAGCCGGACAGCGACATGCTGTTGCTGGACGTTATTCCGCTGTCGCTGGGGCTCGAAACCATGGGCGGCCTCGTGGAGAAAGTGATCCCGCGTAACACCACCATCCCTGTTGCGCGTGCGCAGGAGTTCACCACCTTCAAAGACGGGCAGACAGCCATGTCTATCCATGTCATGCAGGGTGAGCGCGAACTGGTGCAGGACTGCCGTTCGCTGGCGCGTTTTGCACTGCGTGGTATCCCGGCAATGCCGGCAGGCGGCGCGCACATTCGCGTCACCTTCCAGGTGGATGCAGATGGCCTGCTGAGCGTAACGGCGATGGAGAAATCCACCGGTGTTGAAGCGGCTATTCAGGTGAAACCGTCCTACGGTCTGACCGACAACGAAATTGCCACCATGATTAAGGATTCCATGAGCTTTGCCGAGCAGGACGTGCAAGCACGTATGCTGGCAGAACAGCAAGTGGAAGCCGCCCGCGTTCTGGAGAGTTTGACCGGTGCGCTGGCAACCGATGCCGCGCTGCTCAGCGCCGCAGAGCGTGAGGAAATTGACCAGGCTATCGCGCAACTTGTTGCCGTTGCCCAGGGCAATGATACCGACGCCATTGAACACGCTATTAAAAATGTAGATAAACAAACCCAGGAATTTGCCGCGCGCCGTATGGATAAGTCCGTACGTACCGCGTTAAAAGGCCATTCCGTCGACGAGGTTTAAGATGCCTAAGATCGTTTTTCTGCCTCATCAGGATCTGTGTCCCGATGGTGTAGTTATGGAAGCAAAGACCGGCGAAACCATTCTTGATGTGGCCCTGCGTGGTGGCATTGAGCTTGAGCACGCTTGTGAGAAATCCTGCGCCTGTACCACCTGCCACTGTGTCGTGCGTGAAGGTTTCGATTCGTTGCCTGAAAGCACCGAAGATGAAGATGACATGCTGGACAAGGCCTGGGGCCTGGAGCCGGAAAGCCGTCTGAGCTGTCAGGCGCGCGTCACCGACGAGGACCTGGTGGTGGAGATCCCACGTTACACCATCAACCATGCGCGGGAGCACTAATATGTCACTGAAATGGACCGACAGCCGCGAAATCGGCGAAGCGCTGTATGATACCTTCCCGGATCTGGATCCGAAGACGGTACGCTTCACCGACATGCACCAGTGGATTTGCGACCTGGAAGAGTTTGATGACGATCCAAACGCATCGAACGAAAAAATTCTCGAGGCAATTCTGCTAGTCTGGTTAGACGAAGCATCTTGATATCGACGGGCTGCCTTCTGGCGGCCCGTTTTCATATCCCATGCGCTTAAGGACAAAACAATGACAACAGAAGCGATGAAAATTACCTTAACGACCCAGAGTGCGGACGCGCGCTGGGGCGAGAAAGCCACGTACAGCATCAATAACGATGGCATCACGTTGCACCTGACTGGCAAAGACGACACTGGCCTGATTCAACGCGCGGCACGCAAAATCGACGGCATGGGTATTAAACATGTCGCACTGAGCGGTGAAGGCTGGGATGCGGATCGTAGCTGGGCATTCTGGGCGGGTTATAAAGGGCCAAAAGGAACGCGCAACATTACGTGGGCGACCTTATCAGACACCGATCAGAAAGAGCTCGATGCCCGTCTGAAAACCATCGACTGGGTGCGCGACATCATCAATGCGCCGGCAGAAGACGTCGGCCCGGAGCAACTGGCGCAGCGTGCGGTGGATCTGCTGAGTGACGTCGGCGGCGAAGCGGTGTCATACCGTATCGTGAAAGGCGAAGATCTGCGCGAACAGAACTACGCAGGTATTCATACCGTAGGGCGTGGCTCCGAACGTCCGCCTGTTCTGCTCTCCCTCGATTTTAACCCGACTGGCGATAAAGACGCGCCGATTTACGCCTGCCTGGTCGGTAAAGGTATTACCTTCGATTCCGGCGGTTACAGCATCAAACAAACCGCGTTTATGGATTCCATGAAATCCGATATGGGCGGTGCGGCGATGGTCACCGGCGCGCTGGCGTTCGCCATTACCCGCGGCCTGAACAAACGCGTGAAGCTCTACCTGTGCTGTGCTGACAACATGATTAGCGGCAATGCCTTCAAGCTGGGCGATATCATTCGCTACCGTAACGGCAAAACCGTTGAGGTGATGAACACCGACGCTGAAGGGCGCCTGGTGCTGGCCGATGGACTCATTAACGCGAGCGCGCAGAAACCTGAACTGATCATCGATGCTGCCACCCTGACCGGGGCGGCTAAAACCGCGCTGGGCAATGATTACCATGCGCTGTTCAGCTTCGACGATCAGCTGGCTAACCGCCTGCTGAAAAGCGCCGCCGCAGAGAACGAACCGTTCTGGCGTCTGCCGCTGGCGGAGTTCCATCGCCATCAATTGCCGTCAAACTTTGCTGAACTTAACAATACCGCCAGCGCGGCGTTCCCGGCGGGTGCCAGTACCGCGGCCGGTTTCCTGTCTCACTTTGTTGAGAATTATCAGCAGGGCTGGCTGCACATTGACTGTTCTGCCACCTACCGTAAGGCAGGGGTGGAGCAGTGGGCGGCAGGGGCAACAGGGCTGGGCGTTCGTGCGCTGGCGAATCTGCTGACCCGTCAATAATTTTCCCCTCACCCTAACCCTCTCCCCAAAGGGGAGAGGGGATCGTGCGGTGCAGGCCGTTCCCTCTCACCCAGTGAGAGAGGGGATCGCACGGTGCAGGCTGTTCCCCCTCTCCCTGTGGGAGAGGGCCGGGGTGAGGGCATCAAACAGTACGAGACGAACAGTAAAATTTATGTCCCATTCAGACCACGATCACGACCATCATCACGAGACTGAAAGCCTCGAAACTCTGCTGGAAAAGGCGGCGACTGAGCCTGCTTATCGCCCGGCTTTTTTCCGTACGCTGCTGGACTCCACCGTCTGGGTGCCGGGTACGGCGGCGGATGACAAATCCGTTGTTGAAGACAGCGCGCTGGACATTCAACACTGGGAAAAAGATGACGGCGAGTCAGTCATTCCCTTCTTCACCTCGCTGGAAGCACTGCAACAGGCGGTGGATACCGAACAGGCGTTTGTGGTACTGCCTGCCCGCACGCTATTTGAAATGACGCTGGGGGAGACGCTTTTCCTCAACGCCAAACTGCCGACGGGCAAAGAGCTCACGCCGCGTGAAATCAGTCATCTGGTGGGAAAAGAAGGTAGCCCACTCAGCGAGCAGGAGGTGCTGGAAGGCGGCACATCGCTGCTGCTGTCTGAAGTGACCGAACCGCCTGCGCAGATGATCGATTCACTCACCACCCTGTTCAGAACCTTCAACAACGTGAAGTGCGCGTACCTTTGCTCGCTCAAAGAGAAAAACGACGCGCAGTCGAATCTGTTGATTGGCATTGAAGCCGATGGCGATATCGAAGAGATTATCCAGGCGGCGGGCAGCGTGGCGATGGATACCTTACCGGGCGATGATCCGGTGGATATCTGCCAGGTGGTGAAAGGGGAAAAGGGGATCAGTCACTTTATGATTGACCACATTACGCCCTTCTATGAGCGTCGCTGGGGCAGCTTCCTGCGCGACCTGAAAACGAACCGCATTATCTGAATGAATGACGGGCTTTTTAGCCCGTCGCTTCCAGCAGCAGTAAATCCATTAACAGCACCAGATTTGACTCAAATGAGGTTATTCCGGCAGCCTCGGCGGCGAAATGTACCGCCTCGTCGTAAAGGGCGAAGTGCACGTCTGCCAGCCCGGCCAGGCTATTAGCAGAGGCGCGGGTAAAGGCGATAACCGTCATGCCCACATTCTGGGCAATACGCGCTTTATCCAGCACCTGCTCGGTTTCGCCACTGCGTGAGACGGCGACAAATACCTGATAGCGCGCGGCATTGCTGAGAAAAATGTTGCGACTGTCGCCGGGGCCGGAGATAAACGCTGTCTTGCCCAGCACCTGCAGTTTCTTGGTCAGATACTCCGCAAACAGATAGGAAAACCCCGCGCCGTAGAGAAAAAAACTCTCTTTTTCGCGTAGCAGCCTGGCAAAGGCCTGCCGCTTTTCCGGGCTTACCCACTGAAACGTCTGCTGATAGTTCGCCATAAACTGATGAAACAGTCTGGGCAGCGTATCGCTGCCGTGGGCTGGCTGCTCTGCAATATGCGGCGTGTCGGCCAGAAGCTGTTTGCAGTGCCAGATAAACTCACTGTAGCCGCTAAACCCCAGTTTCTGACAGAGCCGCATAATGGTCGCCGTCGAAACAAAGGTGGCGGTCGCCAGGTCGCGTACCGTAATGTTGCCCACCAGCAATGGATGCTCCGTCAGGTGGGCCAGCACACGGTACTCCGCCCGCGTCAGGGATTCACCACGGGTCAGCAGTGTCGCGAGTCGGTTATCCATTCAGGCTGGTTCAACGGGGAGATCGTCACGGGCACCCCATTCACTCCAGGAGCCATCGTACAGCTTAACGTTACGTGCGCCGAGCGTCGCCAGTGCCAGAATCACCACGCAAGCCGTGACGCCGGAACCGCAGCTGGCAATAATCGGTTTAGCGAGATCAACACCCTGGCGTTCAAAGATTTCCGCCAGTTCGTCCGTGGTTTTGAGCTCACCGTTCACCACCAGATCCCCCCAGGGAACATTGCGCGCACCTGGAATATGGCCGCGCTTCAAACCCGCACGCGGTTCATCGGCCTCGCCTTTAAAGCGGGGGCCTGGGCGGGCGTCAACGAGTTGAGCCGTGCCTTCGTGGCTGACTAACAGCACATCCGTCAGGCGTTTTACCGTATCAGGATCGGTTTTCACCTCGAAGTCGGATTCGGGTAGCGTAACGTCACCCTGCGCGAGCGGCAGCTCATCTCGCTGCCAGCCGGCAAGACCGCCCGCCAGAATGGAGACATTGTCAGCGCCAAAGTAGCGCAGCATCCACCACGCGCGGGGGGCGGAAAAGAGGTTACCTTCGTCATAAACGACCAGATGCTTGTCATGGCTGATCCCCAGTTCACGCATGGCGACGGCAAAGGCTTCCGGGCGTGGCAGCATATGGGGCAGGTTTGAGGCATGATCGGACAAGGCTTCAATATCGAACCTGACCGCGTCAGGAATGTGCCCGGCACGGTATTCTGCGGCCATATCACGCAGATGTTCCTGACCCGCCGGGGCCATTCTGGCATCAATGACTTGTACTTCAGGATCATCGCTGTGTTCAATCAGCCAGTCGGCTGAGACAAAATACGAGGTGGACATGGTTGCCTCCAGGTCATTAACAAGAAACCCGTCATACTTCAGGCTGCAGGTGTGTTGGCTACATTCGTTCATCCCGGTCACTTACTTCAGTAAGCTCCCGGGAGTTCTCTCACTTGCCGCCTGCCTGCAACGTGAATTATTTAGGGTATATCCTGAATTGTTAACGTTTTTTTCTGACCCGACAAGCAACCATCGCAAAAGGCGCGAGTCACCTCGTTATTTTTGTACCGCTTTGCCGTTTTCCCAGGCCTTTTGCAGGGCAGGCCAGTAGTCGCGGTTAGCCTCAATCATGTCGTCGAGAATGGCTTTGGCGTGCTGCATGGTGGGCACCGTGCGGTTCAGGGTAAACGCCTGCAGCGCTTTTTCATAACTGCCTTCAATGGTTGCTTCTACCAGCAGTTGTTCTGACGCCAGCTGCTGCATCAGCAGCGTCTGGTGGAACAACGGAACGGCACCCATACGCACCGGCTCAGCGCCTTCGGCGGTGATGTAGGCGGGGACTTCCACCATCGCATCGTAAGGTAAATTGGCGATGGCCCCTTTGTTTTCCACAATCACCAGATGACGCTGGCGCAAATCAAAGGCCAGCGAACGGGCGACATCGACAATAAACTCGCCATGCACGCCCACATGGAACGCGTCCGACAGAATTCCCGTCCGCTTGTACTCTTCTGCTGCGGCAAACAACTTCTTCTCGCGCCCGTTCATCACTTCATTAGCGCGGGTGTAATTGGGATCCTGATGCTCAACAATCTCATTGGGCATCAGGTAATACTGCAAATAGGGATTGGGCAGATAGTCGGGGAAGTTGTCCATCACCGGTTTAATGTTACGCCAGGTTTTGACCCATGACGGATCCGAGTGCTGCGGGTCGGTTTGCGCGGCATCTTCGGTGAGCAGACCAAAGCGGGCGATGTGTTCACGCAGCTGCGGCAGTTTGTCTTCGCCATCCACCAGAATGCGGGTAAACCAGCCAAAGTGGTTAAGACCGAAGTAATCCACCACCAGTTTGTGACGATCCACGCCCAGCACCGCGCCCATATTACGCATCGCGGCGACCGGCATATCGCAAATATTGAGGACGCGAGCATCCGGGCGCAGGCGGCGTACCCCTTCCGCCACAATGGCCGCCGGGTTGGAGTAGTTCACAATCCACGCTTTTTTGTCGGCATAACGCTCAACGTGATCGATAAGCTCCACCATGGGCAGAATGGTACGTAGCCCATAAGCCAGCCCGCCAGGCCCGCAGGTTTCCTGACCGACGACGCCATGGCGCAGGGGGATTTTTTCATCCTGCTCACGCATTTTGTACTGACCAACACGCATCTGGGCAAAGACAAAGTGCGCGCCGCGAAAGGCGGTTTCCGGGTCAGTGGTCACCGTAAATTTGATGCTCTGGCTGTGGTCGCGCAGCACTTTCTCGACCACCGGCGCAATGGTGTTCTGCCGGGCTTCGTCAATGTCGTACAGACGGATTTCCGCCAGCGGGAATTTCTCCAGCTGTACCATCAGGCTTTTCACAATCCCGGGGGTATAGGTGCTGCCGCCACCGGCGATAGAGAGAATAAACGGGGGTGTAAACATCATCAGTCTCCTTTAGAGAAACAGCTCAACGGCTTCTCGCATTTTTTTGACATGCAGCCCGTAGACCACCTGAACGTTATTACCTTGTTTGATTACGGCTTTCGCACCGGTCGCCTTGAGACGAGCTTCGTCAATAGTGGCGACATCTTTAACCGTGACGCGTAAGCGGGTGTAACAGTTGTCCACAACCTCGATGTTTCCGCGACCACCGAGGCCCGCAACAATCGCCTCGCCCAGCCCGTCGTTATTCCCTTTGGCCTGATAATCCTGTTTGCTGTACAGACGCGTCTCTTCCTCGGCGTCTTCGCGGCCGGGGGTTTTCATGTCAAAGCGCAGGATCAGGAAGCGGAAAATAACGAAGTAAAGGGCGAACATGATAAGCCCAACCAGGATGTACATTGGCCAGTTGGATTTTTCAGTGCCCAGCGGCAGGTTATAGAGAATAAAATCGATAATGCCGTTGGCGCCAATGGCATGCACATCGAGCAGGTAGAACAGCATCATGCCGAGGCCGGTCAGCACCGCGTGGACCACGAACAGCAGCGGGGCGACAAACAGGAAGGAGAACTCGATAGGTTCGGTTACGCCCACCAGAAATGACGTCAGCGCAGCCGGAATCAAAATCGCTTTTGCCGCCGCTTTACGTTCTGGTTTGGCAGTGAGATACATGGCCAGTGCCGCGGCAGGCAGACCGTACATTTTACTGATACCACGCGCATCCCACACCACGGTGCTGCTGAGTTGTTTTACGTCCGGGCAGGCCATCTCGGCGAAGTAGATGTTGCGTGCGCCCTGATACACAGAACCACACACCTCTTGCGTGCCACCCAGTTCGGTATACAAAAACGGCGTGTAGACGAGGTGATGCAAGCCGGTCGGCACAAGAATACGTTCAAGGAAGCCATACACTGCGACGCCAAACGGACCGGCACCCTTTATCGCGGTGGCGAGGGTGCTGATGCCGTGCTGTGCAAAGGGCCAGATCTCACTCATGATGACGCCCAGCACCATCGACACCGGCAGCATGATAATCGCCACGAAACAGTGGCCGGAGTAGATAGCCATCGCCCCGGAAAACTGTACGCCGGAATATTTGTTATAGAGGTAGCCTGAAAGGGCACCGGTAAGGATCCCGGCAAAAACGCCCATCTCCAGGACCTGCACGCCCAATACCATCCCTTGCCCGGCGGCTTTCATTTGATCTGCCGGGGCCAGCATCCCCTGTAACTGCATCGTAACGTTCATCGCGTTGATAAAGACCACGAACGTCACCAGGCCAATCAGGGCGGCATAGCCTTTATCGCGCGATGCCAGGCCAATCGGGATACCCACCGCAAAGACCAGCGCCAGGTTCACCAGCACCGAGACTGCTGATTTGGCAATCAGTTGGCCGGTGTTTTGGATCAGCGGATGGCCGAGAAAAGGCAGGTATTCCGCCAGGTTGCCATTGCCGAGAATATTACCCAAGGCAATAAACAGGCCAACAATGGGTAGAATCAGGACCGGGCCAAAGAGGGACTTACCGAAATTTTGTAGGGCATTGACGGCTCTGCTCATTACGTTCTCTCTTTTATGAACCGCAGGGATGCGAATGAAGATGAGGTAACGTTAGCAGTCGTAAACGGAAGTTAGCTAACTATCTTGTTGTATTAAAAACAAATGACTTTGAAGGTTACATGTAACGTTACGCCCTGTGATCCCGGTAACATGCGCATCGCTACGCTATGCGGCAGAAAATGTTTTCCAGAATCCGGTAGCTGTTTGTAATTGGCAAAGTCGCGCATAATACTTACGGATATTTACTTAACAGGCTCTGGCGCCAGGGATAAAGGATGACACCGTTACGTTCAGCGGCGATTGCTATCGCACTCTTAACTTCGTTCACGTTGGCAGGCTGTGACAACAACGATAAACCGCAGGAAGCGCAGTCCGCCCCTGCGTCGACCTCGACTTCTTCAACGCCGCAGGACACCCCCAGGGCGGCGAAACCCGACAGTGAAAAAATTAAACAGCTGGCAAAAAGCAGCGAAGGGAAACCCTTAACGCTGGTGGATGCCTCCGAAGTCCAGTTGGATGGCGCAGCCGCCCTGGTGCTGACGTTTTCTATTCCGCTAAACCCGGACCAGAACTTTGCCCAAACGGTACATGTCGTCGACAAAAAGAACGGTAAAGTGGACGGTGCCTGGGAGCTGGCACCTAATCTGAAAGAGTTGCGGTTACGTCACCTTGAACCCAACCGTGAGCTGTTGGTATCGGTGGACCGGGGCCTGCAAGCCCTCAACAATGCCACCTTTGGCATTGACTATGAAAAACCGCTGACCACCCGAGATATTCAGCCAACGGTGGGCTTTGCCAGCCGTGGCTCGTTGCTGCCAGGCAAAGTCGTGGAAGGGCTGCCGGTGATTGCGCTCAATGTGGAGAACATTGACGTCAATTTCTACCGGGTGAAACCGGAATCGCTGGCGGCTTTTGTCAGCCAGTGGGAGTACCGGAATTCACTGACCAACTGGGAGTCAGAAAATTTACTCAAGATGGTCGACCTGGTTTATACCGGCCGTTTTGATCTGAACCCGGCACGTAATACGCGCGAAAAGCTGCTGTTGCCACTCAAAGAGATTAAGCCATTACAGCAGGCGGGTGTGTACGTCGCGGTGATGAATCAGGCCGGGCATTACAACTACAGTAACGCCGCCACGCTCTTTACCCTGAGTAACATTGGCGTTTCTGCCCACCGCTATCACGACCGCCTGGATATCTTCACCCAGAGTCTGGAAAACGGATCGGCGCAGTCAGGTATTGATGTCGTGCTGCTGAATGACAAAGGGCAGACGCTGGCGCAAGCGACCAGTGATGCGCAGGGCCATGCCACCCTGAATACCGATAAAGACGCTGCGCTGCTGCTGGCACGAAAAGATGGCGAAACCACGCTGTTGGACCTGCAGCTCCCGGCGCTGGATCTTGCCGAGTTCGCTATTGCCGGAGAGCCGGGGTACAGCAAACAGTTCTTTATGTTCGGTCCGCGTGACCTCTATCGCCCAGGCGAAACGGTCATCATGAATGCGCTGCTGCGCGACAGCGACGGTAAACCGATTGCCGATCAGCCCGTGAAACTTGAGGTCGTGAAACCCGACGGACAGGTGATGCGCAGCGTGGTCAGCCAGCCTGAAAATGGCCTCTATCGCTTTACCTGGACGCTGGATGCCAGCGCGCAAACCGGCACCTGGGCCATTCGCGCCAACACCGGCGACAATCTTCTGCGTAGCTGGTCTTTCCATGTTGAAGACTTTATGCCGGAGCGGATGGCATTAAACCTGACCCCGCAGCAGGCACCGCTCTCGCTGGCGGATGACGTCAACTTTGGCGTGGTGGGTTACTACCTCTACGGCGCGCCTGCCAGCGGCAACACCCTGCAAGGGCAGCTTTTCCTGCGTCCATTGCGTGAAGCGGTGAAAGCGCTGCCAGGCTTCCAGTTCGGTGATATTGCTGAAGAGAATCAGAGCCGCAGTCTGGATGAAGTGCAGATTCAACTGGATGAAAAAGGCCACGGTGAAGTCACCACCGCCAGCCAGTGGAAAGATCTCCACTCACCGCTGCAGGTGATTTTACAGGCGAGCTTACTGGAATCCGGCGGGCGTCCTGTTACGCGTCGTGCTGAACAACCACTCTGGCCTGCGGATGCCTTGCCGGGGATTCGCCCACAGTTTGCGGCGAAAGCCGTGTATGACTATCGCACCGACACCACCGTGAACCAGCCGATTGTTGATGAGAACGGTCTGGCCGGTTTCGACATTGTCTATGCCGATCCTACGGGGGCGAAAAAAGCGGTATCCGGCCTTCAGGTCCGCTTGATCCGCGAGCGTCGCGACTACTACTGGAACTGGTCTGAGAGTGATGGCTGGCAGTCGCAGTTTGATCAAAAAGATCTGGTCGAAGGCGAACAGGCTCTCGACTTAGCCGCCAATGAAACCGGAAAAGTGAGCTTCCCGGTAGAGTGGGGCTCCTATCGTCTGGAAGTGAAAGCACCGGATGAGAGCGTCAGCAGCGTGCGTTTCTGGGCGGGCTACAGCTGGCAGGATAACAGTGACGGTGCGGGCGCAGCGCGCCCTGACCGCGTGACCATGAAGCTCGATAAACCGGCTTATCAGCCAGGCGACACCATCAAGTTGCACGTGACTGCGCCTGCGGCGGGTAAAGGCTACGCCATGATCGAGTCCAGTGAAGGGCCGTTGTGGTGGCAGGAGATTGATGTGCCGGAAGGCGGTCTGGATATCTCCATTCCGGTCGATCAAAAATGGCGTCGTCACGATTTGTACCTGAGTACGCTGGTGGTACGCCCCGGTGACAAATCGAAGTCTGCCACGCCGAAACGGGCGGTAGGTCTGTTGCATCTGCCGATGGGGGATGAAAACCGTAGACTGAACGTGGCGCTGGAAAGCCCGCAGAAAATGCGCCCTAATCAGCCCCTGACGGTAAAAGTCAAAGCGAGCCTCAAAGATGGCAAAGCGCCAAAACAGGTCAACGTACTGATTTCTGCGGTCGACAGCGGCGTGCTGAATATTACCGATTATGTGACACCGGACCCGTGGGCAGGTTTCTTTGGTCAGAAACGCTACGGCGCAGACATCTATGATATTTACGGTCAGGTCATTGAAGGGCAAGGGCGTCTGGCGGCGCTGCGCTTTGGTGGTGACGGCGATGAACTCAACCGTGGCGGTAAGCCGCCGGTCAACCATGTCACTATCGTTGCTCAACAGGCTCAGCCGGTCACGCTTGATGAAAATGGCGAAGGCACGGTAACGCTGCCGATTGGCGATTTTAACGGCGAGCTACGGGTGATGGCCCAGGCGTGGACCACCGAAGATTTTGGCAGCAGCGAAGGTAAGGTGGTCGTTGCGGCTCCGGTGATTGCTGAGTTGAATATGCCGCGCTTCCTCGCGGGCGGTGACACCTCGCGCCTGACCCTGGACATCACAAACCTGACCGACAAACCGCAAAGTTTGCAGGTTGCGGTAGCGGCAAGCGGTCTGGTGGCTCTGCAAAGTCAGCAGCCTAAACCGGTTAATCTGGCGCCGGGCGCCCGGACGACGCTGTTCATTCCGGTACGCGCGCTCGATGGCTTTGGTGACGGTGAAATCAGCGCCGATATTTCGGGCCTGCAACTGCCAGACGAAACCTTCGCGCCTCAGCATAAAGCGTGGAAAATCGGTGTGCGTCCGGCCTGGCCTGCGCAGACCATCAGCAGTGATGTGATGCTCTATCCGCATGAAAGCTGGAATGCCCCTGCGGAACACACACAACGGATATCGCCAGTGGCGTTGCAGGGACAACTGCTGCTGAGCGGCCGTCCTTCGCTGAACATTGCCCGCTACATCCAGGAACTGCGCGCTTACCCGTACGGCTG
>DFPL01000079.1 GCA_002377245.1 Enterobacteriaceae bacterium UBA3516
AATGAATATGAACTCGACAACCAGCAAAGGTGAACAGGCCCGCAATCAGCTCATTGCGGCAGCGCTCGCGCAATTCGGCGAGTATGGCCTGCATGCCACTACCCGCGATATTGCCGCCCTGGCAGGGCAAAACATTGCTGCCATTCCCTATTACTTTGGCTCGAAAGAGGATTTGTATCTCGCCTGCGCACAGTGGATTGCCGATTTTATTGGTGAAAACTTCCACCCGCATGCTCAGGCCGCAGAAGCTCTTTTAGCTGCAAAGAATCCCGATAAAGCGGCAATGCGGGAATTGATCCTTCAGGCGTGCCGCAACATGACTGCGCTATTAACCCATGACGACACCCTAAGCCTGAGTAAATTTATCTCCCGCGAACAGCTCTCCCCCACCCGCGCCTATCAGTTAATCCATGATCAGGTGATTGACCCTCTGCACGGCCATCTGACCCGACTGATCGCGGCGTATACCGGGCGCGACGCCAGCGACACCCAGACTATCCTCCACACCCATGCGTTGATCGGGGAGATCCTCGCCTTTCGACTTGGGCGTGAAACTATTTTGCTGCGCATGGGATGGACGCAATTTGATGAAGAGAAAGCTGGCCTGATTTGCCAGGTCATCACCTGCCATATCGATCTTATTCTCAACGGATTAACAAGGAGCAAAGCCTGATGAAAAAGCCACTGGTGGCGTTAATCATTGTGATCCTGCTGGCGGCGCTTGGCGGCGGCTGGGTGTGGTATCAAAGCCGTCAGAGCAGCGACCTGACGCTGTACGGCAATGTCGACATTCGCACGGTGAATCTGAGCTTCCGGGTCGGCGGGCGGCTGGCCTCGCTGGCCGTGGATGAAGGCGACGCCATTAAAGCCGGGCAGCCGCTTGGCGCTCTGGATAAAACCCCTTATGAGAATGCGCTGCTACAGGCAAAAGCCAATGTCTCGACCGCTCAGGCAAAATATGACCTCGTGACCGCCGGCTACCGTAATGAAGAGATTGCCCAGGCCGCGGCGGCGGTAAAACAGGCGCAGGCCGCCTTCGACTATGCGCAAAACTTTTACCAGCGCCAGCAAGGGTTGTGGAAAAGCCGCACCGTCTCGGCGAACGATTTAGAAAATGCCCGCTCAGCACGCGATCAGGCGCAGGCTACCCTGAAGTCTGCTCAGGATAAACTCAGCCAGTACCGCAGCGGGAACCGGCCGCAGGAGATTGCTCAGGCGAAGGCCAGCCTTGAACAAGCCCAGGCCCAACTGGCGCAATCGCAACTGGATTTGCAGGATACGCAACTTGTGGCCCCTTCGGACGGTACCCTGCTGACCCGCGCCATCGAGCCGGGCAGCATGGTAAGCGCGGGCAGTACCGTGCTTACCCTGTCGCTAACCAAACCGGTCTGGGTGCGCGCTTACGTCAATGAAGTCAGCCTGCATCAGGCGCAGCCTGGCAAAACCGTGCTGCTGTATGTTGACGGGCGTCCTGATAAACCGTACCACGGCAAAATTGGCTTCGTCTCTCCCACCGCTGAATTCACGCCTAAAACCGTCGAGACACCGGACCTGCGCACTGACCTGGTCTACCGCCTGCGTATTATCGTCACCGATGCCGATGACGGCCTGCGTCAGGGTATGCCTGTTACCGTGAGTTTTGAAAATGGGGCACGGGATGAGTGAGCCGACTCTGCGCCTGAGCGGGCTGATGAAGCGTTTCGCCGGCATGGAAAAACCGGCAGTGGCGCACCTTGATTGCACCGTGCATGCCGGGTATGTCACCGGTCTGGTGGGGCCGGATGGCGCAGGGAAAACGACCCTGATGCGTATGCTGGCCGGGCTGATGAAACCTGATGAAGGGAATGTCGACGTCATCGGGTATGACCCCATCGCGAACAGCAGTGAACTGCATGCGGTACTCGGCTATATGCCGCAAAAATTCGGCTTGTATGAAGATTTGACGGTGATGGAAAACCTCAACCTGTACGCCGATCTGCGTAGCGTCACCGGCGAGCAGCGCAAGGCCACCTTCGCCCGGCTGCTGGAATTTACCGCGCTCGGGCCGTTCACCGGGCGGCTGGCAGGTAAACTTTCCGGCGGCATGAAACAGAAACTGGGGCTGGCCTGTACGCTGGTGGGCCAGCCGCGCGTGCTGTTGCTTGATGAGCCCGGCGTCGGGGTGGATCCCATTTCGCGCCGCGAACTCTGGCAGATGGTGCACCAGCTTGCCGGGGACGGGATGCTGATTCTGTGGAGTACGTCGTATCTCGACGAAGCGGAACAGTGCCGCGATGTCCTGCTGATGAACGAGGGTGAGTTGCTTTATCAGGGCGAACCGCGCGCGCTGACGCAAACCATGGCCGGGCGCAGTTTTCTCGCCAGCAGTCCTCAGGAGAACAATCGCCAGCTGTTGCAACGTCTGTTGAAACTGCCGCAGGTGAGCGACGGCATGATTCAGGGTAAGTCGGTACGCGCCATTTTAAAAAAAGAGGCCACCGCCGATGCGTTGCAGGAAGCGGCCGGACTCGAGACCCTGAACATAGACGAAACCGCACCGCGCTTTGAAGATGCCTTTATTGATCTGTTGGGCGGAGCCAGTTTTACCCAGTCGCCGCTGGGCTCCATTCTGCATACGGTTGAGGGCAATGCGGATGAAACCGTGATTGAAGCCCGCCAGCTAACCAAAAAATTTGGTGATTTTGCCGCCACTGATAACGTCGATTTTGCCGTGAAGCGCGGCGAGATCTTTGGCCTGCTCGGCCCTAACGGCGCGGGGAAATCCACCACCTTTAAAATGATGTGCGGCCTGCTGGTGCCCACCGCCGGGAAAGCCCTGGTGCTGGATATGGACTTAAAAACCAGCTCCGGGAAGGCGCGCCAGCATCTGGGCTACATGGCGCAGAAATTCTCCCTCTACGGCAACCTGACGGTGACGCAGAATCTGCGGTTTTTCTCCGGTGTTTATGGCCTTCGCGGTCGTGCGCAGCAGGAAAAAATCTCGCGTATGGTCGAAGCCTTTGGTTTAAAAGCCATTGCCGATCATGCAACGGATGCGCTGCCGCTCGGCTTTAAGCAACGCCTCGCCCTCGCCTGTGCCCTGATGCATGAGCCGGACATTCTGTTTCTGGATGAGCCAACCTCCGGCGTGGATCCCCTCACCCGCCGTGAGTTCTGGCTGCACATCAACAGCATGGTGGAAAAAGGGGTAACGGTGATGGTGACCACCCACTTTATGGATGAGGCCGAATATTGTGACCGCATCGGGCTGGTCTACCGCGGCAAACTGATTGCCCGCGGCACGCCGGATGACCTGAAAGCCCAGACCGCAGATGCGGATAACCCCGATCCCACTATGGAGCATGCGTTTATTACGCTGATCCAGAACTGGGATAAGGAGCACCACCATGCGCCATAGCCCCCTCTCCCTGCGCCGCGTGCGCGCGCTATGCGTCAAAGAGACGCGACAGATTGTGCGTGACCCCAGTAGCTGGTTGATTGCGGTGGTGATTCCGCTGATGCTGCTGTTTATTTTTGGTTACGGCATTAACCTCGACTCCAGCAAGCTACGGGTCGGGGTTTTGCTGGAGCAGCAGAGCGAAGACGCGCTCGATTTCACCCACACCCTGCGCGGCTCGCCCTATATTGATGCGACAGTCAGCGACAATCGCCAGCAGCTTATTCAGATGATGCAGGCAGGGCGCATTCGCGGGCTGGTGGTGATTCCGGTGAACTTCGCCGAACAGATGGCGCGCCCCGGCGAAACCGCGCCGATACAGGTGATAACAGACGGCAGCGAACCGAATACCGCCAACTTCGTGCAGGGCTATGTGCAGGGTATCTGGCAACTCTGGCAGCAACAGCGGGCGGAAGATCGCGGCGAAACGTTTGAGCCACTGATTGACGTGCAGATGCGCTACTGGTTTAACCCGGCGGCCATCAGCCAGCATTTTATTATCCCAGGCGCGGTCACCATCATCATGACGGTGATTGGCGCAATCCTTACTTCGCTGGTGGTGGCACGCGAATGGGAGCGGGGCACCATGGAGGCGCTGCTCTCCACCGAAGTGACCCGGACCGAACTCCTGCTGTGCAAACTTATCCCCTATTACTTCCTGGGCATGCTGGCGATGCTGCTGTGCATGCTGGTCTCGGTGTTTATTCTCGGCGTGCCTTACCGAGGGTCACTGGTGATTCTGTTCTTGATAACCAGCCTGTTTTTACTCAGCACGCTGGGAATGGGGCTGCTGATTTCAACCGTGACGCGGAATCAGTTCAATGCCGCTCAGGTGGCGCTCAACGCTGCGTTTTTACCGTCAATTATGCTGTCCGGGTTTATTTTCCAGATAGACAGCATGCCCGCGGTTATTCGGGCGGTGACCTACATTATCCCCGCCCGCTATTTTGTTAATACCCTGCAAAGCCTGTTCCTGGCGGGCAACATTCCGGTGGTGCTGATCGTTAATGTGCTGTTTTTATTCGCCTCGGCGGTGATGTTTATCGGCCTCACCTGGCTTAAAACCAAACGGCGACTGGACTAGGGAGAATACGATGTTTCATCGCTTATGGACGTTGATTCGTAAAGAGCTGCAATCGCTGCTGCGCGAACCGCAAACCCGCGCGATTTTGATTTTGCCGGTGCTTATTCAGGTGCTGCTGTTCCCCTTTGCCGCGACGCTGGAGGTCACCAATGCGACCATTGCGGTTTACAACGAAGATAATGGCAAACATGCGGTTGAACTTACGCAACGTTTCGCCCAGGCCAAAGCTTTCACTCATGTATTGCTGCTCAACAGCCCCCAGGAGATTCGCCCCACTATTGATGAACAAAAAGCGCTCCTGCTGGTGCGTTTTCCGGCCGATTTCTCACGTAAGCTCGATACTTTTACCCCTGCGCCGATGCAGCTCATCCTTGACGGACGCAACTCTAACAGCGCGCAGATCGCCGCCAATTACCTGCAGGAAGTGGTCAAAGACTATCAGCAGGCGTTAATGGACGGGAAAGCGAGGCCGAACAATAGCGAGCTGGTTATCCGTAACTGGTATAACCCAAATCTGGATTACAAATGGTTCGTGGTGCCGTCGCTGATTGCCATGATTACCACCATTGGGGTGATGATTGTGACCTCACTGTCGGTCGCCCGGGAGCGCGAACAGGGTACCCTGGATCAACTTCTGGTCTCACCGCTGGCGACCTGGCAGATTTTTGTCGGCAAGGCGGTGCCTGCGCTGGTGGTGGCGACCTTTCAGGCCACCATCGTGCTGGCAGTCGGCATCCTTGCCTACAAGATCCCGTTCGCCGGTTCGCTGCTGTTGTTCTATTTCACCATGTTGATTTACGGTCTGTCGCTGGTGGGTTTTGGGCTGCTCATCTCTTCACTCTGCGCCACGCAGCAGCAGGCGTTTATCGGGGTGTTTGTCTTTATGATGCCGGCGATCTTGCTTTCAGGGTACGTTTCGCCAGTGGAGAACATGCCGGTGTGGTTACAGGATTTGACGTGGATAAACCCGATTCGTCACTTCACGGATATCACCAAGCAAATCTATCTGAAGGATGCGAGTCTGGATATTGT
>DFPL01000323.1:0-459 GCA_002377245.1 Enterobacteriaceae bacterium UBA3516
TATCGCCTGATGCCTAAGCTGTATCTGGAAGCGGTGTCTGGCATAGATCAGGCGCTTGATTTGCTCTATCAGTTTGAGTTCTAGCAATGCGAATATTTGTCTACGGCAGTTTACGACGCAAGCAGGGCAACAGTCATTGGATGACTAATGCTCAGTGGCTTGGCGATCACAACGTTGAACATTATCAACTCTACAGTCTGGGGCACTACCCTGGTGCTGTGCCGGGTGATGGATGTGTGCAGGGTGAAGTGTACCGCATTGACGCGACGACCCTGAGCGAACTGGACGCACTACGTACCGCAGGTGGCGAATACAAACGCCAGCTCATCCAGACGCCATATGGCAGCGCCTGGATGTACGTGTATCAGCGTCCGGTTGATGGGCGACAGCACATCGAGTCCGGCAACTGGTTGGACAGAGACCAGGCTTAAAACAAAACAACGCCACCTTCGGGTGGCG
>DFPL01000323.1:602-2618 GCA_002377245.1 Enterobacteriaceae bacterium UBA3516
GCCTCCATCCAGTCCAGTAGCTGCTGGCGTGACGTTGGCGTCAGTACCTTGCCGATGAGAAGCTGGCGCAGCGTCCGTGCCATGATTTCCGGTGTGGTGGTATCTCGCTCATCTCCGGGCAGGGCGGCATTTAAGTCCGGCTCCCATCTGTCGAGACGCGTCACCCCATCGCCCGTTTTGCGTAAAAACGCGGTTAATTCCAGTGGGCCGCCGACGGTCTTCAGCAACAGGTTGGCCGCTGTGTTATCACTCATGGTGATAGCCGCACTGCATAATTCGGCCACGGTCATGCCTTCGGCAAGGTGTTTCTCCGTGACCGGGGAGTAATCGACCAGATCCTGCTGGCGATAATGAATACGTCGCGTCAGTTGCTCCTGCCCGGTATCAACCCGCGAGAGGACTGCGCCGCACAACAGCACCTTAAACGTACTCATCATCGGAAAACGTTCCTGAGCGCGATAATTGGCTAACAACGTGCCGTCGGCAAGGGCCATTTCGGCGTAGCCCACCCGGGCATGGAGTTGATCTTCTGCTTCTTTGACCTTGTTCAGTGTGAGCGGATGAGCAAAAGCGGGCAGGCAGCAAGCGGCCAGCAGGGGGATGAGGGTAAAGTGGAACCTTAACATAGAGAAGCACGTCCTTGGGTTCTGTTCATGGCAGTGATGCATAATCGTGACCATCATAACGTCTGTCACTTAAGAAATTCGTTCTCATATTCACTTTTATCTTCCATGAATAAAATAACGACCATCATCCTCATTCAGGCACATAAAAATAAAACAGCACATGGGCAGCCCGATGCCGAGTAAAATAAATAACAGGCTGAAGCTGTTTAAATTAATCGTGCTCTCGATACGGGTAAGAAAACGCAACGCAGGAAAGGTGAATGCCATGCCTGCCATAACAGACAGCAATTGCGTCACCGTCATAATGTTATTGCCGTTGTTATAGGTGTGTTGGTTCAGGTTGCTAAAGGCCAGCGTGCTCTCAGCGGAATATAACGTTGAAATCAAAATGCCGAGCAGCATCGCAAGAATGCCGATGAGCGTGGTTGCGTGTTCCTGTACTGCGGCACCCATGGCGAAAATACACAGGGAAGTAGAGAGTGTGGTGTACAGCAACAGCGTGCGATAGCCAATGCGTTTTATCAACGGCTCAAAGCCGATTTTCGAGAACAGAGCGCCGCTGGAAAACAACAGCAAAATCAGGCTGACGGTGAGGGGATCGCACGCCATTTTGGTTTGCAACATCAGCGACAGTACCACCGGGGTTGATGAGAGCAAAATGCGCGTAACAATACCGCTGGCTACTCCAATGGAGAATGTTTTAATGGTGAACAGGCTTTCGCCCGATTTAGGCTGAACGACGGACCTGGCCCGTTTGAAATAGAAAAATGCAAAGCCAACCCAGGCGATAGCCAGCACGGCACTCAACGGAGGGGGGATCATGTTCTTGGGTATGGCGGTGAGCAGAAATGCGCTGATAAACAACATACCCACCAGCAGCATCAGCTTACAGGTGTCTACTCGCAGGTGTGGGGCTTGCCGGTTTGCGGGAATATTATTTCTCGCCAGCAACAGGCAGACCAGGCACAAGGGCATGTTAAGAACAAAAATCAGGCGCCAGGATAGCGTGTTAACCATGATATTCCCCACTACAGGGCCAACCATCGTGCCCAATAACCCCAGCAGGGTAATGCGGTTGAGGAATAAGAGTTTCAGCGTATCTGGCGTAGTCCGCAAAATAATGGTTCTGATTATCGGCAGCATTAGTGCACCACCGATCCCTTGTATAAATCGAAATGCGATCAAACTGGCGATAGAGGTCGCCGTGACGCAGAGCAGTGAGCCGGTCATAAAAATAATAATCGCGACCAGATAGGTATTGCGTTCACCGAATCGCTGTGCCATCCAGCCATTGACGGGCGTTAAGGCCACTACCGTGACAATATAGGAGATAACAATCAGCTCCATATGCAGCACCGGTTGGTTAAACGCCTTCGCAATGGCGGGGAGG
>DFPL01000055.1 GCA_002377245.1 Enterobacteriaceae bacterium UBA3516
AATGACGCTATCCCCCGCCCACAGGCGAAAACCCGTAAGGATTTAACGCCCCTGCTGGAAATCCGTAATCTGACCAAGTCGTTTGAGGGTCAGCACGCGGTTGATGATGTCAGTCTGACCATCTACAAAGGCGAGATTTTCGCGCTGCTGGGGCCGTCCGGCTGCGGCAAATCGACGCTACTGCGTATGCTGGCAGGTTTTGAGCTGCCGACCAGCGGGCAAATCATGCTTGATGGCGTCGATCTGGCCCATGTGCCGCCGTATTTGCGCCCGATTAATATGATGTTCCAGTCCTATGCGCTCTTCCCCCACATGACCGTGGAGCAGAATATCGCCTTTGGCCTCAAGCAGGATAAGCTGCCGAAGGCGGAAATTACCGCCCGGGTGGCCGAAATGCTGAATCTGGTGCATATGCAGGAGTTCGCCAAACGTAAACCTCATCAGTTGTCCGGTGGGCAGCGTCAGCGTGTGGCACTGGCGCGCAGTCTGGCAAAACGACCAAAATTACTGCTGCTGGATGAGCCGATGGGCGCGCTGGATAAAAAGCTGCGCGACCGTATGCAACTGGAAGTGGTCGACATCCTGGAGCGCGTAGGCGTGACCTGTGTGATGGTGACGCATGACCAGGAAGAGGCGATGACCATGGCGGGACGTATCGCCATCATGAACCGTGGCAAGTTCGTGCAGATTGGTGAGCCGGAAGAGATTTACGAACACCCGACCACCCGCTATAGCGCAGAATTTATCGGTTCCGTTAACGTCTTTGAAGGGGTGCTCAAAGAGCGCCAGGAAGACGGGTTGGTCATTGACTCTCCGGGACTGATTCATCCGCTGAAAGTGGATGTGGATGCCTCCGTCATCGACAACGTGCCGGTTTATGTGGCGCTGCGTCCGGAGAAAATCATGCTCTGTGAAGAGCCGCCTGCCGATGGCTACAACTTTGCGGTAGGCGAGGTGGTGCATATCGCCTACCTGGGTGACCTGTCGATTTATCATGTGCGCTTGCAGAGTGGGCAAATGATCAGTGCGCAGCTGCAAAACGCCTATCGTTATCGTAAAGGCATGCCGACCTGGGGCGACGAAGTGCGCCTGTGTTGGGAAGCGGACAGCTGCGTCGTGCTGACGGTTTAAGGAGCGGTAATGAGTACACTTGAACCCCCATCCCGCGTTGAACAGCCGGGCGGTTTTAGGCTCTGGCTGGCGCGTTTACAGATGAAGCACGGGCGCAAACTGGTGATTGCGCTGCCCTATATCTGGCTGATTCTCCTGTTCTTACTGCCGTTTTTGATTGTATTCAAAATCAGCCTCGCAGAGATGGCCAGGGCGATTCCCCCCTACACCGATCTGGTGGAGTGGGCCGATAATCAACTGACGATTTCGCTCAACATCAACAACTTCCTGCAGCTGACGGACGATCCGCTCTATTTTGAAGCTTATCTCCAGTCGTTACAGGTGGCTGGCGTGTCGACAATTTGCTGCCTGCTGCTGGGCTACCCGTTGGCCTGGGCGGTGGCGCACAGTAAGCCGTCAACCCGCAACATTTTGCTGCTGCTGGTGCTGCTGCCGTCATGGACGTCGTTCCTTATCCGCGTCTATGCGTGGATGGGCATTCTGAAAAGCAATGGCGTACTGAATAACTTCCTGATCTGGCTCGGCGTCATCGATCAGCCGCTGGCGATTCTGCACACCAATCTGGCGGTCTATATCGGCATTGTGTACGCTTATCTGCCGTTTATGGTGCTGCCTATCTATACCGCGCTGACCCGTATCGATTACTCGCTGGTGGAAGCCTCTCTGGATTTGGGCGCACGTCCGCTGAAAACCTTCTTCAGCGTGATTGTGCCGCTGACCAAAGGGGGCATTATTGCGGGCTCTATGCTGGTATTTATCCCGGCGGTAGGGGAGTTCGTGATCCCTGAGCTACTGGGGGGGCCAGACAGCATTATGATTGGTCGCGTTCTGTGGCAGGAGTTCTTCAACAACCGTGACTGGCCTGTCGCTTCGGCGGTCGCCATTATCATGCTGTTGCTGCTGATCGTGCCGATCATGTGGTTCCATAAACATCAGCAGAAACAGATGGGAGAGGGTGCATGAATAACTTGCCGGTTGTGCGCTCACCGTGGCGTATCCTGATTCTGGTGCTGGGTTTTACTTTTCTCTATGCACCGATGCTGATGCTGGTCATCTACTCGTTTAACAGCTCTAAGCTGGTGACCGTCTGGGCAGGCTGGTCGACACGCTGGTATGGCGAGCTTTTCCGTGACGATGCGATGATGAGCGCGGTGGGGCTGAGCCTTACCATTGCCGCCTGTGCCGCCACCATGGCGGCGGTACTGGGGACCATCGCCGCCGTCGTGATGGTGCGTTTTGGCCGTTTTCGTGGCTCGAATGGCTTTGCGTTTATGATAACCGCACCGCTGGTTATGCCCGATGTCATCACCGGTCTGTCGCTGCTGTTGCTGTTTGTGGCGCTGGCCCACGCCATTGGCTGGCCGTCAGACCGCGGCATGCTGACCATCTGGCTGGCCCATGTCACCTTCTGTACGGCCTACGTGGCGGTGGTTATCTCGTCGCGTCTGCGCGAGCTTGACCGCTCCATTGAAGAGGCGGCGATGGATCTGGGGGCGACCCCCCTTAAGGTCTTCTTCATCATCACCTTACCAATGCTGATGCCCGCCATCATATCAGGCTGGCTGCTGGCCTTTACCCTGTCACTGGATGACCTGGTGATTGCGAGCTTCGTCTCCGGCCCGGGGGCGACAACCCTGCCGATGCTGGTGTTCTCCAGCGTGCGCATGGGGGTGAATCCGGAAATCAACGCCCTGGCCTCGTTGATCCTTGGCGTTGTGGGGATCGTTGGTTTTATCGCCTGGTGTCTGATGGCGCGTGCTGAAAAGCAACGTATCAGAGATATCCAGCGTGCAAGACGGGGATAATGCCACTAGAATCTTTACAGTTGTGTCGCAGATGCCGCGCTTGTCGCGGCATCTATTCACAGGGAATAGTACCAATTGGGATTCTTTACTAAAACACGCCACACCCACGCCCGCCCGAATGTTCCGGCGTTAGTTCAGGTCGCGGCTATCGCCATTATCACCATCCGTTGCGTTGACTTTCTGATGATTTTCATCACGCTCGGCCCGCAAGGTCTGGTCGATTTTGTCCAGCGCAGCGCACAAACATGGGCGTTAACCCTGATTTTCTTCGGCAGCCTGGTGTTGGTATTCATCGAAATACTTTGTGCCTTTTCGGTGGTTAAAGGCCGAAACTGGGCGCGTTGGATCTATTTGCTGACCCAACTCATCTCGGGTAGCTATCTTTGGGCGGCTTCGTTGGGTTACGGCTATCCGGAGCTGTTTAGCATCCCTGGGGAATCAAAACGTGAGATTTTCCGAACCCTCATGATGCAAAAATTGCCGGATCTTCTGGCGCTGCTTCTGTTGTTTGTTCCGTCACCCAGCCGACGGTTTTTCCGACTGCAATAACGGTGGTACAATCCGGCCCCCGCAAAACAGAAGGCTTTATTATGCAGTGCTCACTTTATGACGCCGGACGCTGTCGATCCTGCCAGTGGATTGAGCAACCGGTATAAACACAATTGACCGCTAAAATGTCGGATCTCCGTACGCTGATGGAGGGATTACCAGTAGCCGAATGGTGTGCGCCGGTGAGTGGCCCTGAAGCGGGCTTTCGTAATAAAGCAAAAATGGTCGTCAGCGGTAGCGTTGAGAAACCCCTGTTCGGTATGCTGCATCGTGACGGAACGCCGGTTGATCTGACCGATTGTCCGTTATACCCGCCATCCTTCTCTCTGGCATTTACCGCCCTGAAACCCTTTATCGCCCGTGCCGGTTTAACGCCCTATAACGTTGAACGCAAGCGCGGTGAACTGAAATACCTCCTGCTCACCGAAAGCCAGCACACCGGTGGGATGATGCTCAGGTTTGTGCTGCGCTCTGAAGCCAAGCTTGAGCAGCTACGCGCGGCGTTGCCCTGGTTGCAGGCTCAACTGCCCACCTTAAGCGTCATCTCCGTCAATATTCAGCCGGTGCATATGGCGATTATGGAGGGTGAAAAGGAGATATTCCTGACGCAACAGCAGGCGCTGGCAGAATGCTTCAACGATGTGCCTTTATGGATCCGTCCGCAAAGCTTTTTCCAGACCAACCCGGTAGTCGCCAGCGCGTTATACGCGACGGCCAGGGAGTGGGTGAGATCGCTGCCGGTACAGCATATGTGGGATCTCTTCTGCGGCGTGGGCGGCTTTGGTTTGCACTGCGCCACACCTGAGATGACGCTGACCGGGATCGAAATTGCGCCGGAAGCTATTGCCAGCGCTACCCAGTCTGCGGAACAGTTGGGCCTGACCCGGCTGCATTTTCAGGCCCTCGACTCTACGGCTTTTGCAACAGACCAGGGGGACGTGCCGGATCTGGTGCTGGTGAACCCACCGCGCCGCGGGATTGGCAAAGCACTTTGTGACTACCTGAGCCGCATGGCGCCGCCGTTTCTTGTCTACTCAAGCTGTAACGCACAGACCATGGCGAAGGATTTCCGCCTGTTGCCGGGTTACCGTATTGAACGGGTGCAACTGTTTGATATGTTCCCGCATACCGCCCACTACGAAGTGCTGACGCTGCTTATCCGAAAATAGTGCCCTTCTGAAATTTATAACGAATTTGTGACAACTTCCTGCCCGGTTATTCGTTACTCTAATCAGTAACGCCCTAACCGGAACAGAAGATGGACGCCGCTAAAAAAATACTGTTGGTCGAAGACGATCGGGATATTGCTGACCTGTTGCAGCTCAACCTGCGGGATGAGGGCTTTCAGATTGTCCACGAAGAGGATGGCGCGAAAGCACTGCTTCAACTGGAGAAAACTGACTGGGATGCGGTGATCCTCGATTTAATGCTGCCGAATGTGGATGGGCTGGAAATTTGTCGTCGTATCCGGCAGATGACCCGCTACCTGCCGGTGATTATCATCAGCGCCAGATCCAGCGAAACGCACCGCGTGTTGGGCCTGGAAATGGGCGCAGACGACTACCTGGCAAAACCCTTTTCAGTGCTGGAACTGGTGGCGCGGGTGAA
>DFPL01000137.1 GCA_002377245.1 Enterobacteriaceae bacterium UBA3516
TGCTTTGGCGAAACCCGTGATGTGGCGATTGCCCGCATGAAGAACGCCCTGCAGGAGCTGATCATCGACGGCATCAAAACCAACGTGGATCTGCAGGCGCGCATCATGAACGACGAGAAATTCCAGCAGGGTGGCACCAACATCCACTATCTGGAGAAAAAACTCGGTCTGAATGAGAAGTAACACGACGCCCTGACGGCTACCGGAACGGCAATGCTATCGGGCGAACACCGTTCCGGCATGCGATGATATTGGCGGGCGATAGAAATCCTCATGCAGTACAACCTGATTCCGCCCCCGTTTTTTGGCTGTATAGAGTGCGGCATCGGAGGCGCTGTACAGGGTCTCAAAATCACTGTCTTTCGCCCCGAGGCTGACGCCAAAACTGGCGGTCACCCGTTGCTGAGGCAGGACATCCAGCGGCGAGGCATTCAGCGACGAATGAATATAGCTCGCAATAATCATCGCCTCTTCAATGCGCGCCTCTGGCAGTAAAATAGTAAATTCCTCGCCGCCGACACGACCAATGGCGGCGCTCTCAGGGAGTGCGCGGCGAATGCGTGACACCAGCGCGCAGATGACCCGATCGCCCGTTGGATGCCCATACTCGTCATTGATGCGCTTGAAATGGTCAATATCCAGCAGGATCAGCGCAACATTGGCCTGAGTCAGCGATTTATTGATCTGGTTAATGATCGCGCTGCGGTTAAAGACGGCGGTGAGCGGATCGTGTGTGGCCTCATACTCAAGCTGAGCCGCCAGCTTTTGAAGCTGCTCGTTCATGCGGTTGAGTTCACGTTCGGCGCGATCGCTACGGGTGATCAAGCGATACGATTCGCGGATCAGGCGCTGATAGTGTTTCGCCACCGTCCACAATTTCTCGCGACAGTCGTCTGCGGGAAGCTGGGCGTCCGCTGCCGCCAGCCGAGTCTCTTCGAGTACGGAATATTCATCCTTGAAAAGCTCGTTAATATCTAGCATTCGTTGAGATCCGGGATGAGAACAACCGCCAGAGAAGTGAAGTCGATGCGTAACTCTTCACCGAATTCTTCGGAAATATCGTCTTCTGCGTCGTAGTACCAGTAGAGTTCGCACGGGGTGCCACGTTTGGCAAAACCGTTCATAGACTCAAACAGTTCAAACAACATTTTGGTGCTGGAGCTATTGAAGTAGCTCAGGGCCACATGCAAGCGAACCGGTTCGCTGCTGGCCGGCTTTTCCTGCAACCAGTTTTCTATCGCCTGCAACAGAGGGCGGAAAAACGCTGCCGCATTTTCGGGCCAGGCTTCACCTTTAAGGACCAGACGCTGCGCTGAAAAATCGAAATTCACTTCCGGCGTGGCCTGCGTCGCAGCCTGTTCAATGGAAGGAGTCAGTGTCACTTCAGTCATGGCAGAAAGTCGCCTTTAAATGAAAGGCGGACAACGAACTGGCCGCCAGAGGATGAATGCGATACTCCAGCGGTACACTGGTATCCCGCGCCATGGTCAACAAACCGATGTTCGCCCCTTTGCTGGTGGCAGGCGCTTCGCTACGCAAACCCTGCTTCCAGGCGTCACGGATTTCCGCCTGGGTCATGGTGCGTAGCACTTCAAGGTTTGTCTTTAGCAGTGAGGATTCTTCCGGGCCCACCAGATTGGCGGTTTCGAGATAATAATTCCCGTTGTCGGTATGGAAGCAGAGCGAGCCGAAACGTAGCTCCTCCTGGCCGGTGCACATAAAACGCTCGTCAGAGGAGTAGCGCACAATATTCTGTCCCATCTCAATGAAGACGGAGAAGAGTTTGCGGCGGGTCACCGATGAGGATTCGTTTTTATCCAGCCAGGCGCGAATCACCCCGCCCATCGACATGATGTTCTGCTGTGAAAAATAGCCGGTGTAAAACAGCTCAACAGCGCTCTGACGCTGAAGCGTAAAAAGGGGTAACAGTACGGCTTCTTTGACCTGCAGGTCGTTAATTTCCATTGTGTTCATCGCCAGCTAAAACCAAACCATGTCATGTCGTCGCGCGACGGTTGCTTGCCCTGCCATTCGGTCAACGCGGCCTGAAGCGCCCCGGAAACCGCAGACATGGGCTGCCCACGCTGCTCGCTCAACAATGACTGAATACGTTTCTTCCCAAACATAATGTCGCGCGCACCGCCAATCTGATCCGTCACGCCATCGGTCACCAGCAGAAGCTGGTCGCCGGGGCGAAGCGGACGTTGATGGCGACGCCACTGATAATCGGCAGGGGTGTCGGTATAACCAATCCCCTTGCGATCGCTATCAAGGGTGTAGACCTCTTCATCATCGACGCCGAGCATGAAGGCGTGCATACGGGCACTCGACCAGATGACCTGCTCATTTTGCGCATCGACGAACAGGGCAATGGCGTCACAGCCGTCATTGGACTGGCTGGAGTCGTCGGTTGGATGCACCTGGCTCAGGGTCTGTTTGATGTAGTCATTGATAACCGCCAGCAGGCGCTCTGGCTCGCTGGCCGGCGCCACGCTGAGCGCTTTTTCCAACGCTGAGGAGAAAATAAAGGTCATAAAAGCGCCGGGAACGCCGTGGCCGGTACAGTCTGCCAGCACCATCAACCAGCCATTCTCACTGCGCTGAAACGCATAAATGTCCCCTCCGACGCAGTCGCGGGGGTGCCAGTAGAGACACCAGTCCGAGAGGCTTTGCTCAATGCTCTGACGAGAGCGGCTCAACATGGATTCCTGTATCACTCGCGCATATTCAATGCTTTGCATGATTTGCAGGTGCTGCCTGGCATGCAAATCGGAGACGGTACGGATCAAATCGAGACCCAGGCCAATGCCCTTATACTGGTCGTTTTCGGTCAGAATAAAGCCTTCGGTAATGGCCTTATCACCGGTTTCGATGACCCGTTCGGCGAGAAAGTCCAGCCCGGCGTTGGCGTCGACGACCAGCGGCGTTTTATCCATAAACGCGATGCAGCTTTTTTGATCGTAAAGTTCATGGAAAAACGGACGACTCATCTGCGAGAGGAAAATGTGGCGATTAATCATGCCAATCGGTCGATTTTGCTCAAGCACAGGCAGGCCAATTAACGATTTATGTTCATTGAACAGGGCCATCACCTGCAGGTTGTTAGCATCCGCCGTTACGTGAGGAACGGCAATGCGCAGCACACCCGCATTGAGTTGTCGCGATGAGAGAGGTAGGTCCATGATCCTGATATCGTTCCTGGATAAGAATAATCTTAGGATAAAGACTGATTGTTGCGGTTTTATTTCAACAGGTTACAGCCAGCAACTACGGAAGATTATCATTCCTAAAGACAAACCATGACCGCATCACGCAGGCAAAAAAAAGCCCGCACATAGTGGCGGGCAAATAATACTGGAAGCAATGTGAGCAATGTCGTACCGAATACCTGAGTGATTCGCTCAACTATTCGGTAATGAGAAAGATAATCTTTATCATCTTAACGATCAACCCCAAATTTTGTGTTGTTGCCAAAAAAGTGTGTTCGGTACCCACTAAATATGTGAGCTGGAAAAAGTAAACATTACCGGTATCCTGCTGAACCCGTGTACTAGTTTTAGAGTTCGATAAATGACATTTACCTCCCTTGATGCCGTCAGAAAACAGATTGACCAGATAGACAGTGAGCTGGTCAGCATTATTGCCCAGCGTGCTGAATGTGTTAAAGCCGCTGCTGCCTTTAAAACCGACAGTGCAGCCGTTCGTGCGCCGGATCGCGTGCAGCAGGTCATTGATAAGGTGCGAGTGAAGGCGGCAGAGGCAGGGCTGCCCGGCGAGATTATCGAGAAAATCTACCGGGCGATGATAGACGCATTCATCGAGTATGAGCTTGAGCAGCATGCCCGGTCAGCGCAGAACAAAAAGGAGTAATCCGAGAAGAAAATGACAAAAAAAGGTGATGTTCCTCATACAATTAGACATATATGTTAAAATATTTAACAATGTTTCTCATTGTGGAAGGATGACCACATGTCAGATCTTGAACATGGACGTCGCGATCAATCAATCTCAGAGGAAAGAAGATGAAAAAATATTGGTTTGGATTGCCTGCTGCCCTTTTTGTGGCGTTGCCTTGCATCGTTACTCCCGCCCATGCCGTGCCGCCAGTTCGCGCGGTAGACGTGACGCCCTTCGACGTAGGCGGTGTAAAAACCGGTATGAGCGTTGAAGAAGCCCGCGCGGCAATGCAGAAAAACTTCGGTATCTCTGCCGACCAGATTCGCGTCTCTAAATACAGAAAGGACCAGGTCGCTTACCTGGTGACCAATAGTGAAGAGGTTTCAACGCTTGTCTATGACAACAAGGGCACCCGGATGCAGGTGAATTTTGAACCCCGTATTCCTTATAACAAGAGCAACCCGATGGCGGTGGATTCAGTCAGCTATGAGATCCCCTGGACCAAAGACAATGAAACGTCGATGAAGGAAGCGGCGATCGCAAAATATGGTCCGATTTCAACCGGCGGTATGATGGCCCCGCTATGGTGTAACAAACCCCTGCCTACGTCAGGTATGGGATGTGAATCCGATTCGCCCAAACTCTCATTGGGCGGCACAAAGCTGCAGTTGATCGATCCGGCCTGGCAAAACGCGCGCATGAAGTTCATGGACCAGCAAAGAGCGACCAAACCACAGTTCTGATTCGGTAAAGGGAAGGGATACCCACAAAATAATACGCTCACGATCGGTTCCCTCTCCCCACCGGGGNNGGGGAAAATGCAGCTCTGAGGGGCATCCCGTTCATCTTATGCTCCTTGCTTTTCTATAGCGAAAGAACCCGTGAACGTGCCAACCCTAGTTTTTATTCGATTCCAGATTTATCTTCGCTGTGACTTTCTGCATGAGCACTGTCGTATTCAGCCTGAGCGATTGCCAGAGCTGGACCGAATTCCTGTGCCCAATTCGCCAGAGCAACAAAGGGTTGCTGAAGTGACTGCGCCAGCGGCGTGATCGTGTATTCCACACTCACTGGGTGAGTGGCCAGCACTTGACGATGAATTAAACCGTTTCGCTCCAGTCGTTTAAGCGCATCGGCCAGCGCTTTATGGGTAATCCCATCCAGGCGTCTGCGAAGTTCATTGAACCGGCAAGGCTCCGTACACAGCACCGTAAGAATTAATATCGACCATTTGTTGGTGATATGCTCTAACACTAATCGGGTATTTTTCAGGTCTGGCAGGCAGTTAGCGTGATTTTCTTGCATGGCGATATCGTCAGTTATAGTTGGTATAGTAAAAGTGCGTAATTGATATTAAGTATAGAATTTATATCATCTGTTTTCGACTTAAATCGGAGAGAGCAGATGGGCAACATTGAGAAAAAAATCGCGGTGGTTCTTGGCGGCGCGAAAGGCATTGGTCTGGCTATCAGCCAGCGTTTGGCCGCCGAGGGCGCCGTTACCTGGTTCACGTCGCGACGTGAAGAAGAACTTGAGACCGCCAAAGGCAAGCTATCCGGGACCGCTATACCACTGCGGGCGGATGTCAGTCAGAAGAATGAACTGAGCCGTATCATGCAGACCATTTCAGAAACATCGGGTCAGATAGACATTCTGGTGATCAATGCGGGAATGTCGGAATACGCCACGCTTGAAGAGGTCAGTGAGCCGCATTTTGACCAGACATTTGGCCTGAATGTTCGCACGCCCGTCTTTGCCCTGCAGGCAGCATTGCCATTAATGAAACCCGGCAGCAGTGTCGTGCTCATCGGTTCCATTGCTGATGTTATCGGCACGCACGGCTATGGCGTCTACTCGGCCAGCAAAGCCGCACTGCGCTCTTTTGCCCGTACCTGGACTCGTGAACTCGCTGCGCGTGGCATCCGTGTCAACGTAGTGGCGCCCGGTCCAATAGACACCGATATGATGGCCGCGACGACGGATGAAGTGCGTAACGTGCTGACCAGCGCAATACCCCTTGGCAGAATGGGCCAACCTGAAGAGGTGGCAAACGCTGCCTTTTTCCTCGCAAGCGATGAGAGTCGCTATATTGCAGGTGCTGAGATTTGTGTGGATGGCGGCATGACACAGGTTTAAACGTTAGCCCGACGGCCATCCCAGGATGGCCAGTCAGAAAAAAATTGCAGGAATAAAGTGCAGCCGCGTTTTGAGAGGACATCGGCGAAGAGCGCTAACGGCTCTCTTCCATTTTGGAAGGAGTGTCATGAGTTCTACTTCAATTTGAAACCTCGCTCTGTAAGCGTTTCACGCAGCTGTTCACGTCCTCCCATATAATCAATGCTGGTTGCTGATTCGATCACCGCTCCAACCCAGGTTTTAGTGCTCATATTTTGACTGTTACGAAAAGCCTTATAGGCATTCTCATAATCATCAAGATAGTCGCGATATCGCCCCTGTTCATACTGATTGTGATGCAGGACCATCGGCTGTGCAGGGCGTGGACGAATACCGCTGGTTCTGCTTGTATCTGGTCGCCCTACAGCCATACCAAAGGTGACAAAGCTGTGTGGAGGCAAATTGATCATCTCAGCAATATCTCTGGCAATATTGCGCATTACTCCAAGATAAACGATGCCTAACCCCATCGATTCCGCCGCAACTGCTGCATTCTGAGCGGCAAGAGAGGCGTCAATTGAAGCCATCAGCATTGAATCAAGGTAATCAAATACAAACGGGACTTCTCCTGCTTCTTTAGTGATTTCGGCTCCGCGTGACAAATCACCTACCCAAAGGAGCAATGCGGGGGCTTCTTCAATCCAGGGGATTCTAGCCACCGGTACCGAACGAGCAACCTTGTCTGAAATTTGCTGTTTAAGCTCAGCATCCGTAACGGCAACAACGCTCCACTGATTAAGGGCTGAAGAGTTTGAGGCAGACTGAGCTGCCGCGATCATTGTCTCCAGAGAACCATCAGGCAGCGAATCAGGCAAGAACGTTCTGACAGACTTATGGCGAAGAAGGGTTTCGACTTCCGGCGTCCAGTTAATGTTGTCACGCTTCTGCTGTGCTGCCCCATATCGTTCTTGAAGCAATGCGCGGTGATCGGTTTGGCTGGCGGTCAGGATGTCGTTGTCCTCTTACAAATAAGATGACTGCAGAATAGCGAGACTATCAGTATTGATAATCCCTGAATTTGCGACTTCAGTTTTCATATGTGTGCACAATCCATTAGCCTGGGTTAGAATTAATGAATGGATCATCTACTTTCAATACGTATATTCCAGCGCATCGTTGAAACGCGCTCATTCACCAGGGCCGCCGCACACCTCGCATTACCGCGCTCTACGGTCAGTAAATTTCTCAAAGAGCTAGAAGAACACCTTGGCATCAAACTTGTACAACGTACCACGCGCACCGTTACGTTGACCGCCGAGGGCGCTGAGTATTATCAGAGAATCAGCAAACTCGTTGCGAAGCTGGATGAGACTGAAGCGGCTATGCGCGACCGAGGAGCAGCGGCTAAAGGACGATTACGCATAGATCTTCACTCCTCACTTGCCAATTTTGTGTTGATACCGGTTCTTGATGAATTTCGCGAACGCTATCCACATATTCAGCTAGCGCTTGGCATTGGCGATAGGCCAGTTAACCTCATTGAAGAAGGGGTGGACTGCGTCATTCGTGCAGGCGAGCTGGCGGATTCATCTTTGATAGGCAGAACATTATATAAGGATCGTTTAGTGACCTGTGCGAGTCCTGACTATCTTGAGCGTTTTGGAACCCCCTCCCGCGTTAGCGATCTTGAAAATGGGCATCAAGTGGTGGGTTACTTTAGCGCTGCCACAGGAGAAGCCTGGCCTCTTCGTTTTCGTCATCGTACAGGTGAACAGCAGGTGCTTAACTTCGACATAGCCACTAATGACAGCGCTGCTCTGATTAATCTGCTTGTACAGGGTAGTGGCATCGGGCAGACCCATGCTTCCGTAGCAAAGCGCTTTATTGAATCCGGTGAACTCGTTTCTATACTTGAAGACGCAACCAACACCTCCTTCCCGGTTTCCATTATTTATCCTCCTACTAAGCAGTTGAATGCACGTTTGCGTCTGTTCATTGACTGGATTGTAGAAAGGCTCTCCGGGTTTTAATCATGGAAAGATTCGCGTTCTGTGCCAGAGATGTTTGAATAAAATGCAACGTTACAAAATGCGGCAGTTGATAATAAAACCGGCCGGACTTCTGCAGCGTTTTCTTATCTCCCTGGCGCCCCTGTTTTTCGCCAGGCTTGAAAGGCAAAGGTTAAGTCAGTAACATCCACGCTTTCGGATAAAGAAAATGTCTGTAACCGATTCCCTTCTCGCTTTCTCTTTTGCTGCACTTCTGCTTACTCTCACGCCCGGCCTGGATACTGCCCTCATTCTTCGAACCGCCTGCGCTGAAGGTGGGAAAAAGGCTTTTCAGGCGGCGCTGGGCATTGATGTGGGCTGCTTCATATGGGGCGCGCTGGTGGCGCTGGGGCTGGGTGCTCTGCTGGCAGTCTCTGAGCTGGCGTATACGGTGCTCAAAGTCTGCGGCGCTGCCTGGCTGAGCTGGCTGGGTTTACAACTGCTGATGCGCCCCCGTTCCTCGTTTAGCCAGGGGGAGGGCGATATAGCGGGGCAGGGCAACTGGTTTATCAGGGGCATGATGGGAAATGTGCTTAATCCCAAAATGGGCATTTTCTACGTCTCATTTTTGCCGCAGTTTATACCTGCCGGACACTCCCCCCTCATCTGGACCTTTATCCTGGTCAGCATTCACGTGGCCATCGGGACAATCTGGTCAGGCACGCTCATTCTGTCCACGCATTTCGCCTCTGCCATACTTAAGAAAAGCAGCGTTATCAAGGTAATGGACAGAGCCACGGGCGGCTTGTTTTTATGCTTCGCGGCGAAACTTGCGCTCAGCACAAGGTAGGACGGTAAAAGCGGATGCGACTCATGCGTTTTCGGCCACGCGTTAACACTGAGGCGTTCGACTTAACGAAACACGTCGGCTTCAAGTGCGGCAAGGATTGCGGATTCCATCTTCTCCGGGGGAGTGAAGGGGGCAAAACGCGTGAGCGGTTTACCGTCGCGTCCGATCAGAAACTTTGTGAAGTTCCACATGATTCGACCACCCAGCAGGCCGGGCAATTCGCTTTTCAGATAACGAAACAGCGGATGTGCTGCGGTTCCGTTGACCTCAACTTTTTCGAACATCGGGAAGCTCACACCATAATTAATGTGACAGGTCTGCGCGATTTCATCCGCGCCGCCGGGTTCCTGCTTACCGAACTGGTTGCAGGGGAAACCCAGCACCACCAGGCCCTGAGCGGCATACTTCTTATAAAGCGCTTCAAGGCCGCCGTACTGTGGCGTAAAGCCGCAGTGGCTGGCGGTATTCACGACCAGAATCACCTTACCGGCGTAGTCGGCCATAGGGATAAGCTTGCCATCCAGACGCGTGGCGGTAAGTTGATGAAAAGGGGACATAGCGGAATCCTCAAAGCAAAACCCGTTCGACTCGATTGAGTAAGGTAGCCTGTTGCTGACGGTAAAACACCTGAGCGGGTGATTTCCGTGACGTTATCACGAAGAATCAGCTCAAGCCATTTCCTGTCATAAACGCTGATGACAATAATAGAGCGTTGATGAAATATCTGCTCCCGGCGGGTTTCACATCATCCTGTGCTCGATCCAGACATCGCTCAGAGACGCTTAGCCCAAATGACGCGCATTCCACTCTTCGCGGGTAATTTCCCACAGTTCGGAATCAAGCAGGCCGCTGACATATTCTTTCTTTTCCGTTCTGATAAGCCGCATACCGCTACTGGCAGAAATACGCTGGGATCGGGTATTAATGGCTGCTTTTGGCGCTCGCAATACCGGTTTATTTAAGGTATTAAACCAGAAATCGGTTGCAGCAATACTCGCCTCACGCATGTAGCCCTGCCCCTGATACTCAGGCGCCAGCCAGAATCCGCGGTTATTATCTTCTACATCATAAAGGCAAATCAGACCCATGAGATCGTCAGGCTTTTCACGACGTCTTATTGTCCAAAACCAGGCAATGCCTTTTGCCATATCAGGCAGAGCAACGTTATTGACGTAATGCTCAGCACCGTTATCCGGGTAGGGCCAGGGTACCGAGGCGACCATGTAGCGAACAATCTCCCAGTGCGGATAGCGCTTTTGAATCTGAATGGCATCTTCTGCGATCAGCGGTTTAAGTACCAGGCGTTCTGTTTCGAGCGTGGGGAGTGTCATCAATTACGTTCCTTATACGTATTCCGTCTGTTCATCCCCAGCGTGCAGTATCTCTCAGGCTGGGGCTTATTAAGGATGGGTGAACGTTTAACTATGGCAAATAAAACCATGCTGTCGAAATCAGGTTATCTTTTACTTCAAAAACAGCCACCGTTTCCAGAGGCTCAGGAGACAAGCCGTGAATCAACTCGTGATCGAAAACCTTATTACCCAGAACAATTCTGGAAATTAACTCAGCTTTAAGTGCTGGGTTGTTAAAGCGATGGTTAACGTAGAATTCGCGTAGTGATGCTTTTCCTATGGTAGAAGGCGTTTCGGTTGGCATCCGATAACCTTTAAACTCATCTGAAAAACAAGACATGAAGGCTTCAATATCATGCGCATTATAGGCTTCAAATTGCGCCTGAACGGAGGACTTTACGGACATGTGAACCTCTTCCTTTTGTTTTTTTATGCATTATTTGTGCATATAAAATCACAATGCAGTGATGAGCGCAAGTCAATACCGTATCTGAATGAGACACTGCACGCCATTCGCTTTTGCGACTAAACAGGGTTATGCAACATGACTGTTCATCATAAGAATCTGAGTGGAGAATAGCTAAAAATTAGTGTGATTATATTTAGTCTGCTACTTAAGCGGGTATATTTAAATACTCGCTCTGCCTGATTGGTTGAGATATGTCTTATTCTCTACAGCCACATGCAGCTTTCATGTTAAGAATAAGTCGCTGACAATCATGATTTATTTCTGTTTTTCAAAAATTACACCTGACGCTGAAACTGGATAAAGGGAATATAATAATGCTATCCTCTGCCAATGTTTCTTCAAGACAAGATTTCATTTTAGAATGCCTTTACGCCAGAATTTTTGCATGCTTGCCGCAGCTTCCGCCCTGATGATTTCTTTTGCCCCGGCTGCCGAAACCCTTTCCTTTAATACCGGCTCCTTTGTCTATCACTTGATTGGTAACCATGGCCTTTATACGGAGAAATTTGATAATGAGTTTTATTCCGTTGAGAAGAGGCTCTCTGACAACTCCGATTACAGCCTGCTCGTTGGCACAATGCGCAACAGTTACGGGCACCGCTGCCTTTCTCTGGGCGTCAGAAAAGACTGGGCCGAACAGGGCAATATTGTTTATAAGGGAATATATGGCTATACCGGTGAATTCTTTTTTGATGAATTTAGCCAGTGCGGGAATGAAGGCATTTATCACTCTTTCAAAAAAATAACGCGGGTAGGCTTCGCACCCTATATTTATCACGCGGCACAATATAATTTCACTCATTATTTTGGCGTCGAGGCAGGGATTATTTTACCCTCGGTTTTTGTCGTCAGCCTGAACTGGCGATTTTAATTCCCTTTTTTACCATGGTCGGCAGTTCCTCCAGGGCAGAGCGGGGGAATGTCGCCCGGCAGTCTGGTCCGCCGGGCGCATGAAACATCAATTTGAATAGTGAATCTGTTCCGGCTGGCGCTGCAAAATAACCTTGCCGTGACGAATGGAGGTCAGCACTTTGGCCTGGCGGCACACCGCATCATAGTCATCTTCCGCATCAAGGATAATCAGGTTCGCCGGGCGTCCTTCGGCGATCCCGTAGTTATCGCCGAGGCACATCGCGCGGGCGCTGTTGTCGGTTATCAGATCGAGGCAGCGCTGCAAATCTTCATAGCCCAGCATATGGCAGATATGCAGCCCGGCATCGAGGATGCGCATGATGTTGCCGTTGCCCAGCGGGTACCACGGGTCCTGAATGGAGTCCTGAGCAAAGCAGACGTTGATCCCGGCGCGGTCCAGCTCCGCCACCCGCGTCACACCACGGCGTTTCGGCCAGCTGTCAAAGCGCCCCTGCAGGTGAATGCTTTCGGTCGGGCAGGAGATAAAATTGATGCCCGATGCTTTGAGCAGGCGGAACAGCTTCGAGCAGTAGGCATTATCGTAAGACCCCATCGCGCAGGTATGGCTGGCGGTAACCTGCGCGCCCATGCCGCGCACCCTGGCCTCTTCCGCCAGCACTTCCAGAAAGCGCGACTGCGGGTCATCGGTTTCATCGCAGTGCACGTCCACCAGGCAGCCGTGACGCTGGGCCAGATCCATCAGAAAAACCAGCGAACTGACGCCCTTATCGCGGGTATTTTCGTAGTGAGGAATGCCGCCCACCACGTCGGCGCCCATCTCAATGGCGCGGGTCATCAGCTCGCGTCCGCCGGGGAAGGACTCAATGCCCTCCTGCGGGAAGGCGACGATCTGCAGGTCAATAAGATGAGCCGCTTCTTTCTTCACCGTCAGCATCGCTTCAAGGGCCGTCAGGGAAGGGTCGGTAACATCAATGTGGGTGCGCACGTGCTGTACGCCGTTGTCGCGCAGCATACCGATGGTTTTCAGCGCTCGCTGGCGCGTATCTTCCACGGTAACGCTCGCTTTACGCTGGCCCCAACGGGCGATGCCCTCAAACAGGGTACCGCTCATATTCCACTCCGGCTCGCCCGCCGTCAGGGTGGCATCGAGGTGGATATGCGGCTCGACGAACGGCGGGATAACTAGCTTTTGCCGGGCATCCATGTCGTTGGCGTCAGCCGCCAGCGCGGCGGCCTGTGGGGTGATGCTGTTGATCAGGCCGTCCTGTAAGTCGAGGGTATAAAGCGATTCTTGATGGCGCAGGCGCGCGTTAATAATTTTCATGGTTGTTCCCGTAAATGGTTTTGCGACATACGCCAGATAGCCAGGGCGACCGAGGCGTTGAGATGAAATTGCGGATGGCTGACCGGAGAGCGGGTCAGCTTTTCAATGCGCTGGATACGCTGATGCAGCGTGTTGCGGTGAATCCCCAGTCGTTCGGCGGCCCGGACCACGTTACCGTTCTCCTGAAGCAGCGTTTCCAGCGTCTCCATTAGCAGCCACGGGCTTTTGCGATCCGGTTCGATCAGGCAGCCGAGGGTGTCGTGCATAAAATCGCTCAGTAGCCCAGGGTCGCCGACGGCGGAGAGCAGTTTGATAAAGCCCAGTTGTTGATAGTCGCTGATGCGTTGGGCCGGGCGCAGATTATCGCTAAGATCCAGTGCCTGACGCGCCTGCGACAGCGCGCGCGGATACGCCTGTAGCTGCTGCACCGGTGCCGACAGGCCACACAGCATTGACAGCCCGCCTTCCGCCTGCGCCAACAACCACGTCTGAAGCCACGTTTTCTGCTGATAAAACTCGCCTTCTTCATCCGGCAGCAGGAAAAGAAACATATTGCTGCGCTCGACCACCGGAAAAGGATTGCCCTGCTGATTGAGCTGCTGCTGCAGGCTCTGGCGCACGGTGCGTCGGGCCTGCTGGAGCCAGGCTTCGGCCTGCTCCGGTGGAAACTGGCGGAACAGGCGCTCTATCCCTTCCAGGCGCAGCGCCGCCAGTCGCAGCGGGCGGGTAAAATCCAGCTGCTGATGGATGGCGCGTTGATGCAGGATTTGCAGGTCGGGATAGTCCCCGGTTAACAGCTGTAACAAGATATCGCGCTGCGATTGCAGGGCGTTTTCGCTGCGCACCAGTGCGGTACCGATGCGTTCGGTCACGAGCACCATTTTCAGCAGATAGGGCTGTTCTATCAGCGGAATACCCAGCTCGTCGGCGAGCGCGATCAGGCGCGGCGGGATCGTCTGGATGTAGGCGTCACCGGTGAGGATCACCATGCCGGCAATCCCGCGCTGCTTGCCCTCCATCAGCAAATGGGTAAGGTTGTCTTCATCGCGAGGATGATTGATGCCGGTGATAAACACCAGCTCCCCGCCCATGATCCACTCGGCGATATTTTCATTTTCCGCCACGTAGTACCAGCGAACCGCCAACTGGAGTCCCTGTTGACCGGCGCGCAGGCGCAGGGCGGAGAGTTCCTCAAGGGCGAGGATTTCGCTGACCGTCAGACTCACGGCTACTGCTCCATGGCCGAATCAGCGGCGGGCTGGCGTTTGCCGAGACGGGTCAGGGCGATATACACCAGCGCAGAAACGGAAATCCCCACCAGCGGGGCTACCCACGGCGACAGGTACGCCATCACGGCACCCACGGCGTAGGCGCCAAGCCCCAGCCAGTTAAAGCGCGGCAAACGGACGGTGTGCAGCAGTGGGTAGCGGCCACCGCGATAAAACCAGTAGTCGGCGAGGATCACGCCGCCGATGGGCGGGATGATGCTGCCCAGCAGTACGAGGAAAGGAATCAGCATTTCATACATACCGCCGATGGCCAGCAGAATGCCAACGCCAGCGGCGACCACGGTCAGGGTGCGGCGACGCTCGCTGCGCAGCAGGTGGCAGGCGGCGGCAGAGACGTTATAAATCGTCGGCCCCTGAATGGTCAGCAGATTGAGGCACAGCATCACCACTGCGGCGACCGACAGCCCCTGCAAAATCAGCACTTCCACGATATCAGCCTGCTGGTAGACGATAGCGCACCAGGCGCCGGCAACAATCATTAGCCCGTTGCCGATAAGGAAGCTGCTCATGCTGGCGATGATGGCGGTGCGGCTGGAGTTGGCGAGCCGCGTCCAGTTGGTCGCCTGGGTCGCGCCGCTGGCAAATGTACCGAAGACCATGGTGATGGCCGCCGACCAGGTCATGGTTTCACCCGGTTCGATTTTGGTCATCGCCTGCCAGCCGCCAGCGTGATGGGCGGCAAGGTACATCGAGACCACCAGCAGAATAAACATCAGCGGCACCGACACGCGCGACAGCGCATCCAGCCCCTTGTAGCCCACCAGCGCGGTGACGCAGAACAGGATGCCGAACAGGATCATCAGCGGAACCGTCATTGCCTCGGGCAGGGCGAGAATTTTGACCAGCGAGATGGCGACCGTCGCCGTCCCCCAGGCGTACCAGCCCAGTTCTGCGAAGCCGAGAATAAAATCAGCGAGCTTGCTGCCGATTTCGCCGAAGCAAAAGCGCCCCATCAGCACGGTGTTCAGCCCGCTGCGCGCGGCAATCCAGCCAAGCGAGGCGGCGTACAGAGCCAGCAGAAAGTTACCGATAACCGCAATCCACAACAGGTTAACGATGGAAAAAGAGACGCCCAGCTTGCCGCCTGCGAACATCGTGCCGGTAAAAAACGTAAAGCTGAACAGAACCATGGAGATGGAAAATACGCCTTTACGCCCGGAGGCTGGGGCTTCGACGAGCGGGAAATCATTGCTGTTTGACATGGTGGAACCTCTGATTGGCTATCCGAAGAGCGATGTCAGAGAGATAGCAAGAGGTATGCCAAAAATATCAGGGCAGGGGCAACACAACAGAGTGGGCACTCTGCACATAAATTTTCATGAATCGCCGGATACAGGTTCGCGAATTGTGCAGGGTGCAAATTTCCGCACCAGCGTGGAGCAGCAGATCGTAGAGCATAGAAGAAGGCGGCCAGCCGGTAGACCCGACCGGCCACCCGTGCGTTATTTAAGATGCTCTTTCAGTTGACCCGCCGCCTGACCGATGGCTGCCCGCACCGCAGGAACATCACTCAGCGCATTGAGCAAGCCAAAATCATGAATCAAACCGTTATAACGGGTCACCGTCACATCGACGCCTGCGGCATCAAGCTTACGGCCGAACGCTTCTCCCTCATCACGCAGTACGTCAAATTCGGCGGTCTGGATCAGAGTAGGCGGTAGGCCCTGCAATTGCTCACGCGTTGCGCGCAGCGGAGAGGCGAGAACATTATTACGCTCACTCTCGTTTGTGGTGTAGGCATCCCAGAACCACTTCATCATGTTTCGTGACAGGAAATAGCCGGTTGGATACTGGTTATATGAACCGGTACTGAAATTCGCGTCCGTGACGGGCCACAGCATGACGTCATAGCGAATCGCAGGGGATTGATGTTGTTTAGCCTGTAGCGCTACGGCAGCAACCATATTTCCCCCCACGCTGTTACCCACCAGTGCTAAACGTTTGCCATCAACCCCAATTTCGCTGCCGTGCTCAGCGACCCAGCGGGTAGCCGCATACGCCTGATTTATCGCAACAGGGAAATGCGCTTCTGGCGAGGGGGTATAGTTGACAAAGACCGCGGCTGCGCCGGACTCACTGACCAGATCACGCACGAGGCGCTCGTGCGTCTGGAAATCGCCCAGAATCCAGCCGCCACCATGAAAGAACATGAAAACGGGCAGGGTCCCGTGCGCGTTATGCGGCTTAACGATGTTCAGCGTTATCGTCTGGCCGTCAACATTGATCGTTTTTTTGCTGACGTCAGCCGCAGGCAGCGTGGCGCCTTTCTGCGCATCGATCAAGACCTGGCGTGCAGCCTGTGGAGACAGTTGCTCAATGGGTTTTCCCCCACTGCCGTTCAGCGCATCCAGGAATTGCTGGACATGACGTTCCGGTGCAGATGCATCAGCAAAACAGTTGAGTGAAACGGCTGCCATCGCGGCAGAGAGTAATGCAGATTTGATAGTCATGATGTCACCTTATTAAAGTTGCTTGCAATTAAATTGCGCGCTATTTATATGATTAAAAAATAATATTTTTCAGCTGCTTAATAGAAATGATTCTCTTCTCTCATCTGAAAGCTGCCTCGCTTTCACGGGCACGTCTCGCATCACAAGGAGGAGATAAGCATCCAGCCAGGACAGTCGCCAGACGCTTACAGGAAGAGACCAGGAAACTCAGAGGCCCAGCTCAGATAAACCCGGATGGTCATCCGGACGGCGCCCCAACGGCCAGTGGAACTTGCGTTCGCTTTCTTTAATCGGCATGTCATTGATGCACGCATAGCGATGATGCATCAGGCCATCTTCACCAAATTCCCAGTTTTCATTGCCGTAAGAACGGAACCAGTTACCGGAATCATCGTGCCATTCATAGGCGTAACGAACGGCAATACGGTTGTCAGTAAACGCCCACAACTCTTTGATGAGGCGATACTCAAATTCTTTTTTCCACTTGCGCGCCAGGAAGCCTTCAGCTTCTTCACGGTTGGTCGCGAACTCAGCGCGGTTACGCCATTTGGTGTCCAGCGAGTAGGCCAGCGATACCTTCTGCGCATCGCGACTGTTCCAGCCATCTTCAGCGAGGCGCACTTTCTCAATTGCCGATTCGCGGGTGAAAGGAGGAAGCGGCGGACGAATTTCTGTATGGGACATGTTAAAGACTCCTGTGTTGTTAGGTGCACCCGTAAACCGGGTTCTTGATACTCAGACATGCGATTTCAGCCACTGCCCTACAACGTCCCTTACGCGAAGGTCGGAGCGGCATTCGCCTGTCTCATCCGACCCGGCGATCGACTCCCCACTGCGTTAACAATCGTTTGGCCAGAGGTATGATTTCGTGTCCATGCATTCATGGTAGAACGATCGTTCTACCTTCATCAAGCAGCAGTTTAAAAAGAGGATAAAAAAACGAACAATGGCGTTCGGTTGCGCCATGAGGAGGTTTTACAGGAGTAGGGGAAAATAAAAGGGCGTTAGGGTTGAGGGTATAACGCTATGGCTTTACGACTACCAATAATGACTGACATGGCAGGGTAAATAGTGATGGGGTCTGGACGACGCAATGAATCCCCAAAGCGCTCTACTCCTGGGGATTCTGCGGAAAGGAAAGGTAAAACGCTTGCCGATGTTGCTATTACGATGCCTGTTCCAGTAGCAGTTTAGCCATCTCTCTGGCATCGTCGGCGGCGCTGTAATCCCCCATCACACATGACATGGTGATAGCGCCTTCCACCAGTATCAGCAACTTTCTGGCAAGAGGTAAAGTGTGCTCAATATTCAGTTGCCCGGCAAGCTCAAGGGTGTAATCGAGTAATTTCTGTTTATGGCGTTTGGCTATCAGGCGAACAGGATCGTTACTGTCGCTCACTTCACCCGCGGTATTAATAAACGCGCAGCCACGATATCCCTCAGACTCAAACCAGCTTTTAAGCACGGTGAAGATATTCAGGATGCGCGCCTGCGGGGTATCCGCCTTGTCGCATTCTGCCCGGAACCATTCCATCCAGCGTATATCACGCGCATCCAGCGCGGCGGCCGCCACTTCGTCTTTATTGGCGAAATAACGATAAATACTTTTACGGGCCACGCCTGATGTCTTAACCAGCAGATCCATGCCGGTGCCATGAATACCGTTCTGGTAGATAAGTTGCTCGGCGGTTTCGAGAATTTTTTCTCGGGTGTTAGTGGTATTTTTGTTCATAGAATTAGGGTAGAACTGACGTTCTCCTTGGTCAAGTCATCGACAGCATGCCTTCTCATTTTACGTCATCATCACTGCATGCGCGGTGATTTCAGGCCTGTCTCATTAAGGGAATCGCTACGATCTCGTTCTGTTTCTGAAGGCCGCCACTTTCATCCGATTGCCACAGGTTGCCATACTGCACCAGCGGCGGCGATGTGATTTGCTCAGGTCGTGGAACAGTAGAACACAGTCGTGTGCTTCACACTGACGCACAAATTCAAATTTATTGCCGGTGACCAGTTTCACCAGTGCATCGGCCACGGGCCAGAGAAGGCTTTCGGGGCGGGTGCTGACGGAATGCGTATCGACACGATAATGCTGCCCATCCTCGTCCCATTGCAGTCTCGTCAGCGGATGCCCTTTCTCAAGAATCCGGTTAATCACACCCAGGTCAACCGCAACGGCGTTCATCGCAGCATGCACGACCGCGCTGGCGGCGCTGCGTAGCTGCCGCGCTTGTGCGTGTAATCCGGGCGGCGCCGGCGTGCCTGCTTCTGCAACGCCTGCCGTTATAAGCCAGTCTATGACACTGCGATCGTCCTCCAGACAATCCTGTTTTGCGTCGCCTGTCCCGTATTCAGTGTTAATAAAATCCAGTGCGAGGTTATCTGCGAGAAAGAGAGGCTGAGGAGCTGTTTGCCTGGTATCCATAATTTTCCGTAACCCATAAATTGATTTTGACAGGTTACCAGATTTATGTGTAACCTTCAATTTCATATTTTAGTGGTTACAGAGGTTGTTATGGCATCTTTAGCAAAGGTTCATTACCGTTACCAACAAACGGGCAATGTTAAGGTCTTCTACCGGGAAGCAGGCGACCCACAAGCGCCCACGCTGCTTATGCTTCACGGCTTTGCAGGCTCATCATTCATGTTTCGTGACCTTATTTCTCAACTGGCCGATCGATATCATCTGATTGCGCCGGATTTACCGGCTTTTGGGTTTACGAAAGCGCCAGAGAGAGGCGACTATGCGTACACCTTCAGCCAGCTTGCAGAGACAATAGGCCAGTTCACCGAAGCGCTTGATCTCGACAGCTATGCGCTGATGGTCCACGACTACGGCGCTCCCGTCGGCTGGCGTCTGGCGCTGGCGCATCCTGAACGGGTGACCGCTATCATTTCCCAGAATGGCAATGCGTATGAAGAGGGGCTGGCCGACGCCTGGGCACCTATCCAGGCATACTGGCGCGAACCGACGCCGGAGAACCGCCACGCACTGCGCGAATTTCCGACGCCCGCCTCAATCAAATGGCAGTATCTGGAAGGTGTCGCCGAGAAGAGTCAGGTTTCACCTGATGGCTATACGCTCGAAGGAATGCAGATAGTGCGGCCAGGCAATGCGGAGATTCAGCTTGATCTGCTGCTGGATTACGCCTCAAACGTGCAGATGTATCCTCGCTTCCAGCGCTATTTCCGTGAGCATCAACCGCCGTTTTTAGCCGTATGGGGCAAAAATGACCCGTTTTTCCTGGCGGCGGGCGCGGAAGCCTGGAAGCGCGATATTCCTGAGGCAGAGGTACATTTTTTTGATACCGGGCATTTTGCGCTGGAAACGCATTGTGACGAGATTCAGCCGGTCATTCGCGACTTTCTTGACCGGCATATCCGTTAACCGGATAACCACCCGCTAACCCGTCCGCAGGCCACGCATCGTTAAGAGGAGGCCGGTGTAATAAGGCCTGCGGACGACGGCAAAAAATGGCGTGGCGTTAAACCCAGAATGGAACGGAAAGCGGCGGTAAAGGCAGCCGGGCATGAGAAACCCAACTGGTAAGCCACCTGCTTGATGGGGATCCCATTGGCGAGGAGATCCAATGACGCGCAAATCCTGGCTCTTTGCTTCCAGTTTCTGAAGCTAAAGCCCGTATCCTTAATAAACAGGCGTGAAAACGTGCGCTCAGACATAGAGGCAATAAACGCCAAATCACTGAGGGAGGCTTCCCAGCGATGGCCGACCAGCAGCTCTCTGGCGGCACAAAATAAGCGCTCATCTTTCGGCATCGGCAGCTCCGCCGCTAAAGGAGACGCTTCACTGAGTATCTCCAGCAGTAACAAGGCCATTTTTCGTTGATTCGCTCCGCTGTACTCCACACTGAATAACCCGGCTATCAGCTCCTTCACCAGGGCAGTCGCGTGGATGACGTGGACCTGGTCACTCTTCGTGAAGTTTGTACATTCAGCCATCAGGCTGGTGCTGAAATAAACGGCCCGCAGGTCTGTTTGTGACAACAGGGTGTAACTGTGGATGTGAAGAGGCGGTAGCCACAAGGCACGCTGGGGAGGGATGACCCAGCGGTGGCCCTCTGTTTCAACCAGCATTACGCCCCTGGTTGCAAAGAGCAATTGCCCTTCAATATGGTGATGCTCCGGGTCAGTGTCCCCGCGCTGATAGCGCAAAGCGGTACTTGACCAACCTGTTGCGTCATCATGCCTTGGCGCTTTATCTATACTACCTGGCATTTCAGATTTAGCTCCTGCCCTTATGATAGCGAAATCGACCTCCCCGGAGATGGCCTGGCGGGAGGGGATGCAGTCAACATCACATTGACAGGAGCCTATCGTAATGCGAGTTCACTTTATCGTACATGAAAGTTTTGAAGCCCCAGGCGCGTATGAAACATGGGCAAGAACGCGGGGGCATGAGGTCACTTTTTCCCGCGTTTATGCCGGTGAGAAACTGCCAGAAGAGGTCAAGGGCATTGACCTGTTAGTCATTATGGGCGGGCCGCAGGATCCGGCTGTTACCGTTGAGGAATGCGCGCATTTTGATGCAAAAGGAGAGCAGGCCGTCATTGCTTCTGCAATCAACGCCGGCAAAGCTGTCATCGGGGTTTGCTTAGGCGCGCAGTTAGTTGGCGAAGCGCTCGGCGCGCCGTTTGCCCATAGCCCGGAGAAGGAGATAGGTAAATTCGCCATTACCCTGACAGACGCGGGAAAGAAAAACGAACTGTTCGCACATTTTGGGCAGGGGCTTGAAGTGGGGCACTGGCATAACGACATGCCCGGCCTTACGGCTGACGCGAAAATCATCGCCTTCAGTGAAGGTTGTCCGCGTCAGATTGTGGCCTACTCAGAACGGGTTTATGGATTCCAGTGTCATATGGAGCTCACACCAGACGTAGTTGAACAGCTTATCGCCCATTCAGAGAAGGATTTGAGCCGTGCTGCGCACTACCGCTTTGTTAACACCCCGGAAGTGCTTCGTGCGCATGATTACAGCGAAATGAACGCAGCATTGTTCACTTTTTTGGATAAACTGCAGGCCGCCTGCGCGCATTAACCGGGGCAAGCGGACATCACTGCGTCAGCGCGTCGAACTGTTGCCAGCTTACTTCGTCTACATAAATTCCCTCTACCACGCGCTGCTCGTACGCGCGGGCTTCCGGCTCGCCGGGCAGCATCACATCGCGACCCTCTTGTCCGTGGTGCACCCAATCAAGTTGCGCCAGCACTTCGCGGGCATACGCTTCTCCTGCCCCCAGGCGAGTGGGGTCGATAATTATCGACAACATATTATTGATGATCCCAGGCCGTGGCTTAATCTGGTGACTCTCCGTTTCGCCGCCGCTCAGCGCCGCCCCCAACAGGCTGCAAATCAGCGACAGTCCGGCCCCTTTATGACCGCCGAAGGCCAGCAGTGCGCCACGTGGTTCTTCCATTAACCAGCGGGGTTCCGTGGTGGGGTACCCCTCAGCATCCACCGCGCACCCTTCGGGAATAGGGCGGCCTTCGTTCCAGGCTATACGCGCCTTATTGCCGGCAATGGCGCTGGTGGCGAAATCGAGAATCACCGGCCTGCGCCCCGCAACCGGTACGCCTACGCAGAAGGGATTGGTGCCCAGACGTGGATGCCGGCCATCAAAAGGCAACACCGCAGACGGTGCCGCCACGTTGGCAAAATGAATCGACACCAGTCCGGCATCCGCCACCTGTTCCGCCCAGGCGCCGATGCGCCCGAGATGGTGGGAGTCGGCAAGCGTGATAACCGCCACGCCAAACTGCTGTGCACGCGCAATGCCTGCGTCCATCGCCTTCTGTCCCAACACCTGGCCGAATCCGTGCTCACCATTAAACGCAAGCAAGGGGCCAGCATCACGCACTACACGCAGTTGCGCAGTGGGGTTCAGGTCTCCGGCCAGAATGGCATCAATATAGCGGGGCAGTAGAGTAACGCCGTGCGAGTCATGGCCTTTCAGGGAAGCCTCGACCAGATTGTTAGCGACCAGACGCGCACTTTCCGCCGGGGTATTCACACGCACAAGATGCTGCTCCAATAAGGTGCGTAATTGCTGGTGGGATAATAAGGGCATCATTAATCTCAATAAAATAAAGGATATTTATAGCCTATCCCATTAGGCTATTTTATTTGTCAGTTTGAACCGGGGCAGTGCTCGAATTCCTCACGTACTACGTGTACGCTCCGGTTTCTCCGCGCTGTCCGTGTTCAAACTGCCTGCAACAATTACGCCTGGTGGGATAGGCTCTTAGAGGACTATAACGAGGATGCTTTTTTCACATAACCATAAAAATTGATATTGCTTTGCCAGTTTTTGATTAAGCCTGCAAAGAAGAATGCATAGTGAATATTCAGCAAAGCATAGCGAATAAAATCATTTCCTTTTTCTGTGCCGCGCAGCCAATCATTTTGCCCATATTGACCGCATACTTTTGGGATAATGAGATGAATAAAATGAAAAGGGTTGCCAGCGCCATGCTTGCCGTCGCGCTGAGCGGCCTCAGCACGGCTGCACTGGCAGAAGGGAAAATCAGTATTGCACAGCAGTTTGGTATTGGTTATTTAATTCTTGATGTGGTGCGTGACCAGCAGCTTATTGAGAAAGAAGGCAAGAAAGAGGGGATCGATATTGAGGTCGACTGGCGCACAATTTCGGGGGCAACAGGCATGAACGAAGCCCTGCTTTCCGGCGCGCTGGACGTGGCATCCGCAGGCGTGCCGCCGCTGCTGACCTTGTGGGACCGCACCAAAGATAAACAGAACGTGAAGGCCATTGCCTCATTAGGCTCAATGCCCAACTATCTTTTAAGCAATAATCCTGACGTAAAAACTATCAAAGATCTGACCGATAAAGACAGAATTGCGGTGCCTGCTGCTGGGGTCGGTTTCCAGTCACGCACATTGCAAATCGAAACGGCCAAACTATATGGCAACAACGATTTTAAACGTTTTGATAAAATAAGCGTCAGCTTGCCCCACCCTGATGCCAGCGCAGCATTAATTGCCGGCGGTTCGGAAATAAGCACCCATTTTTCCAGCCCGCCTTTCCAGTATCAGGCGCTGGAACACAGCAACGTTCATAAAATATTGAGTTCTTATGATGTATTAGGCGGCCAGGCAACCTTTAACGTGCTTTATACCACGCAGAAATTCCACGATGAAAATCCAAAAACCTACAAAGCGTTTTATCGTGCCCTGGGTGAAGCGGCAAAAATCATTAATGCAGATAAAAATGCGGCGGCTGAAACCTATATTCGGGTCGAGAAATCCCGGCTGCCTTTACCGCTGGTACAAAAAATCGTTAACGATCCGGAAATCAGCTTCACCATTTCCCCGGAAAGAACCGGTGTGTATGCCGAAAAACTCCATGAGCTGGGCGTGTTGAAAAACAAAGCCGCATCCTGGAAAGATTACTTCTTTAGCGAAGCGTGGGAAAACCCAGGCAGTTAGGCCGTGATACGGGAGAGACTGATGGCACAAGCAACCACCGACAGGCCGCTTTTACAGGTCAGAAACGTTGATATTGAATACCGTACCCGTGAGCGTCAGGTACGGGCCACCCATGATGTGAGCTTTGATGTCTGGCCGGGGGACCGTTTCATTCTGCTGGGGCCATCGGGATGCGGTAAATCCAGCCTGCTGAAAGCGGCAGGGGGCTTCCTTGCGCCGCACAGTGGCGAGATGCTGCTGGAAGGGCAGGTGATTCGTACGCCCGGACCAGAGCGCATGATGGTCTTTCAGGAGTTCGATCAGCTTCCTCCGTGGAAGACGGTGCTGGAGAACGTCATGTTTCCGCTGCTGGCGAGCCGCAAAGCGAACAAAGCGGAAGCACGCGAAACGGCTTTGCACTTTCTGCATAAAGTCGGGTTAACCGAGTTTGCCAACGTGATGCCGCACACGCTCTCTGGTGGCATGAAACAGCGCGTGGCGATTGCCCGTGCACTGGCCATGAAACCGCGCATTCTGTTGATGGATGAGCCCTTTGCCGCGCTTGATGCGCTCACTCGCCGCACCATGCAGGAAGAGCTACTGGCGCTGTGGGAAGAAGAGCGTTTTACGCTGCTGTTTGTCACCCACTCTATTGAAGAGGCGCTGGTAGTCGGCAGCCGCATTCTGGTGCTTTCACCCCATCCGGGCCGGGTACGGGCCGAGCTGAACTGCCACCAGTATTCGCTGGATGATTACGGCAGCGAGGCGTTTCAGCACGCTGCCCGCCACATTCATGATTTATTGTTCCCGACGACGGCGACTGAACCGCGTCCTGAGCAGAAAAAGGAGCGGGCCTATGTCGCAGCCACCCTACATTCGTCCTGAGTTTGAGCGCGAGCTGCCCCCGTTACGCGACCTCGCCGTTGAAACCCCGCTGCCAGTAGGCCAGCGTATCTGGAACCAGACGTGGTTGCGCAAATCACTGATTTTAGTACTGGTACTGGCGCTATGGGAACTGGGGGCGCGAATTGCACAAAACGATTTGATGCTGCCGGGCGTCGTGCAGACGCTGCATGCGCTGGTGGAGGATATGCGCAACGGTGAGCTTCCGCATAAGGTCATCAACTCTTTCAGCACGCTGCTCAAAGGTTATGTGATAGGTAGCGTTCTGGCGCTGGGGACGAGCGCGCTGGCGGTCACCACCCAGTTTGGCCGCGACCTGCTTAGCACCCTGACGGCAATGTTTAACCCACTCCCCGCTATCGCACTTTTGCCGCTGGCACTGCTGTGGTTTGGTCTGGGCAACATCAGTCTGGTATTCGTGCTGGTGCATTCGGTGATGTGGCCGATTGCGATGAATATCTG
>DFPL01000163.1 GCA_002377245.1 Enterobacteriaceae bacterium UBA3516
TGATATCGCGCAGGTCGATCATCGCACCGTGATACCCCTCCCACAGATCCCAGGTCATCCCGGCGGTTTCAAAGATCTGCGGATCGTCAGAGCAAATCGTGCACTGCACGTCCTGCTGCATAAATTGCGCGATGGGATGGATGCGTAGATCTTTGGTGTAGCGCAGCATCTGGTTGCTTACCGGGCAGATTTCGAGGCAGATTTTCTCGTCGCGGATCTTTTTCATCAGCGTGGGAAAGTTGTACAGGTTAATGCCATGACCGATGCGTTTAGTACCCAGTGCCCAGGCCGAATGGACGTTGTCGTTATCCGCCCAGTTGCTTTCACCATCGTGGAAATAGAAATCCACGCCGCTATTGGCTTCGATAATGGCTTTCGCGTAATCGTCGGTTTTGTGGTTGGTATCCTCCTCACTGACTAGATCAAAGCCGATCACAAACTCACTGCCATCCTCGTTTCTTAACGCCGCTTGCCAGGCTGGGATGTTTTTCAGGATCTCAACGGCTTCTTTGATATCTGCGTCGTGACTAATACCTGTACGTCGACTGGGGGCAACAATGGCTTTGACGGTTAAATCCGGGCAGCCTTCGTTTCTGGCAATAAGCCAGGCTTCTTTTAACAGCGTCAGTGCTTCCGGCGGCGTGGCGTTGTACGGCATTTTAGGTGGCGCAACCCTGGCAATCTCGCCATCGTTGTTGTCCACTAATTCGGGAACCCCTGCCCGAATTTCAATATAATCATTGCCCGCGTGGTACTGATGCTTAAAGGCGGCAACGTAGTATTTCTTGTAGACAGCGCGAACTTTAAGGATCGACGATACGGCTATAAAGTAATCGTTAAAGCCATCCCAGATATACTCAATATCATCAACGCGGCGGTCAATGAAGGTGAGCATCCGTTTTGATTCAACAAAAGGCGTGGAGTCGAATTCAGCAATGTCGTGGTAATTGTAGAATTTTTTGTGCGCCGGTTTTTGAGTTAAATAAAAGAGCTTACCGTTGGGCCAGTCGGGGCGAATACCGGCATCCGGGTCCCAAAAAACATACACATTCGGGTCGATGGCGAGCATATCGGTAAACGCCTCGGTGTTCCAGGCGGCTCCGGTATGAATATGCAAATTTCCGCCTTGCGGCATCTTCTTGAAAATATCAAACAGGTGATTATGCTCAATATCCTGCTTAGCCAAATGAAACATTAAAGAAGGTGAATAGGCATCGTAAATGTATTTACGCTCGCCGATTAATTCCTGGCGTTTTGCCTGCATGTAGTCATTTAATTTCTTCTCTTTGGGCGTTAATGCAGCCTGATCCCGGCTGAACCAGGTCTTACGATCCTGCGTTTTTATCTCCGCAATAGCGGCCTGATATTCAGCCCATGACGTCGCGCATTTCATTTCAGAACCCCCCCTCGTTTTGATTGTTCATGTCGCCGACAAGGATGCCATTCGCGTAAAAGCCGTCAGGATTATCAAGTGACAGGTTATAAACGATGTCGTTGTATGGCGTAACATAGACAAACCTGGCGCCTGTCCACTCGCTGACGGTCAGGTGGGTGCAATAGAGGCGATCGCCTGGCAGCAGTGATTGCGCGCGTTTGTAGCCCATTCCACTCTCTTTGCGGACGATCACCGGGTGTTCGCCCGTCGCTTTAAGGGTCATGCCATTCTCTGTTTCGATACAGATGAGATTCTCTTCCACGCCCCGCCAGATGTTTTCCACCGTGGCGGCTTTACTCTCTTTGCCGCTGAGCACCTTGTCGCCAATGCGTATGTCAGCGATGCGTTTTGTCTGACCATCAGCCATCGTCACCCGCGTATCTGCCGCTAAACAGCCCCACATAATTTTCAGCGGCAGCATCGGTTCCTGAATGCGTTCTCCGCTTCTGATGCGTTCCATCGCCTTACTGGAGAGGGTAAATTTGAGCGTCTGCGGCTTCCCGGCGGGGAGCTGGTAATCGACGTCAAAACTGAGCGTGAAGTTATAGCTCTGGGGCACTAATTGCCCGGTCTGTTTTAACAGCGTTTCCCAGTTGGTTTGCAGCTCAAATTGCAGCGTCCCTTTATCAATAATGTCACTGACAAATTTCTGTGCCGTAATGGGGGCGACACCGCCGCTGCTGATCTTTTCGAGATGGGCCATGCGGTTACGCACCGCAGTAATTTGCACACTGCGGCCTAACTGAATAACGCCCTTCGCGGGAATAGCAAGATACGGATAGTAATCACGGCTGTTGTAGTTGCAAACGTAGTCACTGTCGCCGGATTGCTCTGGCGCCCGGCGAAGAGAGATAACGATGTTATTCATGTCGTGGTGATAGGTGGCAGGCAGCTTCCCGGTAATAGCATCACCAAAGACGACGGTAATCTGTTCTTTTTTCGGATAGATATGGGTGTAGAGGGGGGAAAGCTCAACGTTATTCGCAGCGAACAGCACCTCTGAAATATCAAGCTTTTTCAGCATCAGCAAATGGGTCGTACGGCCCAGGAAATCGAGAATTTTGCATTCAACGATGACCGCGACGTTATCCATTTCAACACTGCCTAAGGTGTCGGCAAGCGAAATATTATTGCAGGAGGTAAATACCGAGGCGTGAGTGGCGGCATTTAATTCAACGTCTGCATAGTGTTTCTGCGTATGCTGGTCGAGGAAGTGTGCGATAAATCGCATCTCGCATTGTTCTATATTAAATGAAGCATAAACATCGAGTTGCAGCGTTTCAGCGCCTCTCTGCCAGGAAAATATGTCAATGTCGACGTAGTCATAAAAGTGAAAAGGGGCGGGCGTTTCAATTTCATTAAGCGTTAATTCCGTTTTATCCATTGAAAACAGATTGTTAACAGCGTCAGTACAGGGGCCTTCTTTGGGTTTGACTCTCAATGTGTTATTAAGACAGTTTTGCAAAGTATGAATATTTATGTCCATTTCTTCCATCATGTTTTTTAATGACGACATGGCAACCACCTTGTTTTTGCGTGTGTAATATCCGCTGAATTAAATCAGCAAAAAACGTTATTATTCTGACGGGGAATAAATGAATGGTTACGGTAACAAACCAAAGGAATAATATGATGACATACATCACATTAATATTTATTTATATGGTGAATGAAATGGGTTTAATTATTCATATGCCTGAGTTCTATAACTCTCGTGAATAAATCAAACCATCGGTTGCATGACATTCACCACGGTAGCCCGGCTTAGCTCAAATCGTGCAGATCCTTTTCGAGCGGCGGCGTGAGCGACATATCAAGGAAGGTCACTTCCAGACCCTGGCGCTCCGGCGTGCAGCACATGACGCCCACCTGTACCGCCCCTTCCGGGAACGGGCAGAGGCGAAGCAGCGGCCACTGTTTGCCATCGGCGGAATATTGCAGACGTAAGGCATCCCCTTTGCGCGTCAGCCGCAGCCAGAACTCGCGGGCATTACCCTGAAAGAGGCCCGTCGCCCAGTCTGAATGAGAGAGAGTGAGCACGCTGCCGATAGCCGGCGCGCCATCATTAAATTCAATCCCCGCTTTCAGCCAGTGCTGGTCGTCCTTCACCAGCATAATGCCTGCCTGGTCGTACAGGGTGCTAAAATCTGCGCACACCTTGACCTGAAAAGTAAAATCTTCGGCGATCTCCGTGGCGTAGATATGGCCGGAAAAACGTTCGAAGCCGTACCAGGTTTTACGCCAGAAATCGGTGCGCGCGTCCGTCACCACCGAGAGTGCACCGTTTTCAGAGTGCCAGTGGGTGGGTTCGTTGATCCATTTAAAAGCAGGCTGCATTGATCTTCTCCTTATCCGTTACGCTGAACGTGTTGGATAGAGTGTAGCGCACGCCCCTCCCTTGACCCCCGACAAAGTAACCTCTGCCGATCCCTCGCATAATCACCGCCGCTTATCTTTCCACGGGTGTGACCACATGGCTTACCAACTAAACCTTAACTGGCCTGAATTTTTAGAGAAATACTGGCAGAAAAAGCCGGTTGTATTGAAAAACGCGTTCGCGAACTTTGTCGATCCTATTACGCCAGATGAACTGGCGGGACTGGCAATGGAGCCGGAAGTCGACAGCCGCCTCGT
>DFPL01000081.1 GCA_002377245.1 Enterobacteriaceae bacterium UBA3516
TTAACAGGGGGCTGGTCGTGCCGTGCCTGCTGCATCAAATCGCGCAACTGTTGACGCTGATGCTCGGTTAAATTTATGCCGTCAAACATATGGTTCTGACCGTTACGCTGCGCGATGCCATCAGTCGGGTGCCAGTTATCGCCTGTTACGACTTCAGCAGCCTGGCCAACCGTACTGAGCGCCAGTGTTGAGGCCATGACGGCAGCGGTAACAATGCGCATCATTTGCTCCCAAAATCTTATGTGTCGCGAATCAACGAGAATCAGTCTACGATTCAGGCTGCAAACATGCGTCAGGGGGTGTAAAACAACGTAAAGTCATGGATTAGCGACTCTTGATGACGTAATTTCTGCCTCGGAGGTATTTAAACAATGAATAAGATTCTTTTAGTAGATGATGACCGAGAGCTTACATCCCTGTTAAAAGAGCTGCTCGACATGGAAGGTTTTAATGTGCAGGTTGCCCATGATGGGGAGCAGGCGCTCAACCTCCTTGATGACAGCATCGATTTGCTTTTGCTCGACGTCATGATGCCGAAGAAAAATGGTATCGACACCCTTAAAGAGCTACGCCAGACACACCAGACACCCGTCATTATGTTGACGGCACGCGGCAGCGAGCTGGATCGCGTACTCGGCCTTGAGCTGGGCGCGGACGACTATTTGCCGAAACCGTTTAACGATCGCGAACTGGTCGCGCGTATCCGCGCCATTTTGCGCCGCTCGCACTGGAGCGAACAGCAACAGAACACCGACAACGGCTCACCGACGCTGGAAGTGGATGGCCTTAGCCTCAACCCAGGCCGCCAGGAAGCCAGTTTCGATGGTCAGTCGCTTGAACTCACCGGCACTGAATTCACCCTGCTTTATCTGCTCGCACAGCATCTGGGACAGGTTGTCTCGCGCGAACATTTAAGCCAGGAAGTGCTGGGTAAACGTCTGACGCCGTTTGACCGCGCCATCGACATGCATATCTCTAACCTGCGCCGCAAACTGCCGGACCGCAAAGACGGTCACCCGTGGTTTAAAACCTTGCGTGGCCGCGGCTATTTGATGGTATCCGCTACATGATAGGAAGTTTGACCGCCCGCATCTTCGCCATTTTCTGGCTGACGCTGGCGTTAGTGTTAATGCTGGTCCTGATGGTGCCAAAACTGGATTCACGCCAGATGACGGAATTGCTCGACAGCGAGCAGCGTCAGGGCGTGATGATTGAGCAGCACGTCGAGGCGGAACTGGTCAACGATCCCCCTAATGACCTGATGTGGTGGCGCAGATTATTCCGCGCTATCGATAAATGGGCTCCGCCGGGGCAACGCCTGCTGCTGGTCACCAGCGAAGGCCGCGTCATTGGCGCAGAACGCAATGAAATGCAGATTATCCGCAATTTTATTGGTCAGGCGGATAACTCTGATCACCCACAAAAGAAAAAGTATGGTCGGGTGGAGATGGTAGGGCCCTTCTCCGTCCGGGACGGGGAAGATAATTACCAGCTCTATCTTATCCGCCCTGCCAGCAACTCTCAGTCTGACTTTATTAACCTGTTGTTTGACCGCCCGCTGTTGCTGCTTATCGTTACCATGCTCATCAGCTCACCGCTGTTGCTCTGGCTGGCGTGGAGCCTCGCAAGGCCAGCGCGTAAGTTGAAAAATGCGGCGGATGAAGTGGCACAAGGCAATTTACGACAGCGGCCGGAGCTGGAAGCCGGGCCACAGGAGTTCATTGCTGCCGGGGCCAGCTTTAACCAGATGGTCACCGCGCTGGAGCGAATGATGACGTCACAGCAGCGTCTGCTTTCTGACATCTCTCATGAGCTACGTACACCGCTCACGCGCTTACAGTTGGGTACCGCCCTTCTGCGTCGCCGCAGTGGTGAGAGTAAAGAGCTGGAACGTATTGAAACGGAAGCGCAGCGACTCGACAGTATGATCAACGATCTTTTGGTGATGTCGCGCAATCAGCAGAAAGCCGCGCTGGTGAGCGAAACCGTGAAGGCGAACCATCTGTGGAATGAGGTACTGGATAACGCCGCATTTGAAGCCGAGCAGGTGGGCAAAACGCTGACGGTGAACTTCCCGCCAGGCCCGTGGCCGCTGTACGGTAACCCCAACGCGCTGGAAAGTGCGCTGGAGAATATCGTGCGTAACGCCCTGCGCTATTCACACACCAAAATTGAAGTGAACTTCTCGGTCGACAAAGAGGGCATCACCATCAACGTGGATGACGATGGCCCTGGCGTCAGCCCGGAAGACAGAGAGCAGATTTTCCGTCCTTTCTACCGTACCGACGAGGCGCGCGATCGCGAATCAGGGGGCACGGGACTGGGGCTGGCTATCGTAGAAACTGCCATTCAGCAGCACCGTGGTTGGGTGAAAGCCGACGACAGCCCGCTGGGGGGATTACGTTTAACGATTTGGCTGCCGCTGTACAAACGCGCATAAAGATCCGATTTCCCTCTCTGCAAGGAGAGGGACGTCGGGTTTATTTTCCCCACAATCTTCGCGAATTATCCTCGATAACCCCACTTAAACGACGCTTCTGCATCGTTCTGGCCCAGCTTGCTGAGAGACCGGCCGCAGAGAGCAAATGACGGTACTGGTCGTCATCGAACGGCATATGCCAGGCAATAGCCGCGGCGTCCTGAACGCTGACATCGCTGGTACGAGACACCAGCTCCAGCGGTGAGTCAGCTGGCACCTTTCCACCCGCAATCACCCGATACAGCCAGCCTACGCGCCCACTGGCCTGCATTTGCGACGCCATGTCGCTGACGTTAAAGTGAAAGTTGAGTTTATAGCAGGGCGATCGCGGCTGCGTCACCTGAATCAGGGCCTCTCCCCAGCGAAAAATATCACCGATAAAAACATTCCGTTCCGTCAGCCCTTCCGTCGACAGATTTTCACCGAAGGCGGGGGCGTAATAGAGCGCCTCGTCGTCAGGGAACGTTTGACGCCAGAAAGCATAATGCTCTCGCGGATAATGGCAAAGCGCTCTGTCCGGCCCGCCATGAATCACCTTTTCCGCCTGTTCATCCCCCACCAGACCACGATCCGTTAAGGTTAACTCCCCGTCGACCTGGAGTTTAGCGATAGCACTGGGCTTACCGCCCACATAATCCTTTATTTTCCCTGTATAAACATTAACCGGATGCCGCATCTTTTCCCCCAGCCGCTAGAATTGTTCGGGTATTACACCACACTTTTTACTGCAAAATCGTGCAGAAATGAGACACCGGTTCGCGTGCCCTCCGCCGGGACGTGCTATCTCTTAATTGAATAACTGAAACGCTATTTCACATTCAAGGAGACAGTGACGTGAAGACTGAAAATGAATTTTTCGGCGTCTGGTGCCCGTCCATTACCCCCATGACGCCCGACGGTAAAGTCGATCTGAACGGACTGAGGCAGCATATTGCACGCCTGACCGATGCCAGAATTGATGTGGTCTTGCTGATGGGGAGCATCGGGGAGTTTGCCTCTTTCACGCTTGACGAGCGCCTGATGCTGATTCGTGAAGCACGCGGCATGACTGCCGGCACCCTGGTCGCGAACGTCTCCTCGACCTGCATGAATGATGTAGAGCGGATGGCAAATGAAGCCTTCCACACCGGCTATCAAGCTGTGATGGTGCTGCCGCCCTATTACTACGGACAATCGCCGGCACAGTTGTTAAGTTATTTCCGTCACCTGGGGCAACGGTTGAGCGGCAAATGGTTCGCCTATAACTTCCCGGCACGCACTGGCTGCGATCTAACGCCAGAACTGGTGGCAACGCTGGCAGCAGAATTCCCCAACTTTGCGGGTATCAAAGACACGGTCGATTGCCAGTCGCATACCCGTAATATCATTCTGGCGACTGAAAAAATCCGTGAGGATTTCGCTGTGCTTTCGGGTTATGACGAG
>DFPL01000044.1 GCA_002377245.1 Enterobacteriaceae bacterium UBA3516
GCTGGCGGCGATGCCGTTGTACCGTAAAATGGGTCAGTGGGGACGGCATAAAAATCGTGAAAAGCATAACTGGCTTCAGCTTCCGTCGATGATTATCGGCGCGTTCATTATCGATTTACTGCTGTTGGCGCTGACGCTGTTTGTCGGACAGGTACTCAGCGCAAACCTCAATAACGGCAACCGTACCATTGCCTTTCAGCAAAGCTTGTTCCTGAATGCGTTTGCCCTGATTGAGTTCTTCAAAGCCATTCTCCGGCTGGTGTTTTGCCCACGGATCCCTGAGCTGCGCCCCTTTCGCATTAGCGATGAGACAGCCCGCTACTGGCACCTGCGCCTGAGCGCGCTGAGCAGCCTGATCGGTTACGGACTGTTGGTTGCTGTGCCTATCATTTCTAATCAGGTGAACGTTCAGGTGGGTGCGCTGGCGAATGTCATCATCATGCTCTTTATCACTATCTGGGCGTTGTACCTGATTTTCCATAATAAACAAGCCATACAGCGTAATCTCAACACCCTTGCCGATCGTTCACAGGCCTTCTTTAGTTTGTTTATACGGGCCTTTGCCGTCGTGTGGCACTGGCTCGCCAGCGCCTATTTTATTGTGCTGTTCTTCTTCTCGCTGTTCGACCCCGGCAACAGCCTGAAATTTATGATGGGCGCGTCGGTGAGCAGTCTGGCTATCCTCAGTATTGCCGCTTTCCTCTCCGGTATGCTGTCACGCTGGATAACCAAAACCATCACCCTCTCTGTGGAAACCCAGCGCAATTACCCGGAGCTACAAAAACGCCTTAACGGCTGGCTCTCCACCGCATTAAAAGCTGCACGCATCCTTGTGGTCTGCGTCACCGTGCTGTTGCTGCTGAGCGCCTGGGGTTTGTTCGATTTCTGGTCCTGGCTGACTTACGGAGCGGGAGAAAAAGCGGTCGATATCCTGATTCGCATTGCGCTTATCCTCTTCTTCTCGGCGGTGGGCTGGACGCTGCTGGCGAGCCTCATCGAAAACCGTCTGGCGCTCGATGTGCACGGTCGTCCGCTCCCCAGTGCGCGTACCCGCACGTTGCTTACGTTATTCCGCAACGCGCTGGCGGTTGTCATCAGTACCATCACCATCATGATTGTGCTCTCGGAGATTGGTGTGAATATCGCGCCATTGCTGGCGGGGGCCGGGGCGCTGGGGTTAGCCATTTCCTTTGGTTCGCAAACCCTGGTGAAAGATATCATCACCGGTATTTTCATCCAGTTTGAAAACGGCATGAATACCGGCGACCTGGTAACAATTGGTCCATTAACCGGGACGGTGGAGCGGATGTCGATACGCTCGGTAGGCGTACGGCAGGATACCGGGGCTTATCACATCATTCCCTGGTCATCGATAACCACTTTTGCCAACTTTGTTCGCGGTATTGGTTCGGTCGTCGCCAACTATGATGTTGATCGTCATGAAGATGCGGAGAAGGCAAAAAAAGCCCTGGCCGATGCGGTGGCAGAATTAATGGAAATGGAAGATATTCGCGGGTTGATCATCGGCGAGCCCACTTTCGTGGGGATCGTGGGTCTCACCAATACGGCGTTCACGATCCGTGTGACCTTTACTACGCTGCCGTTGAAACAGTGGTCGGTGCGCTTTGCCCTCGACAGCATGGTGAAAAAGCATTTCGACCTGGCAGACGTGCGTCCGCCGGTGCAAACCTATCAAATGCTGCCCACGCCAGGTGCTCAGCAGCAGGCAGTGACCTTACCGCAACCGCCTGCGGAACCGACGTTGTAACCTTATCCTTTAAAACGGGTGCTCGCCCAGCGTTTGCGTTGGGCGTCATCCATGAAGGTCCAGGCGATAAAACGGCTCTGTTTCTGCCCTTGCGCCATCTCTTTTTTCACCACTTTGACAGCACCGGCCTCGGTTAACGCACGGTACAACAGCGGCAGGTTGTCGCCACGGGAAACCAGTGAACTGAACCACATAACCTGCCGGGCAAACTGTTTGCTTTCATCAATCATTTTACTGATAAACGCCACTTCCCCGCCTTCACACCACAATTCCTGCTGCTGGCCACCAAAGTTAGCTTCGCTGTCTTTACTCAGACCCAGATTGTGACGCTTACGCGCACCGCCTTCTGCTGCGGCTTCGGCGCTGTTATGGAACGGAGGGTTACAGAGGGTGGCATCAAAGAACTCATTTTTATGAATAATGCCGGGCAGAATCAGTGTGGAATCTTTCTGACGACGCAGACGAATGGCACGGGTCAGCCCAGGGTTGGCGTTAACGATAGCCAGCGCACTGGTTAGCGCTTCCTGACTCACTTCACTGCCGGTAAAACGCCAGCCATATTCGTGAACGCCAATCAGCGGATAGATACAGTTCGCGCCGGTGCCGACATCCAGAATGCTGGCCTGTGAAGGCACGGTTCCGTCGTTATTCTCTGCCAGCAAGTCTGCCAGATGGTGAATATAGTCCGCACGACCGGGAACGGGCGGGCATAAAAAGCCCGCCGGAATATCCCACTCGTTAACCCCATAGAAATGGGCCAACAGCGCCTTGTTAAGGGCTTTTACTGCCTGAGGGTCAGCAAAGTTAACCGTGGGTTCTCCCGCCGGGTTAGTCGTAATAAAGTCGCGCAATGACGGGGTCTTCTCGCAAAGCGTGTCGAGATCATAGCGGCTGTGATGGCGGTTACGTGGGTGCAAACCCGGCTTCTGGGCGTTCATGGCATTCTCCTGTTGGCAGCGGCGTAAGATACCCGTTGACGGCGGCAGGGTAAATAAGTGAGGTTAAAGAAACTCTCATCATTCAGGGAATCACCATGTATTTTTATGAACCCGCTCAGGGCCACGGCCTGCCGCACGACCCACTGAATGCCATTATTGGCCCTCGCCCTATCGGCTGGATTTCCTCGGTAAACGGCAGCGGCCAGCAAAATCTGGCCCCCTACAGCTTCTTTAACTGCTTTAATTATCGCCCACCGATTATTGGCTTCGCCAGTAGCGGCTGGAAAGACAGCGTGCGCAATATCGTTGAAACAAAAGAATTTGTCTGGAACCTCGCCACCCGTCCGCTTGCCGAGCGTATGAATGAGACCTCAGCGTCCCTGCCGCATGGGGAAGATGAGTTTGCATTTGGCAACCTGACCCCGCTTGCCAGCCGTCTGGTTAAAGCACCGCGTGTGACACAAAGCCCGGTGCATTTTGAGTGCCGTTTGTCACAGTGCATCCAGCTTACCAAAGCCAACGGTGAAGCGCTGGACAGTTGGCTGGTGCTGGGTGAAGCCGTTGCGATTCATATTGATGAATCTTTGCTGGAGAACGGCATTTACCAGACGGCAAAAGCTCAACCCATTTTGCGTGCCGGTGGCCCGACAGCCTATTACACCATTACCGAGGCCCAGCGCTTCGACATGCGTCGCCCGGACGATCGCTAACCCTTTGCCGTTTCGCTAGCCCGCACCGGTTGCGGGCTTTTTTACGTCCGGCGCTTGAAATGACCAAAATATACGCAATATTCATCTTATGAATGATCAACGTATAAGGTGACGATGATGGCTTCCGGTTGGGCAAATGACGGTGCAGTACAGGATCAGATCGACAGCACCATTGAAGATGCGGTCGCACGCGCGCGTAACGGCCTGCCGAAAGGAGAAAGCCTGAAGGAGTGTGCAGAGTGTGGTGAGCCGATTCCAGAAGCACGCCGCAAAGCAATACCGGGCGTGCGTTTCTGTCTGCAATGCCAGCAGCAGAAAGATTTACATAACTCTACACATGCAGGATATAATCGCAGAGGATCGAAAGATAGCCAGCTTCGTTGACTGTTCTTTACCTCTGAATTCAGCGCAAGCGGTTTCGTTTGTGCGCACAGTTACCGCAATAAAAAGTAGCAATCTGTGCCGAAAAAAGTGTCGCCACGCAGCGCAACGGCAAAATGCATAAACCGCATAAATAAATCACATTAAATTCATTGACTTATTCATTGTTCAATTTTTTTAAACAAGGTCGTCAATTCTCTTAGATTTTCTTGCTCGTTAAATACTGTGATACTTATCACATCGACGGAACATCGTCCCCTAAACAGAATAACCTGCGAGAGATTAACCATGAAAACCATCAAATATGCTGTAGCTGCTATTGCCCTTTCCACCCTGTCCTTTGGCGCCTTCGCGGCACAAGCCATTAACCCAGCACAGGCGCAGGGTATGAACAAAATTGGTGTGGTTTCTGCGGACGGCGCAACGACGCTGGACGGTCTGGAAGCGCAACTGGCTGAAAAAGCGGCTGCGGCTGGCGCAACCGGTTATAGCATCACCTCCGCGAATACCAGCAACAAGCTGAGCGGCACCGCGGTTATCTACAAGTAACCGAAACTGATTTACCCCGTTAGCTTACCCTCTGACGGATGCTCCACCCCTCATTGACCCTGTTGTTGTTACCCTTTTTTGGCCCGTCCAGTGATGAGACGGGCTTTTTTTTGCCTCTCGATCAGAAGCTTTGCGCAATGCGCGTCAGGGCGATATCCAGAGACTCGCACTCCCCCGTCGCCACTAAGCAACATGCCATCTGGATTTTCAGCGATTCCGGTATGGGTTCGCGCCCGGACAGGCAGTACTCAATCCAGCGCGCTGTCGTTTCCGGATCCTTCGCTGTCGGTAACACCGCCTGCGCCTGGGCATCCTGACGTTCAAAGAGCACGCGTGAACCCTCAGCATCAATCAAATTGATTTGCGGGCAGCGCTGCGGGTTGGCATACACCTCCCCTTCCGTGCCGTGCATCAACAGACCACGACCACCGATATCGGCAAAAAATTTACCGACTCGTGCAACATATTCGGGGTGGGAGACACTGGAAAGACGCAGGGCGGCCGCTTTCTCGAACGGGGTAGCCAGTTTTGCCAGGGTATGAGCACTGTTACGCACGCCCATAACCCAGCGTAGTGAAAGCTGTTTCTCCAGTGGCGGGCAGAGCGCACTGACTGGCATAAACACCGGCTGGTGACCCTCAAGTTTCGCCTGTGCCTGACCGGCATGGAGCGTGGCCTCAATCCCGAGCATGGCGAAGATGGTTTCACTGACCACGCGGGTAGGATCGACGCTCACCCCATGAACGAGCACCGGAAACCCCAGTTTATTGAGCAGGATTGCCAGCAGTGGCGTCAGGTTCGCCTGTTTCCGCGCGCCGTTATAGGTAGGAATGACAATCGGCATTGGTTTTGTCACAGGCGGCGTCAGGCGGATAGTCTGCTGCTGCATCGCTTCATAAAAGCCGAGCATTTCCGCTTCGCCTTCACCCTTAATTCGCAGGGCCAGCAGGATGCCGCCCAGTTCCAGATCCGGGACATCGCCGCTCAACATACGGGAATACAATCCACGGGCGGTGTCAAAATCCAGATCGCGGGCGTGGTTTTTTCCCCGGCCAATCTCTTTAATGATTTTGCGGTAATCCATCGACACTCCTCACTGACTCACATTTTCAGCGGCGCTTACGGCGGCTTTGCTTTGGTTTCTTCACTACAACGTCTGGTACATCAGGTTGTGAAATAGGAAAAACCGGCAGCGCGTCGAGCAGGCGTTTACCGTAGCTTTTGCTCAGTAAGCGATTGTCGTAAATCACCACCTCGCCGCGGCAGCTGTGGCTACGGATTAAGCGCCCCACCTGTTGTATCAATGTAAAAGAGGCGCTTGGCAGGCTCTGCACTTCAAAGGGGTAACGGTTGAGGCTTTTTAACCACTCGCCTTCGGTGATGACCACCGGGCTATCAATGGGTGGAAAAGCGATTTTATGAATGTGCACTTGCGTCAGGTAATCGCCTTTGAGATCCAACCCTTCAGCGAAGGACTGTAAACCCACCAGTACGCTGCGCTCACCCTCGTCAATGCGTTTACGGTGCAGTTCCACCAGTCGGTAACGCGGTTGATCGCCCTGCACCAGCAGGAGCAAGCGTAAATCCGTCACGAAGGTCAAAAAGAGCTGCATTGCTCGCTGGCTGGCGAACAGGACCAGCATGCCCGAATGCGCTTTACTCTCCACCTGTTCACGGAAGTAAGCCGCCATTTCAGCGAGGTGTTCCGCTTCGTTTTCCATCAGCGGCGCATGACGCATCTGCGGGATGAGGATTTTGCCCTGCTCAACGTGATTGAACGGCGAGTCCAGCGCCACAAAGCGATCGCCCGCTTTTTCTCTCAGACCGCTCATCTCCTGCAGGCGTGAAAAGCTATTCAGCGATCGCAGGGTCGCGGAAGTGACAACAATATGCGGCACGCTGCGCCAGAGCAGTTTTTCCAGCTGATCGCTGACGCGGATCCCCACGCAGTGGAAGAAGAGGTGTATCTGGCCGTCGCGCACGTCGCGCGTCGCCCATTTTGAGACCGGTGCCCCTGAGGCCTGCGCCATAGAAGCCAGCCGCCAGAGCTTACTCTGGGACTCGAACATGCCCAGCGCCCGGTTCATTTGCAACAGTACCCGGTGCAGACGCACGATGTCATGGGTGCCCGTTTTCTCGCTGAGATCGTTAAGGAACAGCTCCGCGAGTCCACGCAGCATCTCGGTGAGTTTGGCTAACCGCTGGCAAATCACCATCACCTCTTCCGGCAGTTCTCCCATGGTAAAGCGATGTTCCGCCTCCTGACCCGCCGGAAGATAGAGATCCAGAATAGTATTCAGCGAGGCGATAAGCTCGTAAAGCTCTTCATTGTGAGCATTGAAACGTTCCGGGTTCGCCAGCGGCGGCGTGGTTTTCGGCCGGAACTGTTCAAGGCAGGTCGCCACCAGCTTGCTGAACAGATCGAGCTGCAGGCGAAACCAGGGCGCGGTGATTTCGGCACTCATCTCCAGCGCATCACGGGCAACCTCGGGCAGGTGATGGCCTTCATCGAGCACCAACAGCAGATTTTTAGGCTCGGGGAGCACCGCTTCACTTTCCAGCGCGGCCATGACCAGCGCATGGTTCGCGACAACCACCTCCGCTTCCTGAATTTCACGACGCGCCACAAAGAAGGGGCACTCGCGATAGTAATGACAGTTGCGGTTCAGACAACTGGCTTTGTCCGTGCTCAGACGGCGCCAGAGATCGTCGCTGATGGGCTGGTCGGTATGGTCGCGAAGGCCGTCCCATTTATAGCTATCCAGCGATCCTTTCAGCTTTGCACAGAGCTTTTGCTCTTCCTGATTATTCGGCGTCAGCTCATCTTCCAGAAAGGCCAGCAGATCCTGTTGGGTAGGATCGGTACTCGACAACGCGGCCAGATTACGCGGGCAGACATAACGTCCGCGTCCAAAGGCGGCGGTGAAGCGTAAATCGGGGATGATTTTGCGCAGCAGGGGCAAATCTTTACTGAAGATCTGATCCTGCAGGGCGACGTTAGCGGTGCTGACTACCAGCGTTTTCTGCTCTTCCCGGGCAATCGCAATGCCGGGAATCAGATACGAGAGCGTCTTACCGACGCCGGTGGGCGCTTCGATCGCCAGATGCCGCCCTTCGTCTCCGGCGAGCGTTTTCGCCACATCGGCAATCATCTGCCGCTGCGGGGCTCGAGGAATAAAATCCGGGATCTGTTGTTGCAACGCCTTATACCAGGCGGCAATTTGCGCTTTTAGCGCAGCGGTGAGGGCCATCGGCAAACCTGAAACACTGTATAAACAGACACTATTGTGGCACTTTTTTGCGTTTCAGGGGTAATGCTTTTTCTGGTTCTGGAAAGGGGATCGAAAAAATGGGGGGAGTCTTAGTGTAGAAGAAATCTGTTTGCTCGATGGAATGGCTCTGTACACCTGAAAGCGCATTTTCGCTCGGTGGTATTGTTCCGTTCACTTTAAGTTCATTGTTCCTCTGAAGCCTCGTTACCCGTGAACGTGTTAAGGAGGCTCTCCGCCGCCTCCTTAACAATCCAGGCTCCCGGCCAGGAAAATTGCCGCTGAAGCGGTCCGCTCCGCTTTTTCCTTCAGGCTATCGGGTCGGGCGAGAGGTTACATCCATGTAACTCACGCCCTGAACCCGCATCCCTGCGGGTTCCCCCGGCCTTACGTAAACACGTCGCCAATTTTCAGCCGGACCCACCACACCTGACCCTCTTTGCGCAGGGTTAAAAGCAAAAAAATCTTCTTTGATGCACTATCTTGCAGCGAGGGTTTGCTGGTCCGGCTGAAAATCGATGAGGCGTTGACGGCTGACCGGGGCCGCACGCAGAGATGCGGGCGGAGGGGATAGCCTGCAGGGATGCAGGCTGGTCCCCGACCCGAAAGTCAGACGGCATAAGCGTCATGGACCGCGAAGCGGCGATTTTCGGAGCCGGGAGCCTGGGATGCATGGGAAGCGGCGGCGAGCTTCCCTTGCACGTTCACGTGTGAAGAAGCACCCCGGAAACACCAAACCTAAAGTGAACGGAACAATTCCACACAACAAAAAGATTCTCTGCCAGAATGCAACGCCTGGCGTTGGGCATCCTATTTCAATTCCGGCCAATACTCCCTGTTCGCCTCAATCAACGCATCCAACACCTTGCGTGCCTTCTTCGCATCAATGATCGTGCGGTTCAGCGTCAGTGCCTGTAACGCTTTGGTATACGACCCCTCAAACCAGGCCTCCACCGTCAGGCGCTCGTAGGCAAACTGCTGCTCGATCATCCCTTTATAGAAGGTCGGGATTTTCCCCACCCCGTATGGACGCGGACCGTTGCTGCCCACTTCCGCCGTCAGCTCTACCATTACGTCGTCATCCAGATTCTCTACCAGACCGTTATTTGGCACCATCACGATGAACTTTTTCTTCAGATTGAAGGCGATAGCTTCCGCCAGCTCAACAATCATGTCGCCGTGGGCATCATTGTGCACCACATGGACGTTACGGGTGGTTCCTTCGGCGACCGCGGTTCGGCACTCATCAAATACCCGTTTTTCACGACCGTTTATCACCTCGTTGGCGCGGGTAAAGTTCGGGTCCAGTTTGGAGAACTTGTACTCCGGGTAGAGATAATATTGCAGATAGGTGTTGGGCAGATAATCCGGGAAGTCACGCAGCATATCCGCCACTGCGGCGTAGGTATCAAGCCAGGACTGGTCGCGCTGCTCGGCATCCGCCGGAATAAAGCCGTTCTTCGCGATGTACGCTTTTAGCTCCGGTGCCAGATCGTGGCCATTCTCGTCATACAAGTGGGTAAACCAGCCGAAGTGGTTAAGCCCGAAATAGACCGGATCAAACGTTGCCGGGTCTCGGTTTAACAAACGCCCATAGGAGCGCAGCAGGTTTACCGGCTGATCGCAGATATTGAGGATGCGATCGTCGTCGGGAAAACGTTTATTCAACGCATCGGCCACAATCGCCGCCGGGTTGGTGTAGTTCAGGATCCACGCTCGCGGCGAACGCGCACGCACTTTTTCCACTAATGCAATCATGTCGCGAATGGAACGCATACCGTAGGCAAACCCACCGGCGCCACAGGTTTCCTGGCCGATCACGCCCAGGCTCAGCGGGATTTTTTCATCCTTCTCGCGCATCGCATAGCCGCCGGTACGCATCTGACAGAAGATGAAATCCATATCGGTGAAAGCCACATTCTCATCCCCGGTATAAACAAATTCCAGCTCCGGATACTCTTCGCGGAAAAGCACTTTGGCATATTCGCCAATAACGGCCTGGCGCTCTTCATTCACATCGAACATCACCAGTTTTTTTAATGGCAGACGCTCTTTGAGTTTGCAGAGGGCTTTTAATAATCCCGGTGTCCATGTGGAACCGCCACCGACTAATACAATATTAAATGTTTTCATATCATCTGTTCTCTTATTGCGTCTGTTGAACAAGTAAATGCTGTTTTACGGCACTGGCAATACTTTCGACCTGCGGGCCGTAAATAACCTGAATATCATTTTCCGTCGCGCGGACAAAACCGCTGGCCCCGCTCTGCTTAAGCTGTTTCTCATCAACTTTTTGCATGTCATTAATTTTCACGCGCAGTCGGGTAAAGCAGCAGTCAACGTTCTGAATATTTTCCCGACCGCCAAGGCCCGCAATAATTTGCTCGGTGGCAGCATCACCTGCGGGTGTTTCATTCGCTACCGGCGAAGCCATGTCCTCTTCTTCGCGCCCTGGGGTTCTGGCGTTGGTGCGTAAAATTATCCATTTGAAGGCGAAGTAATAAACCGGTGCCCAAATGCACCCGAGCAGGAGATCAAACCACCAATGGGTTTTTGCACCGCCCAACACGCCGAAGACAATAAAATCAATCAGCCCGCCCTGGATATTGCCGATCATCACGTCCAGCAATTGCGCGCTGGCAAAAGAGAGACCGGACATCACTGCATGAAATAAAAACAGCAGCGGCGAAACAAAGATAAAGCTGAATTCCAGCGGTTCGGTGATGCCGGTGGTAAAGGAGGCAAGCGCACCGGCCATCATCAGCGCCTTAACCCGTTGTTTATGTTCAGGCTTTGCACAACGGTAGATGGCCAGCGCCGCAGCAGGCAGCCCGAACATCATGACCGGGATTTTCCCCTGCGCAAGGAAGCGGGTCGCTTCACGCACGATATCGTCTGCCAGCGCGCCTGGGTGCGCGAGGGCATAATTGAAGATGGAGAGCGCACCAATCACACTTTCATTATCCACATGAACCATGCCGCCGACGGGGGTAAAGCGCACGGTCTCATTCAGAATATGATGCAAGCCAGTTGGAATAAGAATGCGTTCAGTGAAGGCATAAATGAACGTACCAAAGGGACCAGACTCTCCAATAAATTGCCCAAGATGGATAATAGCGTTAGCAATATAGGGCCAGACCAGCGACATCAGCACGCCGACAATCGGCAGAACAATCACGGTAATAATCGGGACAAAGCGGCGACCACCAAAATAGGCGATGGCCGCCGGGAGTTTAATCGTATAAAAACGGTTGTGGAGAATGACGGTGACCAGGCCAGAAATCACCCCACCGAGCACGCTCATTTGATAGGAAAATATCCCTAAGGTTGAGGCAAACTCGGCGGAATACATCACCGCCTCGGTCTGGCTATAACCTTTCTCAATAAGTGCAGCTACCGAAGTGGTTTGCGGTGTTAAGCCTTGCGCCAGCAAACTGTAATTAACGCCAACGTGGAAGGTAATAAAACCGATGACGGCTGCCAGGGCCGCAGTAGGTTTTTCATCACGCGCCAGCCCAATCGCCGCGGCAATGGCAAACAGTAACGGCAGATTACCAAACAGCGCCCCCGCTACTTTGCGAATAAAGCCAATAATCTGCTGCATCACTTCCGCATGAATGATGCTTTCGCCGACGATAGCCGGGTTCTGTAGTGCTGCCGCCAGACCGAGGAATATCCCCGCTGCTGCGATCACGGAAATGGGCATCATCAATGCCTTTCCTAAATCCTGAAGAAACTCACCCGTCCGACTCATTGTTATTTTCCTTTGGGTACTGGCTGAACATGGGACTGAGTATAGCCAGGGTGAATGTATAGTTGTCTAGCCCACTCATTTTAAAACGCGGCAACGATCACAAAGTTAAGACGTTGCCGGTTTTAGGGGCGGGCAGCGGTTAAGGTAAAGCGATAGTGCTGCTGGTTATAATAAATCTCTGAGACTTCAAAGGGGATATCATCGCGCAGAAAGGCGATGGAGGTGGCGTGGAGCACGGGTTCATCGCGGTTAATCCCCAGCATATCGCGCACATTTTGCGACGGCAGCTCTGCGCGGATCTCCTTTTCCGAGCGCTCGACGGTGAAGCCTTTACGGCTGACGTAGGCATATTTCGAGCGGTTAAGATCCGCCTCACTGAGATCGGCAAAAGGCTGCATGATCATCCAGGACTGTTCAAAAACAAACGGAATGTCACCCACCAAACGCAGACGCTGCATAAACCACACCTCACTGTCAGGTGCAATCCGCAGCTTCTCGGCGATCTCTTTAGACGCGGATTGGCGATACAGGCAGATCAAGCGATTCACCACGGGTTCGTCAAGGCCGAACGTCGCTTCACTTGAGGAGAGATGGCGATCCAACGGCAGAGAGATGCGTACGTTTTTGCC
>DFPL01000295.1 GCA_002377245.1 Enterobacteriaceae bacterium UBA3516
AGCTCCAACTGTCAGAGTCATAATGATGGCGTTATGTTTGCCCCAACGATCCATTTCAATACCGATACAAAAATTGCCAAGCATTCCGCCAAGCTGGAACACCGAACCCATCAGAACGGCCTGCGACAGTGTTAAACCACTGTCTCTTATCATCAACGGCAGCCAGCTGGATAAGAGATATACGCAGAACAGCCCGGCAAAAAGAGTTACCCATAGCGCAAATGTCCCCAATGTATAGGGTGAATGAAGAAGCGATTTCGCCCTGCTGGTACGCGTTTTTTTCCGCTCGGTCGTAAAAAAGTGGGTCTTTTCGTCTGCGATAGCAGGGACAAATCGATTGAGTAAATACCTGAGGTCCTGTTTTCTTTCGGCATGTTGCACCAGGTAATGCATAGATTCAGGGAGATAGCGAAGTAATATCAGTGCCAGAAGTAATGGGAGTATGCCCCCCGTAATTAATACTGAGCGCCAGCCATAAGAGCCAAGCAATTGTTGGCTAAGTAAGCCCCCAAGAGCGGCGCCTGTATTAAAACCACAGTGAATGACCGTTGAAAGGCGTGATCGATATTTTTTTGGGGCGTATTCCGCCACCAGCGTAGTGATATTGGGCATGGCGGCACCCAGCCCCAAGCCGGTAATAAAACGAAAAAAGGTCAGGCTGGGCAAGTTCCATGACCAGGCGGACAAAAGGCTGCTAATACCAAAAAACAGCACGGAGCTGATAATCAATTTCTTACGCCCATAACGATCGGCTAGTGGCCCTGAAATCAGCGAGCCGCCTGCCAGACCAAATAATCCACTCATCATTACCGGACCGAGCATGTGGCGAGAAATTTGCCAGTCATCAATCAAGGCTGGTGCAATAAAACCGATTGATGTGACATCAAAGCCGTCGATACCCAGTACAAGGAAGCCCAGAAAAACAATGAGCCACTGTTGCCGGCTGATAGGCTGATTATCGAGCACTGCACTGATGTCAATTTTTTCCTGAATTGCCATAAGTCCTCCCCAAATTCAGAGAGCTATGCTCGCCGATGAGAGTGAGATGGGAATTAGCCGAAGCGGAACTCAACGCCAAATGTTCCGAGAGGGTATTCCCATTTTTCTAATAATGTTCCTTCACACAGTACCCTGCATGTGCCACATTCAAGGCAGCCTGCATAATCGAAATGGATATTGCCGGCATCATCCTGACGATATAAGCCTGCGGGGCAGGCATTAATTAACTTACGAAATTGCTCACGATCGGGATTGGCAACCAGAATGATATGCGGATGTGTTTCATCCACTCGGAATCTATTTACGCCCAGTTTTACGTCGATATTCACCTTACTCATAATACGCGTCCTCCAGTGATGCAATCTTTCAGGATATTCATCAGCCCGACTTGTTTACTTCGTTTCAGCAGGGTCGACCAAAGTGGGGTCGGTTTCGCGCCATCTATCGTGAAAAGATCGGCCATAATATCTGCAGCCATCTGGGGATATTGATCAAATAAACGGGGATTCTCCATTAACGCTGGTACTTTCTTGTAATGCCGCATAGCCGGGATCACGCAACTTTGATCCAGCCTCTGTTGATATTTTTCTAACTGAACCAGGCTAAAATTGTTGATCTCTTTGGCTGCAATTACCGTTTCTGCCGCAGCATTTGCCGCTGCAATAGCCAGATCCATACCACGCACGGTATATCCAAGATTCAGGCACATCCCCGCGGCATCACCAACAATCAGTACGCCATCACCCACCAGCTTCGGTAGCATTGCGATGCCACCTTCTGGCACCAGGTGAGCGGAATATTCCAGTAAGGTTCCACCTTCGATGAGCGGTTTAACGACGGGATGCTGTTTGAAGTCTTCCAACATTTGCGGGACAGATTTACGTGCGTTTTCTATTCCACCAAGACCGCAGACCAGCCCGAGCGACACTGATTCGCGATTGGTATAAAGAAAACCGCCACCCATCAAGCCATCGGAAGGTGAACCCGCAAAAAGCCAGGCTGCGCCTTCATCCTCTGCTACGCCAAAACGGTCCTGAATAGTTTTTGTCGGCAGCGAAATGAGTTCTTTTACTCCCACTGCGTAGTGGTGCGGGTCGGACTGTTGCACCATGCCAATGGTGCGTCCAAGCATTGAGTTAACGCCATCAGCCAACACTACAACATTGGCCTCAAGAATATCGTCTCCAGCCTGTACGCCTGTTACTCGCCCGTTTTCCTGAATTAATGAATCGACTCTGACGCCAGTTATAAATTGCGCGCCGACGTTCTCTGCCTGCTCCATCAACCAACTGTCGAATCCATTTCGCAGCACTGTCCATGATTCACTCTCCGGGTGTGCCTCTGTATGTTGCGCATGAAAATCCAGTGTTACCGCACTACCAGCGGTCAGAAAAGAGATTTTCTCTTTGGTTATTTTTCGCTCCACTGGGGCCGAGTGTGCAAACCCTGGCATAATGCTTTCCAGACTGTGAGCGTAAAGCCGACCGCCGGTCATATTTTTGCTACCCGCGGTGTCGCCACGTTCGATGACCAGGATATCGAGGCCCGCTTTTGCCATCACATAAGCAGCAACACAACCTGCAACGCCTGCTCCAACGATGATGGCATCAAATTTTTCATCCGACATGCTTTGCTCCTGGGCCGCCACCTGAGTGACGGCATCATTGTTAGCGTTTTAATAATTCCGTTAACCCAGGTACGACTTTGTAGATGTCGCCCACCAGTCCGTAGTCAGCGTATTGAAAAATAGGGGCATTTTTATCTTTATTGACAGCGATAATCGTCCTGGCTCCGTTTCCACCAACCATATGCTGGATCTGGCCGGAGATCCCCAGCGCAAGATAAATATCCGATT
>DFPL01000041.1:0-3277 GCA_002377245.1 Enterobacteriaceae bacterium UBA3516
AAGAAGATCAGGTCTTCGGCGAAACGAGAGAGGTGGACCATGCTAATAGACGCATCCGAGAGCAGTTCCAGCACATGATCACGGTCAGAGACGGTGTCCAGGCTGTTGCGGGTTGCGGATGCAAAGCCAAGCCAACCAGCCAGCTGCTCACGATCGATTTCATAGGCGGTACCTGCCAGCGCACCGCAGCCCAGCGGGCTGACGTCCAGACGTTTCAGCGTATCCTGCAAACGGCTTTCGTCACGCGCCAGCATCTCTACATAGGCCAGGCACCAGTGCGCAAAGGTTACCGGCTGGGCACGTTGCAAATGGGTATAACCCGGCATTACCGCGTCCTGGTTATTTTCTGCGGTTTCTACCAGCGCGCTTTGCAGCTGACGGCATGCGGCCAGCAGCTCTGTTACCGTATCTTTGCACCACAGCTTAAGATCGGTCGCCACCTGATCGTTACGGCTACGCCCGGTGTGCAGCTTTTTACCCAACTGACCCACTTTGTCGATCAGCTTGCCTTCAACCCAGCTATGAATATCTTCGGCATCACTTTCGAGGATCTGCTGCGGATTCGCCTGAACCTCTTCCAGCAGGACGTTGAGTGCCCCTTCCAGCTGAGTTTGCTCTTCCGGCGTTAACACCCCCACGGTGACCAGTGCTTTGGACCAGGCCACAGAGCCAACGATATCCTGCTCCGCCAGGCGATAGTCAAAGCGCAAAGAGTCATTGAACTGTTTGAACCGTTGATCCGCTGCCTGAGTAAAACGCCCGCCCCAAAGTGCCATAACATGCTTCCTTAAATTCGTTTCGTTCTGATATTTATGCCGGATGGCGCTGCGCCTGTCCGGCCTTAAGATTCTGTTGTTTGTGCTTACGCGAGAATACGCGTGCCGATCGGCGTACCGTTAAACAGCGCAGGCAGTTGCTCTGCGTGGCGCCAGGAGGCGATATCCACCGGACGGTTCAGGGCGCGCGCGGCATCCAGTGCGGCGTTCACCTTCACAATCATGCCGTCGGTGATAATCCCCTGCTCAATAAGCTGCTCCGCTTTCGCTGCGGTCATTTCAGCAATACGTTGGCCCTTGCCATCCAGAATGCCGCTTACGTCGGAGAGCAGAATCAGATCCGCCCCCAGCGTTGCCGCCAGTGCCGTCGCCGCCTGGTCAGCATTGACGTTCATCAGGCGGCCATCGTCAGTCACACCAATGGAGCTGATAACGGGCAGGAAGCCCCCGTCCAGCAAAGCGTTCACCAGCTTCGGTGAGCCCGGCAGGGCCTGACCGACATGGCCCAGCTCTTGATCCAACTGGGTGACTTGCACGCTATCACCATCGCCAAGGAACAGGCCAACGGAGGCAATTTTGTGTTTTTTCGCCCAGGCCAGCAGGGTTTTATTGGCCGTGCCCGCCAGCGCGCCAGTAATAATGTCGATTTGATCGGCAGGCGTCACACGCAGGCCGTTTTTCTTAGTGACCGGCAGATTAAGCTTTTTCATGAGCTCATCCACCACGCAGCCACCGCCGTGCACAATCACCAGCGGGCGGTCGTGCGATTCACGGTAATTCACCAGCGCGGTAAACAGACGCTCCAGCGCTTCTTCACTATCCAGCAGTACGCCACCGAGTTTAATAATTAATGGGTTCATCTTCACGCCTGCACTTAATTAGATTAGAGACTGGGTTTCAGCATAGCCGAAACGAATATTTGCACATTGCATGGCCTGAGCAGCCGCCCCTTTCAAGAGGTTATCTTCTGTGGCGACCACAATCAGGTGTTCATCCTGCACCGCAAAACCAATATCACAGAACGGCAGACCCACCACATTTTTCAATGCCGGAACGCCTTTGTCATACAGCCGCACCAGCGGTTTGTCGCCATAGGCTTGCTGGAAAAGCGCGGCAATTTCCGCGTGCGTCACGCCAGGCTTCAGACGGCAGGTGATGGTTTCCAGAATGCCACGCGGGAAGTTGCCCAGATGCGGTGTGAAAATTACCGGTGCGCCCAGGTGAGTCGTAATTTCAGGATGATGACGGTGATTGAACACGCCATACGGCTGCAGACTAACTTCGCAGAAACTGTTGGAAATCGCGGCTTTACGCCCTGCACCGCTCACACCGCTGGTCGCATTAATGACCGGCCACTGGTTGAGATCCAGCACGCCCGCATCAATCAGCGGTTTAAGGGAGAGCTGCGCCGCCGTTGGGTAGCACCCCGGCACCGCGATGAGATTCGCCTCTTTCAGCGCATCAGTGCTCCACTCCGCCAGTCCGTACACCGCCTGCGCGAGCAGGTCAGGATGCTGATGAGTGAAGCCATAGAATTTTTCATAAAACGCGGGATCGTTAACGCGGAACGCACCAGAGAGATCAAACACCACGCAGCCAGCGGCAAGAAACTGCGGCGCCAGGTCATGACTCACTTCATGTGCGGTGGCCAGGAATACCACATCCACGCCCTCAACGAACTCGCTGATGTCGGACATGGGCTGCAACGGCAGATCGACAATACCTTTCAACTGCGGATGTAAATCGGAGATTAATTTTCCTGCATCATTGCTTTGCGCTGAAACCGTCAAAGCGGTTATGTTCATATGAGGATGGCGATTTACATAGGTCACTAGCTCTGCGCCGGCGTAGCCGCTGGCACCCACAATTAACGTGTTCAACATCGGGGCAGTCTACCTTCTTAGTGCGTCAAGTTTGCCAGGGAGTGATTTGGCATCAGTCCCACGTCGCTCTGTAAAGGCGCCGAATGGGTTCCTTTACGCTCAACATTAATGTATTTTTATTCACTATTAATGCATGAATATTGATACTATCACGAACTCAGGTATGTCAACAATGAAAATGAATTTGCCGCCATTTATCGAGATTTACCGCGCCCTGATTGGCACTCCGTCCATCAGCGCAACGGAAGAAGCTCTTGATCAAAGCAATGCTTCTTTAATCAATCTGCTGGCAGGATGGTTTGGCGATCTTGGGTTCAAGGTGGAAGTGCAACCCGTTCCCGGCACGCGTAACAAGTTTAATCTACTGGCCAGCATTGGCGAGGGGGCTGGTGGCCTGTTATTAACCGGTCATACCGATACCGTGCCGTTTGATGACGGCCGCTGGACGCGCGATCCCTTCACCCTCACCGAACACGACAACAAGCTCTACGGTCTCGGTACCGCCGACATGAAAGGCTTTTTCGCCTTCATCCTGGATGCGCTGCGTGATGTTGATGTGACGAAACTGAAAAAACCACTTTACGTGCTGGCAACGGCCGATGAAGAGACCAGCATGGC
>DFPL01000041.1:3468-3677 GCA_002377245.1 Enterobacteriaceae bacterium UBA3516
ACGCTGAACCTGGGCAGCATTAACGGCGGCGACGCCTCCAACCGCATTTGTGCCTGCTGCGAGTTGCACATGGATATTCGCCCACTGCCGGGTATGACGCTAAACGATCTGAACGGTCTGCTTGAAGAAGCATTAGAGCCGGTGAGCAGCCGCTGGCCGGGCCGCCTGACCGTGTCTGAACTGCATCCACCGATTCCAGGCTACGAATG
>DFPL01000040.1 GCA_002377245.1 Enterobacteriaceae bacterium UBA3516
AAGATCTGCACCAGCAGCGGCGTATTACGAAACAGTGAAACCCAGCAAGCCACCATCGCTCGCCCCACGCCGCCACCCGCCAGACGCAGCGCAAGCAAGAGTACCGTGAGCAACGTTGCCAGCAGGACACCGACAATGGTCACCCAGATAGTGGTCAGGAAACCGGAGAGTAACCACTGCGCCGGCTGGCCGGTAAAAACGCCTGCCCAGTCGAGATGGATCCCCATTACAACTCCTTGCTATCAGCATGCAGTGGATTGAGGACTTTTTGCAGGAATCGCTGCGCGCGCGGATGGCTGGGCGCGGTGAAGAACGCCTCAGGCGCGGCCTGCTCAAGAATTTCCCCGCCATCGATAAACACCACCCGGTCGGCAATTTCCCTGGCAAACTGCATCTCATGGGTCACAACAATCAGCGTGATCCCACTATGGGCGAGCGATTTCATTACCTGTAGCACCTCGCCGATCATCTCTGGATCCAGCGCCGAGGTTGGCTCATCAAACAGAATGATATGCGGGTCGGCCGCCAGCGTGCGGGCAATCGCCACACGCTGCTGCTGTCCGCCGGAAAGTTGGGACGGATAGTGACCGGCCTTCTCTTGCAGCCCGACCCGTTCCAGCAGGCTCAGCGCCTTCGCTTTAGCTTCTGCCGCCGATTTGCCATGGATTTTGGTCAACGCCAGGGTGATGTTGTCCAGCGCGGTGAGATGGGCGTAGAGATTAAATTGCTGAAAGACGAACCCCACATGGCGGCGCAGGTTGCGCAGTTCACGGCCCTTAAGATGCCGGGTCGGTTTGCCATCCACCAGAATCTCGCCGTCGGTGAGGGTCTCAAGCTGGTTGATCAGGCGAATCAGCGTGGATTTACCGGAGCCCGATGGCCCACAGACCGCCACCACTTCGCCTGCGGCGACCTGGAGATCGATGTTATTTAATACCCTATGATCGCCGTAGCTTTTGCTCGCCTGGCGAAACGCCACCGTGCCTTTTTGCACGGGAAAAGCCTCCGGGGCTTGCGCCACGGAGGTAGAAAAGAGACCTGCCAACATAGTTACTTCGCTTCTATTTTAAAGCTGCGCGGAGCCGGAGCTTTGGTTTGCGGACCAAACCAGACATCGTAAATTTTTGCCGCTTCGCCGTTCTGCTCAAGCTTCACAAGCTCGTCGTTAACCGCTTTCAACAGCGCCGTTTCACCTTTGGTCACACCCACGCCAATCTCTTCTTTGGAGAGCAAATCAGGCAGGATTTTGAATTTGGCTTTGTCCGGCGCTTCTGCCAGCAACCCCGCCAGAATCGTGCTGTCCTGAGTGATCGCCTGCACGTTGCCGTTACGCAGTGCGGTCAGTGCCAGAGGGATGTCGTCATAAGCCAGCACGCGGGACTGCGGGAAACGCTGATGCAGCGCCTGCTCGCCGGTGGTGCCTTTCACCGCGCCGATGCGGGCTTTACTGTAGCTGTCGAGTTTGTCGGAACCGCTTGCAGCGACCAGGAACTGCTGACCGGTGACGAAGTACGGGGTGGAGAAATCAATCACCTGCGCACGTTCCGGGGTGATAGTAATGTCAGCAACAATCAGGTCCACTTTGCCGGATTGCAGCAATGGAATGCGGTTTGCCGGGTTGGTTGCCACCAGCTCCAGCTTCACGCCCAGGCTTTTGGCCAGCGCTTTAGCAAAATCGACGTCATAGCCAACGATTTCATGGCTTTGTGGATCGATTGCACCAAATGGCGGGTTGGCATCAAAGGTCGCGACTTTTACGACGCCAGCGGCTTTGATATCGGCCAGTTTGTCCGCATGAGCGGCGAAAGAGAACGTTGAAAGCAGTGCCAGTGCGGTCAGTGCACCGATTTTTTTATTGTGTGCTGTGGTTGCCATGCTAATCCTTATGCCCTGTTTGAGTCGGAATTCAGCGTTAAATTCACATAACGCTAATCATCAGACAAATATCAAAAAGTGCATTTATTAGCTAAAAAAGTTATTAAAACGATAGCAGGCATATGAATCGCTTATCCTGAGGCAACCATCAGACAAAACCCGCCATGACCCCACTTAAAAAGCGGATTTTGCAGCATAAAATAATCATCCTGCCCCAAGGGCTGCCAGATAGCGCCCTGGCGTTTGACCCAACCCTTTTTTAAACATGGTGATAAAGGCCGTGATGGATTCGTAACCGAGCATCTGCCCAACCTGCTGCACCGGTAGGCCGCTTATCAGCATCCTGACAGCCAGAATGAGCTGCAACTGCTGCCGCCAGCGGCGAAAACTTAAGCCCGTCTCTTTGACCACCAACCGTGCCAGATTGCGTTCGCTCATGGCAAAGATCTGCGCCCATTCGCTCAGGGTTTGTCGCTGTTCGGGCCGCTGTTCCATGCTCTCAACCATCTGGCGGATTTTTGGGTGCGGTGACACGGGCAAATGCAGCTGCATTTGTGGCTGGCGCGGGAGTTCGTCAAAAAGGACCTGCACCAGGCGCTGAGTCGCCGGTTCCTGTCGCTCCCGATGACTGCGCGTTGCCAGCATCATGATCAGCTCGCGCACCAGGGGAGAGATTTTTAGCGTGCAGCAGGTCGCGGGCATCTCTACCCTGCCCGGTTCAATAAAGAGGAAATAGAGCTGGGCACCCGCGGTAGCATGATTGCTGTGGGCGACCTCCCCCGGTAGCCAGACAGCATGGTGTGGCGGCACCATCCAGCGAGCATGTTCTACTTCACTGGTGATTGCCCCTTTAAGCGCAAGGATCAGTTGCCCTTTGCGATGGCGATGGGTAGGGATCCGCTGTTCGTCGGTATTGACCTGTATGCCGAAGGCCAGTGCCGCTTCCTGTTGACTGTCTGGATTAAAGCCATCCAGGCCGAGACCGTGCTGCATAGGATTGTCCGGTTTTAGCGATAAACTGTCATTTTAGCTTGATTCAAACAACGGCAAAAAGAGGTAAGGTGGGGTTCTGCTCTTTTTCCTGAGAAAACAATGACCACTGTTATCACTCCGCGTGGCAAACAAGGTGCTCTGCTGATTGCAGGCATTCTGACTATCGCCACGACCTTGCGCGTGACCTTTACCGGTGCGGCCCCCCTGCTTGATGCCATTCGTGCCGATTATGGTTTATCCACCGCGCAGACCGGGATGCTCACCACGCTTCCTCTACTGGCCTTTGCCCTTGTCTCTCCGTTGGCGGCGGGCGTAGCCCGACGTGTGGGTATGGAGCGCAGCCTGTTTGCCGCCATGCTGCTGATCTGCCTGGGGGTTGCCGTTCGCTCTCTGCCCTCACCTGCCTGGCTGTTTATCGGCACGGCGATTATCGGCTGCGGTATTGCGTTAGGTAACGTGCTGTTACCCGGCATACTTAAGCGTGATTTTCCAGGGCAGGTGGCGAAGTTAACCGGCGCCTATTCGCTGACCATGGGGGCCGCAGCAGCATTGGGCTCAGCGCTTGTGGTGCCTGTAGCGACCATGGGGGCCGGTTGGCACGGGGCGTTGCTGACGTTGATGGTATTTCCCTTGCTTGCGGTGCTGCTTTGGTTGCCCCAGCTTAAGCATCAGGAGGTCGCCAATCTGACCGCGTCGCCTGTCACGCACGGTCGCGGGATTTGGCGCTCGGCGCTCGCCTGGCAACTCACACTGTTTCTGGGTATCAACTCTTTAATTTATTACGTGGTGATCGGCTGGCTCCCCGCCATCTTAATCAGCTATGGCTACAGCGAGGCGGGCGCAGGTTCGCTGCACGGGCTGCTGCAACTGGCAACGGCATCACCAGGCATTCTTGTTCCTCTTATCTTGCATCGCCTGCGCGACCATCGGGGCATTGCGGTCATCATCGCCCTGCTGTGCGCGATGAGTGCGGCGGGTTTTGTTCTCTGTCCTGAGCAAGCGGTGTTGTGGACCTTGATGTTTGGCTTCGGTTCGGGGGGAACCATGATCCTTGGGCTGACGTTTATTGGCCTACGGGCACGCTCGGCCCATCAGGCGGCGGCGTTATCGGGTATGGCGCAGTCAGTGGGCTATCTGCTGGCTGCCTGCGGCCCGCCGTTGATGGGCAAAATTCATGATGTAACCGGGACCTGGCATAGTCCGCTTTTCGCCTGTGCAGGGTTGTCGGTGGTGATGGCGCTAGCAGGGGCGTTCGCCGCACGGGACAGAGAGAAGAAGCATTAAAAAAGCAGGCCCCTCGGGGCCTGATTTCGACTAATCATAAGCCGCCCGCAGCAGCGCCTGCACCAGCGGCACCGGGCGGCCCGCCAGCGCGTTACGCTCATGCTGGAACAGTGTTGCCACAAAGAACGGATGACTGACCAGCTCAACCGCACGGATTTCGCCCTCTTCATCCCAGCCGGTCACGCGCAGATCCCCTTTCTCCAGCTTGGCTGCAAAATCCTCCGCAATACCATAATTGCAGTGATAACCTTCTGAAATCTCTGGCTGACCATAGGCCTTAGCAATCAGGGTATTAGGGCGCAATTCGATGGACGCGGTCTGTTCCACAAGGGAACAGGTCAGCGGCACAATCACCATTTTGCCTTCGCTGTCCGTTTCCTGATGAGCAGCATTCTCATAGCCCAGGACATGACGGGCATATTCAATAATGGCGTGCTGGAAACCGCCGCAGGTGCCGAGGAAGGGAATCGCATTTTCCCGTGCATACTGAATCGCGATAAACGCCCCTTCAGGATTTTTGTACGGGCTCGCCGGAACCACCCAGATAGCATCGTAGCCGACAAGGTCGTCGCCGCTGGTGATCTCAGAGGTCGCCAGCCAGTCGTAATCTGCGGTAATCTCAAGGACTGCGGCAGCGTCATCGATAGCCAAAGGGATTGCCTGATGGGCGACGACGTCATGGTTATAATCGCCGACAAGGGCAATACGCAGCGTATCTTTAACGGGAATGTGGGTCATGGAGAGTTCCTTATGTACAGGCAGATAACGGACAACATAAGGAACCTAACCTTAGCGATCTTTTGCCTTTATCACAATCTCTTAAAGCAGGTAGTTCACCCTGTATCGTAAATCGATGAAAATTGTCTCCCCCCTCAGCGAATGCATTACCACAAGGAAATTATGCAAAGCAAAATTCTGGTGAGTGCCTGCCTGATGGGCTTCAAAGTTCGCTACAACGGAAGCGAAAAGGCTGCCCTGCAAGAAACGCTGGCCCGCTGGGAGCAAGAGAAACGTCTGGTTGTCCACTGCCCTGAACTGGCAGCCGGTCTGGTCACACCGCGCCCTCCGGCAGAAATTATTGCCGGCAATGGAAACGATGTGATGCAGGATAAGGCGCGGATCGTTGAAAACACCGGCCAGGATGTGACCGCCCAGTATCAACTGGCGGCCTGGCTGGCCTTAGCAGCCGCACAAAAGGAAAAATGTTGCGCCGCACTGTTGACCGACGGCAGCCCAACCTGTGGCAGCCAGCTGATTTATGATGGCACCTTCACGGGTAGGCAAATAAACGGCAAAGGCGTGGCCGCGGCCCTGCTCGAAGCACATGGCATAAAGGTTTTTTCACATCAGCAGATCCCGCAGTTAATCGCGTGGATCGAAGCGAGGGATCGTGATGAAGATTCAGTGTAAACGCGTCTATGACACCGCATCACCCAATGATGGCTATCGGGTACTGGTCGACAGAATGTGGCCAAGAGGAATCAAAAAAGCCGACCTTGCGTTTGATGAGTGGTGCAAAACCCTCGCGCCTTCAACCGCGCTGCGCAAAGCATTCCATGCTGAAACCCTGGACTTCGCCGCGTTTCGTCAAGCTTATCTGGAGGAGCTGGCAGAGCAGATGGCAGAAGGGAAAAAACTGGCTGCCCGTAAGAATCAGCATCCCCTCACTCTGCTTTACGCCGCGAAGAATGAACAGCAAAATCATGCCAGGGTGCTGGCAGACTGGCTTGAGAGTTTGTGACTTAGCAGGCTTCCCGGCAGTGCATCTCTTCCGGCAGGCTGTCTGGCTGAAGGGGCATTAAGTGCCCGGCGCGAACAAATGCAAAGCCCGACTGTCCGTCAAAGGCCACCACATCACCGGTTACCAGCCACAGCGGCTGTGGCATAGTCAGCGGCATGCGCGTCATCACGCCATTAACGGGGTTGAGGAACGTCTCACCGGGCTGGAACAAGCCAAAAAGCTCAACGGATTTGCCAATGTTGCCTCTACCGGCAGGAGTTTGAGCACCGATAACCATAGCCAGACTGCCCGGACGTAACTGAAACATATTCTTCTCACGCATGAAAACACAAGGAACACTAGGATAATTCTTAATCGCTAGTGTACCCTGGCCCTGACGCGGATGTCACGATCCTGATTGAGGATGGTCGTGGCGCCACAGCTCCCATTCATCCACCACCTCGCCTGATGGCAGTTTGCATTCTGTTCGCACCCCCTGAGGACTTTGAACAGGCACGCGTTCGCCTCCTTTCTGCAGGCAATATACGGCGGCAGGATTAGCCATCTTCGTTTGAGGCGGTCGCGGGGCGTCCCTTTCTGATGCGCAGGCGGTGAGGGTGAAAATAAGAACTAATAATGTTTTATGCATCAAATTATCCATTTTGAAATAATAAACCAGAAATTTAGCTTAATGCGTTATCACTGACATCTCCATCGTTTCTCCATTTTTACATCACTTTTTGCCGATATATTTACCGCGTTCTCACCCATGACCAGAGAACATCATTCCGTAATCAATGAGTTTTTTGCCCCGTTTCATCAACGGGGCTTTTTTTCGTTACCCCATAAACTCCCAATCACCGATGCCGATATATGAAATGTAGTTTAGCCATGCTTTAATATGGCAAGTCTACATTTTCAGCATCAAGTGCAGCAAAGCGCGCAGTCTATAGAGGTACACGAGCGTCATGTCCGATTTCATTTTGGCCAGAGTTTCCGAAACTCTCTCACAAGATCAATCCCTTGAAAGCCTGGTACGGCAACTCCTTGAAATGCTGGAGATGGTCACCGAAATGGAATCGACGTACCTTACAAAAATTGATAACGATGGCCGTTATCAACATATCCAGTATGCGCGCAATAGCAAACAGCTTGATATTCCTGAAGGTTTTTCTCTGCCATGGGGTGACAGTCTGTGCAAACGCGCCCTTGATGACGGTTGCTTCTTCAGTAATGAAGTGGCGACACACTGGGCAGATTGTGAAGCGGCTACGGCATTGGGCATCACCAGTTATTTAAGCACGCCTGTACATTTAGCAGATGGTTCGCTTTACGGTACGCTGTGTGCGGCCAGTTCTGACAGACATTCATTAAGTGTTCGCGGTGAGCAAGTCCTGAATCTGTTTGCTGGCCTGATTGCCCGCTCAATCGAAAAAGATCACCTGGTTAATCAACTTCGTGAAGCGAACGCGGCATTGATTGCACATTCCTATACCGACGCGCTGACCGGTTTGCCCAATCGCCGCGCCATTTTCGATAATCTGATGACCTTGTTTTCCCTCGCTCGCCATCTTAATATCCAGATTATTATTGGGTTTATCGATCTTGATAATTTTAAGAAAATTAATGATGAACTTGGACATGAGTCTGGCGATCAATTTCTTATTCAAATTGGTCATCGTCTGTTGGAAGGCTGCGACCGGCAAGATGTGGTCGGACGGCTGGGGGGCGATGAATTTTTAATCGCCTGTCCGGGTGGGCCAATAGGTCAGACTCAAATTGAACAATTAACTTCCCTTAAGCAAAATTTGCAGAAGTGCCTTACTGGAGAATATCAGTTGGGAACCGTTAAGATATTTTACCCGGGCGCAAGTATAGGTGTAGTAGAAATTAATCCTGAGGATATTGATGCTGACAGTGCGCTGCGTATCGCCGATCAAGCTATGTATCAGGATAAAAACGGAAAAGTGAAACAACCGTTTCTCCGTCTTAACTAATCACGCGAAAACATAATTTTTGGCTTGAGAATTATCTCATCTTCTTCTATTTAATTTATGTAAGCGCGGCGCTGTTTAACGGCGTCGGCTGAGGAGCATCTTTGTGAAAAAAACGACCATCATAATGCTTATCGTGGCAATTGTTGCTGTTGCGGGTACACAACTCGGCTGGTGGTAATCGATGGGCTAAATTAGCTTTTTTTAGCAGATTCATCCGGTCCCATGATGTTGTCGGTGTAGCAGTTCCCATTAGACTCATTTTTCTGAGCAGGAGCTCTCAATGTTCACCGGACTTAAAAAAAGCGAAAGTAAACGGCTGGCAGCGCTGGAATTATTGCGTAAAGAGGATAAGGCCCGTGACGCAGCCCTCACTGACTATGCCTGCCTCGCCTGTGAGGTGATGGGTGTCGAAGGATGTTTCATCACGGTATTTGATGACGATTACCAATATATCAAATATGTGAAAAACGTCCCGCTCGAGCATTTTAAAGTCCCCATTGAGAAAACGATGTGCCAATACTCCCGCGACAGCGGCCAGACCGTCGTGTGCCCTGACACGCGGCTGGATAATCGTTTTTCCCACCAGCCACTGGTGAAAAATGGCGACATTCTGTTTTATGCTTCAGCGCCTATGATGACCAAAGAAGGGATGGTTCTGGGCACGCTGTGTGTAAGCAGCGCCTCCATTTTCAGCCCTACCGAACAGCAAATTGAGAGTTTCAATCGCGTGGCAGAACTCTCGGCAGTCTACCTTGAGGCGCGCTACTCCATAGGCCGCGTAGATACTTTAACCGGTTTACCTAACCGCCAGTTCCTGATTCGGGAAATGGAACAGAAAACGCTGAATAAGGATCGTAAAACCTACGGGCTGGTGATTTTTGACTGCATCGACATGCCAAGAGCCTATGAACTTACGCGTTATCTGGGATTGCCTGCGGTAGATAATATGTTGCGCAGCTTTATACCGCTGCTGCGCCTGCGTCTGCGCCTGAAAGACGGCATTCCGCTTTACTCTTTCGCCCCTGCCCGTTTTGCAGTGCTGGTAGATATTGAGGAAGCCCTGACGCTGGTAAAACGGGCGGAAACGCTACCGGGCACACAAGCAAAAATGGCGCATGATATCGATATCACATTAACGATCCATACCGGCTATGTGAAATTCTCGCCGCAGGATGATGATGCTCACGAAATCGTGCGTCAGGCCATTAGCGCATTACATGAATCTATTCGCCAGAACATTCCCGTCTTACAGTTTAATCCCATCCTGGATCATAAAAGAAACAAAGACTTTAAATTGCTTTATGACTTAAGTGAGGCGATTAAGGCGAAAAGTCAGCTGTATTTAGTTTATCAACCTAAAGTGTCTCTCCGGTCAGGAAAAACCGAGGGTGTCGAAGCATTATTACGCTGGCGACATCCGCAGCTGGGAAATATTTCGCCTACTACCATCGTGACACTGGCCGAGAAAACCAGCTTGATGCCTGAGATAACGCAGTGGGTCATTAAAACGGTTATTTCACAACTTAAAGTGTGGCGCGCAGCAGGCATTATGATTCCTGTTTCCATCAACGTGACCGTCAGTGATTTTTCCCGTTCTGGCTTTGCTGATGAACTGGAACACAATGTTCGCAGTGCGGGTTTGCACCCTACCGACGTGCGCATTGAGTGCCTGGAAACAGAAAAAGTGCTCGAAAGCGACCTGGCTCTCGAAGAACTCGATCGACTGAAACTGTTAGGTTTTCAAATCCTGCTTGACGATTTTGGCGCGGGTTATAGCAATATCAGCTATTTGCGCCGGATCCCAATTGACGTGATCAAGTTGGATCGCTCTCTTATTAGTCAAATAACCACGGATACAGGCAGCCGGATTATTGCCCGCAACGTCATTATGATGCTTAAAGAACTGCATTATGTCGTCCTGGCGGAAGGTGTTGAAGATCAGGAAACGGCCTACATGCTCAATGAATATGGTTGTGATGAAGCCCAGGGCTACTATTTCTCTCGCCCTATCCCGCCGGATGACATTCCGGGCTGGCTGGCTGACAGCAAGCCCTATCGCGTGTTGTCGCGCATCAGCGTTGACCAGCCGCAATACGGTTCCTGAACCATTGCGCATTAAAAAAGCCGCCAGTCACATTACTGGCGGCTTTTTTATGAGTAAGTTTACATAAAGTGATGTCAGCACGTATTACTACCCTGCTCATCAATTTAATCAATCCCAGGCATATAAAAATTCCATTGGCGCTTGTCGCGGTTCACGGATATAAAGTGCACAAGTGATGGACATACGATTTAACATTTTTTACTGACTTTCGGGCAGTTTTGGTGTCGAAGCTGCCAGTTTTTATTTTTCTGCTCCTCAGGCCGTCCAGGCTTTCATTCTTCTGAATACTTTCCGCGTTTCATTGACCGTATTTTTGCGTAGACGCCAGAATGGAAATACGCAGTAGAGCCATAATTTATAATAAATTTTGTCCGCCCCCTGCAGTAGCACCAGCGAATCCCGCAAGCGACTGTAGTGATCATGGCTTATCAACTTCATCACTTTTGAATTCACATTACGGTAGATCAACCCAAGGTTGCGATGATTTTCCTGGTGGCGAAATCCACAGCATTTCTCGACTTTCTCTATGCCCAATGAAAAGGGGACAGGGCCGGTGGTGTGCAGCACGCCATGCATCCCTACCCCATACCGCCAGGGCTTATAGTTTTTTAAACGCAGAATGACTTCATCCAGAACGGCTTTAAGATAAGGTGAGTGAGGCGCAGCAATAATGTTCCATTGCTGATACTCGCCATTTTTGAGAAAACTCAGCGCCTCATGTTTGCCCATCTCATTGTCATTTCCGCCAGGTCTATTGTCCCAGTTACACACAATGATTTCGCATTGCTCTGGAATAACAGCATCAAGCGGAACACTGCATGAACTTTTAATATCCAGATAGACGCCGCCCTCTTTATACATCAGGAGATAGCGAAAGAAATCCGCACGCGCTGCCCCGTAGCGAGGATTAATTTGGTTATAGAGATGAAGAATATCTCGATCATAATTTTCGCTAATATAATTAACGATGCAATCATTATCGTAGAAATGATATTCCCAGTCCGGGTTCCTGTTTCTAAGCTCGGCGATAGATGCATGAATTTCACTGGGGAGTGCATCAGCCCCTTTGGTGTAAATCTGATGAATTTTTTTCGGTATGTGACTCATCATTTATCCTGCCATCATCAATCAACGTTATTTTGTAAAACGCTAAAATCTTGTCTATCAGGCAAATCTAACCACACTCTATGACATAAGCATTATTCACTTCAGCAAGTTTGGCCTGCGGATTTCTCTGTAATGCAGCAGTATGAAAGATGGACATTAGTTTTTGCTTAAGGTTTCCTCTTACAATTCAAAATAAGAAACCTCTCAAATAATATTTACATTTTGAGAGGCTACATGCATTTTTGGATAATCTCGCGGCAAGAGTGAAAAGTAATTCTGGAGTTTGTTACAACGCGGTCGATAATCATAAAAGGCGTGATAACACGCCCTACTGGTGGGGATAAGTCTATGATTACACTGACTGTAGCTGGCATCTTTGCCGTGAACGCTGTTGCGTTTCTCGTTTCCCGTTCTTCTATCCAGGATATTGATAACGACTATTGAGTTTTTCTTTTTTTCCAGGAATGGTTTCACCCTCCCGCTGCACCCTCAGGTTGCAGCGGGATTTTGCTTTTTAGGGATAAAAAAACGGGAACCCTCAGGCTCCCGTTGTTGTAAACCAGAAAAACCGGATTACATATTAGCGATGATCGCGTCACCAAACTCTGAACATTTCAGCAGTTTAGCGCCTTCCATCAGACGTTCGAAATCGTAGGTCACGGTTTTGGCAGCAATCGCGCCTTCAACGCCTTTGACGATCAGGTCAGCCGCTTCGAACCATTGCAGGTGACGCAGCATCATTTCAGCAGACAGGATGACGGAACCTGGGTTCACTTTGTCCTGACCGGCATATTTCGGTGCCGTACCGTGGGTCGCTTCAAACAGTGCACATTCGTCACCGATGTTCGCGCCTGGGGCAATACCGATACCGCCAACCTGGGCTGCCAGGGCGTCGGAAATGTAGTCACCGTTCAGGTTCATACACGCGATCACATCGTATTCAGCCGGACGCAGCAGGATCTGTTGCAGGAACGCATCAGCGATCACATCTTTGATGATGATTTCTTTGCCGGTGTTCGGGTTTTTGATCTTCTGCCATGGGCCGCCGTCGATCAGCTCACCGCCGAACTCTTCGCGAATCAACTGGTAACCCCAGTCTTTAAACGCGCCTTCGGTGAACTTCATGATGTTGCCTTTGTGCACCAGGGTCAGGGAGTCACGGTCGTTGGTGATTGCATACTCAATCGCTGCGCGCACCAGACGTTTGGTCCCTTCTTCAGAACACGGCTTAATACCGATACCGCAATGTTCAGGGAAGCGAATTTTCTTCACGCCCATCTCTTCGCGCAGGAATTTGATCACTTTTTCTGCTTCAGCAGAGTCCGCTTTCCACTCGATACCGGCATAAATATCTTCAGAGTTTTCACGGAAAATAACCATGTCGGTCAGTTCCGGGTGTTTAACCGGGCTTGGCGTGCCCTGGTAGTAACGTACCGGACGCAGGCATACGTAAAGGTCCAGCTCCTGACGCAGGGCAACGTTCAGAGAACGAATGCCGCCGCCCACTGGCGTGGTCAGAGGGCCTTTAATGGCAACACGGTATTCACGGATAAGATCGAGGGTTTCGGCAGGCAGCCAGACATCCTGGCCGTAAACTTGGGTAGATTTTTCACCGGTGTAAATTTCCATCCAGGAAATTTTACGCTCGCCTTTATAGGCTTTTTCCACAGCGGCATCGACCACTTTCAGCATCGCAGGGGTCACGTCGATACCGATTCCGTCGCCTTCAATGAACGGGATAATCGGGTTATTCGGAACGTTCAGCTTGCCGTTTTGCAGGGTGATCTTCTTACCTTCCGCCGGAACAACTACTTTGCTTTCCATTAACCTCTCCTTCGAGCGCTTCTGGTTGTTACTGATTTTTGTTAATGAATTGTAATTAGCCCATCAATACTACCCGATAGTTGGGTGCCATGAAAGACCATCATGATTCAGTTATAATGCGGCAAATGATAACTACTGAAAATACCATGAAGAAAACTTCTGATAGAAATCACCACCTTAAGCGATTCAGCTCACGACATGCTACTAAGCCAGAACGTGATAGCGGGCCAAAACGGGTGATTTTGTTCAATAAACCCTACGATGTTTTGCCGCAGTTTACTGACGAAGCGGGCCGCAGCACCCTTAAAGATTATATAACTGTACAGAATGTATACGCGGCCGGGCGTCTTGACCGCGACAGCGAAGGGCTGCTGGTGTTGACCAACGATGGCGTATTGCAGGCGAAGCTGACGCAACCGGGTAAACGTACCGGAAAAATCTACTTTGTGCAGGTGGAAGGCGCCCCCGGCGAAGAGGCGATAAAAGCCCTGCGTGAGGGTGTCACGCTCAATGACGGTCCTACACTTCCGGCAGAGGTTGAACTTGTGGCGGAACCCGAGTGGCTCTGGCCGCGCAATCCCCCCATTCGTGAGCGTAAATCGATTCCCACCCGTTGGCTGAAAATCACACTGTATGAGGGTCGGAACCGTCAGGTCCGCCGTATGACCGCACACGTTGGCTTTCCGACATTGCGTTTAATCCGCTACGCTATGGGACATTACACCCTCGACTCGCTGGCTAGCGGTGAATGGCGAGATGCCCTTTGATTCAAGGAGAATCACCCATGTTTAAGCCCCATGTGACTGTCGCGTGCATTGTGCATGCTGAGGATAAATTTTTGGTCGTGGAAGAGACCATCGGTGGAAAAGCGCTGTGGAATCAGCCAGCCGGTCACCTTGAAGCGGATGAAACGCTGCTTGAAGCCGCGCAAAGAGAGCTGTGGGAAGAGACAGGAATTCGCGCCACGCCGGATGCTTTTGTTCGTATGCATCAGTGGATAGCCCCGGACAAAACCCCTTTCCTGCGCTTTTTGTTCTCGATCGAACTCGATGCGATCTGTGCAACAGAGCCACACGACAGCGACATTGACCGCTGCCTGTGGGTCAGTGCCGAGGAGATCCTCAACGCCCCTCACCTGCGTTCCCCGTTGGTCGCAGAGAGTATTCGCAGTTGGCAAAGCGGTGAGCGCTATCCGTTATCCATGATTGGCGCTTTTAACTGGCCGTTTCAGTAATTACACTTCCCTGGCCGTTTTCAGACGGCCGCTCCCTTCTTTGTCTTACAGCTTCTCCATTGCAACGCCTCACATTTTAAGCACCCGTTAAAAATAGTTAACAGGAGCTTAACATGCTAAATCCTCGCGCCTGCACCAGCAGTTTATCTCGCCATCCTGTGTTTCATGAATATTACCGCTTATGAGAAGGTCTCAACCGGACATTATTCCGCCACCTACGTCTGCCCGTGGTCATTAAAGATCAATTTTTATACGCCGATAGTCACTGATGATGGAGGCATTAACTGCAGGGACGGCTGAATGACGTTTCAGGTTGAGAGCACAGGAGCCGGCATGGCCAGACAATTCGTTCAAAAGAAAATGAGTACCCGCGCGCAAATGTTGTTAACGGGTGCATTGACCATCACGCTCGGGTTTGTGGTGACGATCGGTGTTCTGAGCTGGCAGTCCAGCAATGAACAAAAAGCGTTGGCCGAAAATTACCTGCAGCAAATCGCCCAGTCAGAGGCGTTAAAAGTCCAACAAGAACTGAACTACGCCCGCGATGTGGCGCATAACCTTGGGCATAGTCTGATCTCTTTACCGACTGCGGGTGTGACCGATCGCAAAGTCGCCGACAAAATGCTTGAGTACGCTCTGCGCGATAATCCAGAGTATCTCTCGATGTCGGTGATTTTCGAAGAGAACGCCTTTGACGGCCGCGATGCCGATTTTGCCGATAAACCGGATCAGGCACCGACGGGTCGCTACGCCTTTTTTGTCGATAAAGATCAATCAGGCAATTTCAACCTTCATCCCTTAACGTCTTTCCTGACGCCGGGCCAGGGTGATTACTATCTGGTGCCGCAAAAGTCGCAGAAAGATACGCTGATTGAACCTTACACCTACGCGTACAACGGCGTGCCGACCCTTCTGACCTCTGTTGCCGCCCCCATTGTGAGCAATGGCAAATTGCATGCCGTGGTGACGTCAGACATTTCGCTTGCCTCGTTGCAAGCGAAGGTCAACCAGATTAAACCCTGGGAAGGCGTAGGTTACGCGATGCTGATCTCCTCCGGCGGAAAGGTTATCTCCTACCCGGATAAAAATCTCACCAGCAAACCCTACCCAGGCGAAACGCATAACTACAGCACCAGCGTCTTCGAGCAGCCGGATAGCCTGCTGGGTGAAGATGCTTTAATCACCTGGCAACCCGTGTCTATCGGCAATAGCCCCGACAAATGGTATCTGGGCGTGGTTGCACCGGTCAGCAAGGTGATGGCCGCGGCGAACCGCCAACTTATGAACGCCATTATTCTGATGGTTATCAGCATCCTGCTGGTGAGCGCCCTGTTAGGTATCGTCTTCAGCCGCAAAGTACTGAAACCGATTGGCGGTGAGCCGCTTGAAGCAGCGACCATTGCGCTGGCCGTTGCCGATGGCAAACTGGACAACGTCATTGCGGTGAAATCCGGCGACAGCAAAAGCCTGTTCTATGCCCTGCATACCATGCAGTCGCAATTACGGCAGATTGTCGGTCAAATCAAAGACGCCAGCGATTCTGTCCGTCAGGGTGCGGGGGAAATTGTCAGCGGTAACATTAACCTCTCTTCACGTACCGAGCAGCAGGCTGCTGCGCTTGAGCAGACAGCCGCCAGCATGGAGCAGTTCAGTGCAACGGTGAAACACAACGCCAGCAACGCGCACCATGCGACCGAACTCACCGCCAATGCGACGCAAATCGCCAGCCGTGGTGAGGCCCTGGTCAGTCAGGTGGTCAAAACCATGTCGCAGATTGATGACAGTTCGAAGAAGATCAGCGACATCACGACCATGATCAATAGCATCGCCTTCCAGACTAACATCCTCGCGCTTAACGCTGCGGTAGAAGCGGCCCGTGCCGGGGAACAAGGCCGGGGCTTTGCGGTGGTCGCATCCGAAGTGCGTAATCTGGCTCAGCGCAGCGCCAACGCGGTGAAAGAGATTGCCGCACTGATTGAAGAGTCCAGCCAGCGCGTTGAGAGCGGTGTACAACTGGTGAATGACGCCGGGAAGACGATGCAGGAGATGACCCAGGCGGTGAATTCAGTGCAGACCATCATCAATGAAATTGTCAGTGCGTCTGATGAACAAGCCAAAGGCATCGGCCAGGTGACCATTGCCGTCAATGAGATGGACGGTGTGACCCAGCAGAACGCCTCACTGGTTCAGGAGATGGCTGCCGCGGCCAGTTCACTTGAAGAACAGGCCCAGCAGCTCGCCCAGAGCGTGGAACAGTTCAGCCTCGAAGACAGAGCCGCGTAAGGTGAAAGATCGGGAGTCTGCGCGTCGGACTCCCGCTTTTTGATGGGGAATCGCCTGGGGGGTGCCTGAGCGACAAGTGCGTGATAGAATACGCCGCCTTGAAGTTCAATGTCGTGAGTATTCTATGTCTGATAGCCCAAAAAAAGTGATCGTCGGCATGTCCGGCGGTGTCGATTCTTCCGTTTCTGCCTGGCTGTTGCTGCAACAGGGTTATAAGGTGGAAGGCCTGTTCATGAAGAACTGGGAAGAAGACGATGGCGAGGAATACTGCACCGCTGCCGCCGATCTTGCCGATGCGCAAGCCGTCTGTGACAAGCTTGGCATTGAGCTGCACACCGTAAACTTTGCGGCAGAATACTGGGACAACGTCTTTGAACTCTTCCTGGAGGAGTACAAAGCCGGGCGTACGCCGAACCCGGATATTCTGTGCAACAAAGAGATCAAATTTAAAGCCTTCCTCGAATTTGCCGCTGAAGATCTGGGTGCCGACTTCATTGCGACCGGTCATTACGTGCGCCGTGCCGACGTCGACGGTAAAAGCCAGCTGCTGCGTGGGCTGGACGGTAACAAAGACCAAAGTTACTTCCTCTATACCCTGAGCTCGGATCAAATCGCACAAAGCCTGTTCCCGGTTGGCGAACTGGAAAAACCCGAAGTGCGTAAGATTGCCGAAGAGCTTGATCTCATCACCGCCAAGAAAAAAGACTCCACCGGTATCTGCTTTATCGGCGAGCGCAAATTCCGCGAATTCCTGGGCCGCTATCTTCCGGCACAGCCAGGGAAAATTCTCACCGTTGACGGTGAAGAGATTGGCCAGCATCAGGGGTTGATGTATCACACCCTGGGGCAACGTAAAGGATTAGGCATCGGCGGCACCAAAGAGGGTTCCGAAGATCCGTGGTACGTCGTCGATAAAGACGTTGAAAAAAATATTCTGATTGTCGCGCAGGGTCATGAGCACCCGCGTCTGATGTCCGTCGGGCTGATTGCCCAGCAGTTGCACTGGGTTGACCGCGAGCCCCTGGTTGGCACACTGCGTTGTACGGTTAAAACCCGTTATCGTCAGACCGACATTCCGTGCACCGTGACCGCCCTGGATGCAGACCGTATTGAGGTCCATTTTGATGAGCCGGTCGCCGCAGTCACCCCTGGCCAATCCGCCGTCTTCTACAGCGGCGACGTTTGCCTTGGCGGCGGCATTATCGAACAGCGTTTACCGCTGCCGGTTTAATCATTCATAAGAGCAGCGAATCAAGGAGCGAGTGTGGCTAAGAATTACTATGACATCACCCTGGCACTGGCCGGTATTTGCCAGTCAGCCCGTCTGGTGCAGCAACTGGCGCATCAGGGACATTGCGATGCCGATGCACTCCATGTTTCGCTAAACAGTGTTATCGACCTGAATCCTGATTCTACCCTCAGCGTGTTTGGTGGCAGCGAAGCCAACCTGCGCCTTGGGCTGGAAACGCTGCTCGGTGTCCTGAATGCCAGCAGCCGTCAGGGACTTAACGCTGAATTGACTCGCTATACGCTCAGCCTGATGGTGCTGGAACGCAAACTCGCCGCTCAAAAGGGCGCGATGGGCACACTGGGCGATCGCATTTCAGGGCTGCAACGCCAGCTCGACCATTTTGACCTGCAGTCTGAAACGCTGCTGAGCGCGATGGCCGCCATTTATGTCGACGTTATTAGCCCGCTGGGACCCCGTATTCAGGTCACCGGCTCGCCTGCCGTCCTGCAAAGCTCGCAGGTTCAGGCCAAGGTCCGCGCCTCCCTGCTGGCCGGTATTCGTGCCGCAGTATTGTGGCACCAGGTGGGCGGTGGTCGATTGCAGTTAATGTTTTCTCGTAGTCGCCTGACCACTCAGGCCAAGCAAATTCTTGCTCATTGTTAACCTCCCGGAGTTCTGAACTATGGAATTATCCTCACTGACCGCCGTTTCCCCTGTCGATGGACGCTACGGCGATAAAGTCAGCGCGCTGCGCGGGATTTTCAGCGAATTCGGTTTGCTGAAATTTCGCGTACACGTCGAAGTACGCTGGTTACAAAAACTGGCTGCGCATGTAGCGATCAAGGAAGTTCCTGCTTTTGCCGATCACGCAAACGGTTACCTTGATAAAATCGTCGCTGATTTTAACGAACAAGACGCCGCGCGCATCAAAACGATCGAGCGCACCACCAATCATGACGTGAAAGCGGTGGAGTATTTTCTGAAAGAGAAAGTGGCGGATGTGGCGGAATTACATGCCGTCTCGGAATTTATCCACTTCGCCTGCACCTCAGAAGATATCAATAACCTTTCTCACGCATTGATGCTGAAAACCGCCCGTGATGAAGTGATTCTGCCGTACTGGCGTCAGCTGATTGACGCGGTGAAAGACCTCGCCGTTCAGTACCGCGATATCCCTCTGCTCTCCCGCACCCACGGCCAGCCGGCTACGCCGTCGACCATGGGTAAAGAGATGGCGAACGTCGCCTACCGTATGGAGCGTCAGTATCGCCAACTGAACCAGGTTGAAATTCTCGGTAAAATCAACGGTGCGGTGGGTAACTATAACGCCCACATCGCCGCCTACCCGGAAGTGGACTGGCATCAGTTCAGCGAAGAGTTTGTGACCTCGCTGGGTATTCAGTGGAACCCCTACACCACTCAGATTGAACCGCACGACTATATCGCAGAGCTGTTTGACTGCATGGCGCGCTTTAACACCATCCTGATCGATTTTGACCGCGATGTGTGGGGCTACGTTGCTCTGAACCATTTCAAACAGAAGACCATTGCTGGCGAAATCGGCTCTTCCACTATGCCGCACAAAGTAAACCCGATTGACTTCGAGAACTCTGAAGGCAACCTGGGTCTGTCTAATGCGGTGTTGCAGCACCTGGCGAGCAAGCTGCCGGTCTCCCGCTGGCAGCGCGACCTGACTGACTCCACCGTCCTGCGTAACCTGGGTGTCGGTGTGGGCTATGCGCTGATTGCCTATCAGTCCACGTTGAAAGGCGTGAGCAAACTGGAAGTGAACCGCGATCGTCTGCTGGACGAACTGGACAACAACTGGGAAGTGCTGGCTGAACCTATCCAGACCGTCATGCGCCGTTATGGCATTGAAAAGCCGTACGAGAAACTCAAAGAGTTAACCCGCGGCAAGCGCGTGGACGCTGAAGGGATGAAGCAGTTCATTGACAGTCTGGCCCTGCCGGAAGAGGAAAAAGTCCGCCTGAAAGCGATGACGCCCGCCAACTATATTGGCCGCGCCATCACCATGGTTGATGAATTGAAGTAACCCTTTCTGCTTTTACCCTCTTTTCGCCCGAAAAGAGGGTTTCATTTCCCCCGGTTTAATAAATGTTTATCCCTGACGCAAGACAATCAGCGTTACACTCAATGTATCGAAAAATGTCAGGAGAATTCATACGATGCGCGTACTCGTTGTGGAGGACAATGCTCTCTTACGTCACCATTTAAAAGTCCAGTTACAGGATCTGGGCCATCAGGTGGATGCGGCGGAAGATGCAAAGGAAGCCGATTATTTTCTCAATGAACACCTGCCCGATATTGCCCTGGTCGATCTCGGTCTGCCGGATGAAGACGGACTCTCGCTTATTCGCCGCTGGCGTAATCATGACGTCTCTCTGCCCGTGCTGGTGCTGACGGCCCGTGAGGGGTGGCAGGATAAAGTTGAAGTCCTGAGCGCCGGCGCCGATGACTATGGGACGAAACCTTTTCATATCGAAGAAGTTGTTGCCCGAATGCAGGCGCTGATGCGCCGTAACAGCGGCCTGGCTTCTCAGGTCATCTCCATGCCCCCCTTCCAGGTTGATCTCTCCCGTCGTGAGATGTCGATTAACGACGAAGCGGTGAAGCTGACTGCCTTTGAATACACCATTATGGAAACGCTTATCCGTAATAACGGTAAAGTGGTGAGCAAAGATTCGCTGATGCTCCAGCTCTATCCCGACGCTGAACTGCGTGAAAGCCACACCATCGATGTGCTGATGGGTCGTTTGCGTAAAAAAATCCAGGCGCAATACCCGAGTGAAGTGATCACCACCGTGCGTGGGCAGGGCTATCTGTTCGAATTGCCAAAATGAGAAAAACGAAGCGTTTTCTGCGCCATTTTTTCCCCCTCTCATTGCGCGTTCGCTTTCTGCTGGCAACGGCTGCGGTGGTGCTGGTGCTCTCCCTGGCTTACGGTATGGTTGCGCTGGTGGGCTATAGCGTCAGCTTCGACAAAACCACGTTCAGGCTGCTGCGCGGTGAAAGCAATCTCTTCTATACCCTGGCAAAGTGGGACAACAATAAACTTAGCGTCGATCTGCCGGAAAATCTGGATCTGCAAAGCCCGACCATTGCCCTCATTTACGATAAAGACGGCAACTTGCTCTGGGCGCAACGCGATGTGCCCTGGCTGGCGAAACGGGTTGATCCCTCGTGGCTGAAAGCGGACGGTTTCCAGGAGATCGAGGCGGATGTCGATGACTCCAGCACACTGGTGCATAACGATGAATCGGTCAGGGAAAAATTTAACGCCATTCGTGAAGATGACGACAACTCTGAAATGACCCACTCGGTGGCGGTCAACCTCTACCCTGCCACCGCACGGATGCCGCAGTTAACCATCGTCGTGATTGATACCATCCCCATCGAACTGAAGCGTTCCTGGATGGTGTGGAGCTGGTTTATCTACGTCCTGGCTGCCAACCTGCTGCTGGTTATCCCGCTTCTCTGGCTGGCGGCGCGCTGGAGCCTGCGCCCCATAGAAGCGCTGGCAAAAGAGGTGCGCGAACTCGAAGAGCACCACCGCGAGAATCTCAATCCGGCGACGACCCGTGAGTTAACAAGCCTGGTACGAAACCTCAATCGCCTGCTGAAAAGCGAGCGCGAACGCTATGATAAATACCGCACCACGTTGACTGACCTCACCCACAGCCTGAAAACGCCGTTGGCAGTCTTACAGAGTACGTTACGTTCTTTGCGCAGTGAGAAACTGAGCGTCAGTGACGCCGAACCGGTGATGCTGGAGCAGATTAGCCGTATCTCGCAGCAAATTGGTTACTATCTCCATCGGGCCAGCATGCGCGGCAGCAGCGGGCTGCTTAGCCGGGAATTGCACCCCGTCGCCCCGCTGTTGGACAGCCTGACGTCGGCGCTGAATAAGGTTTATCAGCGCAAAGGGGTTGATATCAGCCTTGATATCTCGCCTGAAATCAGTTTTGTTGGCGAGAAGAACGATTTTATGGAAGTGGTGGGCAACCTGCTCGATAACGCCTGTAAATACTGCCTGGAGTTTGTTGAAGTCTCGGCCCGGCAGACGGAAGACACGCTGCACATTATTATTGAAGATGATGGCCCCGGCATTCCGCATAGTCTGCGCGAAGCGGTTTTCGACCGCGGTCAACGCGCCGATACCCTGCGCCCGGGTCAGGGCGTTGGGTTGACCGTCGCCCGGGAAATTGTCGAGCAGTACGAAGGGCAAATCATCACGCTTGAAAGTTTGCTTGGCGGGGCGAAGATGGAAGCCGTGTTTGGCCGCCAGCAGTCTCTGAACGGTGATAATTAAGGCATTCAGTTAAAATTAGGTTACGTAGCGCACGCAGGCTGTTATGCATCCGTTATACTCCGACTCAAACAAACGTTTGGGGAACAAACATGGACTATCACGTTAATCTTAACTGGCCGGACTTTATCGAACGCTACTGGCAGAAACGCCCGGTACTGCTCAAACGCGGCTTTACGCAATTTATCGATCCCATTTCCCCTGACGAACTGGCCGGGCTGGCCATGGAAGATGAAGTGGACAGCCGCCTGGTCAGCCATCTCGATGGCAAATGGCAGGTGGGTCACGGTCCGTTTGAAAGCTACGATCATTTAGGTGAAAGCAACTGGTCGCTGTTGGTGCAGGCGGTGAACCACTGGCATGAACCTACCGCGGCGCTGATGCGCCCTTTCCGCGCTCTGCCCGACTGGCGCACCGATGATCTGATGATCTCCTTCTCGGTGCCGGGCGGCGGTGTCGGTCCGCATCTCGATCAGTATGATGTGTTTATCATTCAGGGCACCGGTCGCCGTCGCTGGCGTGTGGGCGAAAAGACGCCCATGAAACAGCACTGCCCGCATCCGGATCTGCTGCAGGTTGATCCTTTTGAGGCCATCATCGATGAAGAGATGGAACCCGGCGATATTCTCTACATTCCGCCAGGATTCCCGCATGAAGGCTACTCGCTGGAGAACTCAATGAATTACTCGGTGGGCTACCGCGCGCCAAGCGGCCGGGAGCTGATCAGTGGTTTTGCCGATTATGTTCTGCAGCGCGAATTGGGCAGCTTGCGCTACACCGATCCGACGCTCTCGCCCCGTGAGCACCCTGCCGATGTCCTGCCGGAAGAGCTGGACGGCCTGCGTCAGATGATGCTGGATCTGATTAATCAGCCTGAGCATTTCAATGAGTGGATCGGCGAGTTTATTACCCAGACGCGGCATGAGCTGGACATCACCCCGCCGGAACCGCCCTATCAACCCGATGAAATTTATGATGCCCTCAAACAAGGGGATAAGCTGGTTCGCTTAGGTGGGCTGCGCGTGTTGCGCATCGGGGGGGAGGTGTTTGTTAACGGTGAACGCATTCACTCACCGCACCGCCCGGCGCTTGACGCACTGGCGAACCATATCGTGTTAAACGATGAGGCTTTGGGTGAAGCGCTGGAAGATCCCTCCTTCCTCGCGATGCTCGCGGCGCTGGTAAACAGCGGTTACTGGTTCTTCGAGGATTAATTGTCTGTTGCCGGATGGCGCTTCGCTTATCCGGCCTACAAAGTCAAAGGCACGCTGTAGGCCGGATAAAACGTTGACGTCCTGCCTACAAAGTCAAAGGCACCCTGTAGGCCAGATTAGACGTTGACATCCGGCCTACAAAATCAAAGGCCCTCTGTAGGCCGGATAAGACGTTGACGTCGCCATCCGGCATTCTACCGCCGCTCACCAGTGTTTAACGTCTCGCACTCTCCGGCCCAGTCCTCAGGATATAAACCAGCACGCACATCCCGGTGGAACGTCGACCAGGGCCAATCCTGCACCCGCTTCACCCAACCATGTTTCAGCGGATTAACATAGATATAATCAATATGATGACGAAGATCTTCATCATCACGAATGGTATGTTCCCAAAAGCGCGGCTGCCAAACGTCCTGTAATCCAACGGATTTGGTAAACACCTTTTTTATTTCTCGCCAGAGACCGGAATAATCACTGTCGTTTTCAGGTAGCGTCCAGATGCAGTGCATATGTTCCGGTAGAATCACCCATGCACCAATCTCGAAGGTTTGTTTTCGTTGCACATAAGATACCGCTTTACGCAATAGATCGATGTGGCAAGTTAAAAGATCGCTTTGCCGGTCGCGGAGGTTGACAGTAAAAAAACAGGTACCTCCAGGCACGTAGTAACGGCGGTAGTTTGACATATGAGGTTCCCTCCTCATTTATGATAATGCCGGATGGCGCTTCGCTTATCCGGCCTGCATAGTCAGAGGCACGCTGTAGGCCGGATAAGACGTTGACGTCGCCATCCGGCGTTTGTGCCGGGTTGCTGTTTACTAAAACCCATTAAACGGTGCTACTGTTCTTTCGCGGTCAACTCGGCGATACGTACAATTACCTGCACGGCTTTTTCCATGCCGTCGAGGGTCACGAACTCGTGCTTGCCGTGGTAGTTATAACCGCCGGTGAAGATATTCGGGCAGGGTAATCCCATAAACGAGAGCTGCGCGCCATCAGTGCCGCCGCGAATCGCTTTCATTTTTGGTTCAATGTCGCAATCACGCATGGCCTGCTGCGCTATCTCAAGAATATGGGGATATTCCACAATCTTCTCGCGCATATTGTAGTAGCTGTCTTCCATGATGAGCTCAATGTAACAATCCGGGTGCAACCCTTTGCCCACCTTTTTAGCAATCTCCATCATTTTGCGCTTACGGGCTTCAAAGGCTTTGCGGTCGAAGTCACGAATGATGTAATGCATCTCCGCACGCTCAACGGTGCCTTTAATGCTGGTGAGATGATAGAACCCTTCATACCCTTCGGTCTGCTCGGGGCTCTCTTCCTCGGGCACCAGCGCATGAATACGGCTCGCCAGCGTCAGGGCGTTCACCATTACGCCTTTGGCAGTGCCGGGGTGCACATTGTTACCGACAATTTTGATGGTCAATGAGGCGGCGTTGAAGTTTTCGAACTCCAGTTCGCCCACGCCTCCGCCGTCAACGGTATAGGCCCACTGTGCGCCAAATGCCGGGACGTCAAAGAATTTCGCCCCTTTTCCCACTTCTTCATCCGGGGTAAACGCCACACAGATGTCACCGTGCGGGATGTTGTTTTTGATCATTACGGCAAGCGCGGTCATGATTTCCGCAACACCGGCTTTATCGTCCGCCCCAAGCAGCGTTTTACCGTCGGTGGTAATCAGCGTCTGACCGAGTAACTGATGCAGCACCGGGAACATCACCGGCGAGAGGATTTCGTCCCCCACGCCCAGCGCTATGTCACCACCGCGATAGTTTTCCAGAATCTGGGGATTCACGTTCTTCCCGCTGCAGTCTGGCGAGGTGTCAACGTGAGAAATAAAGCCAATCGCCGGAACGGGCATCGACACGTTAGACGGAAGTTTTGCCATCACCGTGCCTTTGTCGCTCAGCGTGACGTTTTCCAGCCCCATCTCTTCAAGCTGTTGCTGGAGCAAATTCAGGAGCTTCCATTGCCCGTCGGTGCTGGGAACCTGCCGGACACCGGGCTTCGATTGCGTATCCAGTGCGACGTACTGTAAAAAACGCTCTAATAACTTTTCCATGCAGCCACCCTCACTTAATGTGCCAACATTATCAGTAAGCACAAAAACACAAATATTGCGTCAGGTCACTTTTATCCCGTAAACGAGATTATTTTCACTTTGTCCTGTTCAGTAAAGGTAGTGAATAACACGGCTTTTGCGCAGCAAAAATGCAACAACAATTGGCGATTTCAATGGTTTGCCGTAGAATGCCAGGCCTCTATTCATGTGTCAGACCCCAAGGTGGTTAATCACAAACCCCGCTTCGGAGCGGTATCCGATGCGTTTATATGGGACAGCGTAAAAAATTGACTACACACTCGCGTTCGCCTTCTCCGCTGGTACAACTGGCCGGGATAAGCAAAGGCTTTGATGGCAAAAATGTCATTTCTGATTTCAATCTCACCATTAATAACGGCGAATTTATTACGCTGCTGGGTCCTTCCGGCTGCGGTAAAACCACGGTTTTACGTCTCATAGCCGGGCTGGAAAACGTCGACACGGGGCACATCCGTCTCGACGATCGCGATATCACTGATGTGCCCGCCGAGCATCGCCACGTCAACACCGTTTTTCAGAGTTACGCCCTCTTCCCGCACATGACCGTGTTTGAAAATGTGGCCTTTGGGCTACGGATGCAAAAAACACCTGCTGCTGAGATTGGGCCACGCGTCAGCGAGGCGCTGAAAATGGTGCAGCTTGACACCTTCGCCCAGCGCTTACCCCATCAACTCTCCGGTGGTCAGCAACAACGTGTGGCGATCGCTCGCGCCGTGGTGAATAAACCCCGTCTCCTTCTTCTTGATGAATCGCTCTCGGCGCTTGATTACAAGCTGCGCAAGCAGATGCAGAACGAACTCAAAGCGCTGCAACGCAAGCTTGGTATTACCTTTGTCTTTGTTACCCATGACCAGGAAGAGGCGCTGACCATGTCGGACCGGATCGTGGTTATGCGCGACGGTAAAATCGAGCAGGACGGCACGCCGCGCGAAATTTACGAAGAACCCAAAAACCTTTTTGTCGCCAGCTTTATTGGTGAAATCAACAATTTTGATGCCACCGTGATTGACCGTCTTGATGCGCACCGGGTCCGGGCAAGCGTTGAGGGTCGGGAATGCAATATCTACGTTAACTTCGCCGTCGAAGCGGGCCAGCAGCTTCACGTTCTGCTGCGCCCGGAAGATCTCCGCGTAGAAGAGATTAACGATACCAGCGAGGTGGAAGGTCTCATTGGCTATGTGCGCGAGCGTAACTACAAAGGCATGACGCTCGAATCCGTGGTAGAGCTGGAAAACGGCAAAATAGTGTTGGTCAGTGAATTCTTCAACGAAGATGACCCGGACTTTGACCACTCGCTGGACCAGAAAATGGCCGTCACCTGGGTGGAAAGCTGGGAGGTCGTACTGGCTGATGAAGAGCACAAGTAAATTCCAGAATGTGGTGATTGCCACTGTCGTCGGTTGGCTTGTGTTGTTCGTTTTCCTGCCCAACCTGATGATTATCGTCACCAGCTTTTTGACCCGTGATGACGCCCATTTCGTGGCGATGGTGTTCTCGCTGGATAATTACGCGCGCCTGCTGGACCCGCTCTATTTTGACGTGCTGTTGCATTCGCTGAACATGGCCGTGCTGGCCACCCTTGCCTGCCTGGCGCTGGGTTATCCGTTTGCCTGGTTTCTGGCGAAGCTGCCGGCAAAAGTGCGCCCACTGCTGCTTTTCCTGCTAATCGTCCCCTTTTGGACCAATTCGCTGATTCGCATCTACGGTTTGAAAATTTTCCTCAGTACTAAAGGGTATCTGAATACCTTTTTGCTGTGGTCAGGAATCATTGATGAGCCGATACGCGTGATGTTTACCCCCGCAGCAGTGATTATCGGTCTGGTCTACATCCTGCTGCCCTTTATGGTGATGCCGCTCTATTCCAGTATCGAAAAACTGGATAAGTCACTGCTGGAAGCGGCTAAAGATCTGGGCGCGGGCAAGTTGCAGACCTTTACCCGCATCATTATTCCACTGACCATGCCGGGCATTATCGCCGGGTGTTTATTGGTGTTGCTGCCGGCAATGGGGTTGTTCTACGTTTCAGACCTGATGGGCGGCGCGAAAAACCTGTTAATCGGCAACGTCATTAAAAGTCAGTTCCTCAATATCCGAGACTGGCCGTTCGGCGCCGCCACCAGCATTATGCTGACGGTGATTATGGGATTACTGCTGCTGGTTTACTGGCGCGCATCGCGCTTACTGAACAAAAAGGTGGAGCTGGAATGATCGGTCGACTGCTCAAAGGCGGTTTTATGGCCGCCATTTATGCTTACCTGTATATCCCGATCATCATTCTGATCGTCAATTCATTTAACCGTTCGCGGTTTGGCATTAACTGGCAAGGTTTTACCACCGACTGGTACAGCCTGCTGATGAACAATGACAGTCTGGTACAGGCCGCCCAACACTCGCTGACCATGGCGGTACTCTCGGCCACCTTTGCCACGCTGATTGGCGCATTGACCGCAGTGGCGCTTTACCGCTACCGGTTTCGCGGCAAGCCGTTTGTCAGCGGTATGCTGTTTGTGGTGATGATGTCACCGGACATCGTGATGGCCATTTCACTGCTGGTCCTGTTTATGTTGCTCGGCGTTAAATTGGGCTTCTGGTCGTTACTCTTCTCGCACATTACCTTCTGCCTGCCCTTTGTGGTGGTTACCGTGTATTCGCGACTGAAAGGCTTCGATGTGCGGATGCTGGAAGCGGCGAAGGATCTCGGCGCCAGCGAAACGATCATCCTGCGCAAAATTATTTTGCCGCTGGCGATGCCTGCCGTCGCTGCAGGCTGGCTGCTCAGCTTTACCCTGTCGATGGATGACGTTGTCGTCTCTTCGTTCGTGACGGGGCCGGGGTATGAAATTTTGCCGTTGAAGATTTATTCCATGGTCAAAGTCGGTGTGTCACCGGAGGTGAACGCGCTGGCGACCATTCTGTTAATGCTGTCGCTGGTTCTGGTGATTGCCAGTCAGTTGATAGCGCGTGATAAAACGAAAAGCATGGGGACGAATTAGATGAAAAAATGGTCACGCCACCTGCTCGCTGCAGGCGCTCTGGCATTAGGAATGGGCGCTGCCCACGCGGACGACAGCAAAACTCTCTACTTCTATAACTGGACGGAATATGTGCCGCCCGGTCTGCTGGAGCAGTTCACCAAAGAGACAGGCATCAAGGTCATTTACTCGACCTACGAGTCGAATGAAACGATGTATGCCAAGCTCAAAACCTATAAAGATGGCGCTTACGATCTGGTCGTCCCGTCCACCTACTTCGTGGATAAAATGCGCAAAGAGGGCATGATCCAAAAGATCGACAAAACAGCACTCACCAACTTCCAGAATCTCGATCCAGAGATGCTTAACAAGCCCTTTGACCCGAATAATGATTATTCGATCCCGTATATCTGGGGTGCCACTGCCATTGGCATCAATAGCGATGAAGTCGACCCAAAATCGGTGACCCAGTGGGCAGATTTATGGAAACCTGAGTATAAAAACAGCCTGCTTTTAACCGATGATGCGCGTGAAGTGTTCCAGATGGCGCTGCGTAAGCTGGGCCTCTCCGGCAATACCACCGATCCGAAGGAAATTGAAGCCGCTTACAACGAGCTGAAAAAACTGATGCCGAACGTGGCGGCCTTTAACTCTGATAACCCGGCAAACCCGTATATGGAAGGTGAAGTGAATCTGGGTATGGTCTGGAACGGCTCTGCGTTTGTGGCGCGTCAGGCCGGGACGCCGCTGGAGGTGGTCTGGCCGAAGGAGGGCGGCATCTTCTGGATGGACAGCCTCGCGATCCCGGCGAATGCGAAAAACGTCGAGGGCGCCCTGAAGCTGATCAATTTCCTGCTGCGCCCGGATGTGGCAAAACAGGTGGCAGAAACCATCGGTTACCCGACGCCTAACCTCGCCGCGCGTAAATTACTCAGCCCGGAGGTTGCTAACGACAAGTCGCTCTACCCGGACGCTGAGACCATCAGCAAAGGCGAATGGCAGAACGATGTGGGTAACGCCAGTGTGATTTACGAAGAGTATTACCAGAAGCTCAAAGCAGGCCGTTAAATCGTGACCTGTCAGCGACTCTCCCCCACGGGAGGAGAGTCGTTTCTTCAAAGACCTTTCAGTAGCTTATCGACAAATTCTGGCACGACCACACTCGCAAGCCCGTAGTGCTTTTCTTCAAACTCACTGCCTACCTGGCTTGGTTCCAGATTCAACTCGACGGTATGCGCGCCATGCAGTTTCGCCTCATGCACAAAACCGGCGGCAGGATAGACGTGCCCGGAAGTCCCAATGGCAATGAACACATCCGCCATTGAAAGCGCATGATAAATGTCATCCATCCCGAGCGGCATCTCACCAAACCAGACCACGTGCGGGCGTAAAGGTGCCGGGAACTGGCAACAGTGGCACTTATCCTCTGGCTTTACGTCCTGCGTCCACGCCAGCACCTGCCCGCTTTGCGAGCAGCGCACCTTGAGCAATTCACCATGCATATGGATGATCTGTTTATTGCCTGCTCGCTCATGCAGATTGTCGATGTTTTGCGTCACCAGTAAAAAGCGATCGCCCAGCGCCTCTTCCAGTTTTGCCAATGCCAGATGCGCAGCATTAGGCGCTATTTCTGGCTGCTGTAGCTGATGTCGGCGGGCGTTATAAAAAGACTGCACCAACTGCGGATTGCGGGCAAAGCCTTCCGGCGTGGCCACATCTTCCACATGATGCTCTTCCCACAGGCCATCAGCCGCGCGAAAGGTTCGAATCCCGGATTCCGCAGAAATTCCCGCACCGGTCAGTACCACAACTCTTGGTTTGTCCATCACCTGGGGCACCACAATGTCTCGAAAAAAGATCCGCTGGCGCAAGCGCTCGCGCAGGCGGCGTTTATTACGGCGAAAACAGCTGAGACGATGTGACCGACGAGACTGCATATCATCCTCTCAGGACTAATCAGTTAAATGAAGAAACGCCGCACCGCGCATACCGCCCGCGTCGCCATGGCGCGCAGACTCGATGCGTGGAACGCGGGCAACAGGCAACAAATGTTGCGGGAGCCGCTGTGCTAACAGGGTAGTCAATGCCGAGAAATTCGACAAACCGCCACCGATAACCATTAAATCCGGATCCACTATAGTCAGTATATTGCCAAGACACACCGCCAGCAGATCGGCATAGCGATCGACATGAGCTTGCGCATGGGCATCGTTCTGTTCCCAGCGTGAGATAATTTCCGGTGCCGAGAGGGATTCGCCGTAAAAGTGCTGGTAAAGCCAGGCAAAACCGCGACCGGAAAGGTAATTCTCAATGCAACCCAACTTGCCGCAGCCACAGCGCGTTAACGGGAAGTCAAATCCCATCAGGGTCAGGGCATCCACCGGCAAACGAATGTGGCCAAACTCGCCGGTAATAAAACTCTTCCCGGTAATGGATTTGCCGTTTACCACCAGGCCGCCGCCTACGCCAGTGCCCAGAATCAGCCCCATTACCAGAGGGTACTGCCGGAATTCATCATCCCAGGCTTCAGAAAGCGCGAAACAGTTCGCATCGTTGTCGAGGCGTACATCGCGTTCAAGTAACACCGAGAGGTCGCGGCGCAGCGGTTTGCCGCTGGC
>DFPL01000346.1 GCA_002377245.1 Enterobacteriaceae bacterium UBA3516
CGTGTCCCAGGTCCGCTCTGGTCGAAAACTGGCCGATGACGCAGGGAAAACGATGCAAGAGATTGTGGGCCAGGTGACGAATGTGACAACCCTGATTCACCACATTAGCGAGGCGACAGCGGAACAGGCTACGGCCATCAGCCAGATAAGCCTTGCGGTAGAAGAGCTGGATAGGATTACCCACCAGAATGCTGACCGCGTGCAGGAAGGGGCGGAAGCTTCCGGGCACCTGAATAATCAGGTGACTCGTTTGGCAGAGGCTATTTCGGTGTTTCGTTAATGGTATTGCCCCGTCCCGCACCCGTGTGCGGGACGGGATATTGTCACCTTAAAACAGGCATTCATCCGTCGACAGCAGTGTCACAAAGGGGCCATTCAGGGTGGCGTTGTGATGAGCGATAATCGCCTGCGCGGCGAGGACCGGGGTATCCATCGTGGTGTGAGCGTCGGTAATTAAAATTGGCTTAAAACCGAGATCAGCGGCGGCACGACAGGTCGTGTCGACGCAAAATTCGGTCTTCATCCCCACGACGACCAGCTCGTCAACAGAGGCTTCGTGCAGTAATTCTGCAAGGCCGGTCCCGGCGAAACAGTTTGGTCGTGTTTTGGTGAAAATCCGGTCACGGCTTTCGTCAATATTCAGCTCCGCAATAAGTCGCGTCAGAGGGCTGCCAGGTTCAACAGGCGAACCTGCAGGGCCGGTATGCTGCACGGCAAAAACAGGTGCACCCGCCTCATGGGCTTTAGCGAGCAACCGATTGATATTGGCAAGCACACGCGCCCCTTCATACGGTTTAGCCGGGCCATGAAATAAGCCTACCTGCATATCAATAACCAATAAAGCGCGACGTCGCGGGGGAAGATGGGTCATGGTTTTTCTCCTGTTGCGTTGCCAGGGGGCCAGGAGAAATAAGTTAAACCCGGCCAGGACTGGCGGGTTTAGGGGTAAATTTAGCGCGCATTACCCTCACAACCCGCATGGGGGGTCGTGCTGGTGGTGGTCTGAGTCAGGCGCACAAAAATATTCATTCACTGAAATTATAAAAGCTTGCGTTAATCGTCAACAGAATAATGACAGCATCATCAGGAAGCCTGGCAGAGCCGGAGAGATAAACTCAAGCCCGACCAGTTATGCACGCCGATTTATCAGGTTAACTTTCTACGTGTGTGTCAGGTCAACAGCAGATGACTCAGCCCCATCATTGCACCCATGCCGGCCACTACGGTGAGAAACAGGCTACGGGTAACTATGCCCGCCACGATGGCAATGAGGGTGGCCAGTAGCGACAGGCTGAGACCAGAAGGTGACCAGACGGGTTTTGCGATGATTTCAGCGGTAATGATGGCAGACATGATGGCCGCCGGGATAAAACTCAGCCAGTCTTGTAGTCTCTGCGGCAGATGAAACCTCGCCAGCAGAAACAGTGGAACCGTGCGCATCAACGCCGTCACAAGTGCCGCCATGGTGATAGTGAAAACAATCGGACCGTCCATTTATTTCTCCCTTTTGCTGATGATACGCAGCACGAATGTCGCCACGGTGGCAGAGAGCATGGCTGCGACAATTACCACCAGATGTGTACCTAAATGCGATGCCGTGGTCAGCGTAATCAGAATGGCGGCAAAAATGGCTACGGTCTCTGGGAGCTTACGCTGGCTGGCGTACCAGGTCATCACCAGTAAACCGACGAACATGGAGACCAGGCTGAAACCCAGCCCTTCCATCAGAAACGGCGGCAGCGCCGTTGCCAGCCATGCGCCGGTGACACAGGCGACAATCCAGTTGAGCCACGCCGAAATGTTGAGCCCTAAGAGCCAGGGAAAGGGCAGTGCACCATGGCGGGTAGCGTGCTGAACGGCCACGCCGAAGGTTTCGTCCGTGAGCAGGACACCGCCGATCAGCTTTTGTAAGGCCGTGGACTGGCGAAACCAGATACTTAATGCCGAGCTCATCAGGAGATAACGCATATTCACCAGTGCTACGCTCAGAATGACCGAGGCTGATTCTGCGCCCGCAGCCCAAAGTGAGTAGAAAAGAAAATGGGCGGAACCGGCGTACAATCCTGCCGCCAGCAGCGTCGTGTGCAACAGCGAAAACCCGGACAATGTGCCAATAGCACCCGCGGCCATGCCAATGCTCCAGTAGCCTGGCATGGTGGGCAGACAAGCCATCACGCCTGCCATAAAGCGGTCGTTTGCCTCTTCAGCATTTTCACAATTCGTGTTAAATGACATTCTTTATCCATAAACTTCGCGAATGAGAAGCGCTGAGTGTAAAGGAACGGCATGGGGAGGATAGGACAATCCTGCTCATCATGAGAGAAGGGTGAGAGGTGCACCAGATGAAAGACCAGCGCGATGACATCCGGTTATGGAAAGACAAAGCCTTTCAGGGCGAAATGGAAGTGTTGCGCGCCTCCTGCTTTGATCATCGTTATCCCCCCCATTTTCATGATGAGTTTGTGATGGCGATTTTTGCTCGCGGGGCCCAGCGCAACAGGGTATGCCGTAAAACCGGGGTGGCCGCAGCCGGAACGGTGATGTTCATTCACCCCGGCGAAGTACACACGGGGGAAGCGGTCGAGCGTGATTTAGGCTGGGATTACTGCGCCTTTTATCCCTCGGAGGCATTGGTGCATGATATTGCAGATGCGGTACTGCCAGGCAAAGGGCAGGTCAATTTTGGCCGTGAAATAATGTACCACGCGCCAGAGATGGCGGAAGAATTGCTTCAGTCTGCATCGGTTCTCACCCATAGCCGGGACGCGATGGAAAAAGAGTGTGCGCTGTTTCAACTGCTGAGCGCGCTGATTGCCCGATACGGTGAACGCTCAGGCTGCGAAAGGGGGAGAAACCCGGGAAGGGCTGACATGCGTCGTGCCGTTGAGTATTTACAGGCGCACTATCACCAACCCGTCAGCGTGCTGGATGTTGCCCGTACGGTGGGGTTGAGTGAGTTTCACTTTATGCGCCTTTTTCAGAGCAACACCGGCTTGTCGGTACACCGCTTTCTGACGCAAATCCGCCTGACCAGAGCGAAATCGCTGCTCGCACGTGGCGTGAGTGCCGCACAAACCGCGCAGGATGTTGGATTTTTCGATCAGAGCCACTTCTCCCGTACCTTCCGCACTCATTTCGGCGTCACGCCGGGTGCCTTTGCGGCGGCCTGCCGTTAAGCAAAAAAAAAGCCCG
>DFPL01000305.1 GCA_002377245.1 Enterobacteriaceae bacterium UBA3516
GCCTGCCAGCCGAAGAACTGCCCGCGCTCGGCGATGTCGCGCTGTAACTGCTGTCCACGGGAGAAAACCACCTGTCGGGTGGACTGCACCATGTCGGTATTGGCGGCGGCAAACGCTTCCAGACTGGCCGAGGCTTCAGGCGCCGGGCTGCTGTTCTTGCACTGCAGTTGGGCCAGGGCGTTTAAATCCTGGCGCAGCGCCTGATAAAGCTTTTCATCGGGCAGAACGCCCGCGTGCGCATCGAGCATTTCGCTGTAGCGCTTTAGCTGCGTTTGGTACACACGCTGCAAAGTATGGTCATCGAGCACGCAATACTGGCGGTAGCTGCGTTCCATCTCCAGCGCGGCGTTGGTCATTGCCTCGCTACGACGGGCATCAATCAGAGTGGTGCGGTTGGTCAATGCAGCTTGAGCGCTCAGGGCATTCAGACTTTGCCAGGCCTGCCAGGCCAGAACCAGTAAGGGCAACAGAATCAGCAGGAACGCCATCATGACGACCTGGCGAAGGGATCGGGGGAAAATGGGCCAGCGTTTCACCGCACTACTCTCGTAAAGTCAGGTTAACAGGATGCTAGCTGAGTAACGCGCTGCGGGAAAGCCAGAAACAACAAAGCCGGGTATAAACCCGGCTTTGTTATGAAATTAGGCGGTGCCTAACTCGACGTTTCGCCCGGGGTCTGAAAAAGCGAACTTTTATCAGCAGTTGGACGGCAGGCACCTTAAGTGCGTCATTCGAAGTTTATGTAGCGCGTCCCGAGGGGGCTGACATAAGAGGGTGAATGAGCCACTGCTTACTATTATGCAACAGCCATGCCAAAATGCAAAATTATTTATTAAATTGATATAATTCAGCCACTTGACTAATAAAAGGTTATGCATAGTCGGTGAATGATTTCCAGGCTAACTGTCGCCAATTGGCAACAGAGCGCGAGCTTAATTACCCCACTCATATAAATCAATAACTTAAATGTCTCCTTTTGGAGACAGTGACTATGCCGCTTTGTCGCAATTTCCCGACACTGCAACATGATGCAGGTAACATTTAAAGCATTCGCGCCACAATCATCACTAACAGCACAATAATCAGTACGCACCAGAACCGGAACGTTGAGCGCGGCTTTTCATACACCGGAGCAGCGTGCAGGTCAGGTTGCGCTTCAGGGCGTGAATCCTCTGCCGTTGATGGAGTGGTCTGCCGCGCGGTCTGCTGCCGGGCGGTCTGTTCAAGAACAGGGCGCGCAGCCTCTTGCGCCTGCCACCAGTTTTCACGCGGTGGCTCCCCGCGTGCGGCTTTTGCCCGGAACAACTTCTTGTTCAGCGCGGTGATTCGCCCCGGCTGGGTTGTGTATCCATATTGCCGTTTCAGGTCGGTGACCTGTTTTTGCAAAACAATGCCCTTTTCGGGCGCCACCATTGCCACGAAATTAGCATAGCCTTCAAGGCTCGCCATCAGCTCACCCGAACCCCAGCGTTTCCCTTCCACTCCATCTTTTGCAATCTGAAACAGCAGCGCCCGAAAGCGCTTTAGCGTTTTGCGATCCACCGAAGGCTTTTCATTCACCACAATACCGGTGACTTCCTGCTTTTGCGGTTTGCGCATGACCCGGGTTTTCTCAGGGTGGATCTTAAAACCTTCATCCTGAACAATTTGCTTACAGCGCCATAATAGCTGCTGCACGCTGGCGGTTGGCTGGGCACTGGAAAAGGTCATGTCGTCAGCGTAACGGGTATAAACAAAACCCAGCTTCTGTGCCATTGCCTGCAAACGGCTGTCGAGACGACGGCAGATGATGTTGGAAATCGCCGGACTGGTTGGCGCCCCCTGCGGCAGGAAACGGACGTCTTCCTGCACAAACCACGTCTCGCCATCCAGTGCCACCTGCGTAACCTCAGGTTCCGTAGTTAACAAAGCCAGTTCAGTGGCCAGTTGCTCGGCATAACCTAACTGGCGAAATAATCCTTTTACCCGGCGGTAATTCACCGTCGGGAAGAAGTTTTCCATATCCAGATTGACCACAATCGCCTGGTTCACATGCGGCAGCGCATTACTCAAAATGCTGCGCCCGGTAACAAAACCGTGGGCTGCATTGTGTAATGTCACCCGATTCAGAATATTTTCCAGAATCCAGTACTGCGCGCGCTTCATGCGTGGCATGGGAGCCGAAATCAGTCGCTCACCGCCATTTTTTTTGGCGAGGGAAAAACGCCGGTAGTGGTTAATGCGCGAGACGTTTTTCTGAAAACAGAGAAAACGCAGCTCATTGATCGTGATGCCCATGGCGGCGGCCAGCGCCTGGCTGTCTGCAAGCTCGGGCAAGTTCTGCGCCTGCAATCGGGCTTCGTTGTGGGCGGTGTCGGCGAGGCCAAACGAAACCCCCTCCCCCAGCCAGGTTATCTCTGTTTGCTGCTTTTGATGCCATTGCAACGCACGCGCATAGCGCGCTTCGTTACGGGCAATGCGGGTTTGCTCGCGTTTCTCCAGCGCTGCTTTTTTGCGCGTCTTGTGCAGTTCCCGCAATGCTTTTTGCGGGTCATCATACAGCCGTTGTTTCTTTCCCAGCTCCGCGAGCTGTTTCTGTAACGCCGCACGTTGAGCGATAAATTCTGCGGTGAGAGCGGGTCTCTCCTGCGTTTCATCCCAGAAGCCCAGACGGATCATTTCAGCGAGGATGTACTCCTCTTTGCTGGTTTCGCGGATGCGCTCGTAAATTTGCTGGCGGGTCAGCTTTGCAGATTCAGACATAACGAACGCTCCCTGACCGTGAGGGACAAGTTAATACGGGAATGACCGGGAGGGATAGCGGCGTGGCGAACAAGGCCTTCGAAGCGTTCCTGGTACTGAGGTTATCCACTCGACGCAGAGTGGAGTACCTGTCACTCATTGGCTTCGTTGAAGCCATACTGCAATAGTGACAGGTACTCACACTCTGCCCAGTGAAGATGGCATCAGTGACGCGTGGGGAGTCATAAAACCTGAATGGCGATCCACCATCCGGGATGCAAGGTTTCCTTGCCACGCCGCTATTAACGTCGAGTATAACAGCTGAAAAAGTCCTTTTCATCATGCTTTTACCTTTGCTGCCAGCCGCAGCGCTAACATATGTTCACACGGACCGCGACGCAGTCGGTTCTGATGGAAATAGTGGCAATGGCACTCACCCACCGTCAACCGCTGGTCTGCATCCAGCATCAAAGAAACGGGGTACCGCACGGCATTATCCAGGACCTGGCCGCGTATTTGCGTTCCTGTCGCATTGCTCAGGCAGCTTTCGACTTGCACCAACCCGGCATTGACGAAGTTGACGGCGTTCTCTTCCCGTTCATGACTGAAACGCAACTGTTCCAGTGGGATCGGCTCGCGGCACAGGGCGCGAATACGGTACAGATCCTTGTTCAGGTCATAGAGCACCTGGCCATGTTGGCTGTAGGCTGCCAGCGCCGCTTTTACTATGCTTTCGTCCAGCCCCAGTTCGGTGGCAAGAGCAGCGCCTGAAGCCATATGGTGCCTGCCCAGTGCCTGATAAACCCGCTCCAGCGTCAGGGTATCGACTGTTTGGCGCGGCGCGAGCAAATCAAAATTGCCCTGGGCCGACCAGTCATTCGCGCTCCAGCCGGAGAGGCCAAGGGTAAAACTCATCGCCCCTAAATCTGCTGTCCAGAACGAAGGCATACCATCATCGAGAAGGCAAACATCGAATTTTTCGGCAACGGGGATGAGACGTTCAAGGATATGCAGTCTGCGCCGTCCCCAGACACGTATGGAACGCGGCTGGTCGCCCTTGTAAAGCGAACGCGGGCAAACCAGCGTTTCATTCCACGGCTCAAAAATCACTTTGACGGGCTGCCCAGGCGTCAGCTCAAAACGCAGCGAACGCGGCCCGCTACGCTCTTTTTTACGCCTGAGTCGGAAGCAAATATTGTGCATATCCATAGGTGCGAGCGAGAATTTCACCATCGGCAGGGTCATCGCCGAGCTGACCTGTAAAAAACCGCGCACCCAGCTGTCCGGCAGATCGATCTTCTTCTCTTCACACTCGCTGCCGTCAGTCTGTATGGCGAAGCCGTCCGGATCAATTTTCAACTGCGTCGGGTGATAATCACGAATCTTTTGAAACGCCTGATAAAGGCCTTCGGAATAGTCGATATTCGTGGTGCCGTAAGCATGGTCGCTAATATTGTCGAACACATCGTAATGGCAGCTCAATTTCCCGTAGCTGGACTCGTCTTCGGAAAAGCATTCAAAAAAGACTTCGTCGGGGTGCACCGTGATGACAGGATCCAGCACGTACCAGGCGTCAATATCGGTTTTATAGAGATAATTGAAATAAGCTTTTTGCGCCTGATGGTAAGGCGCAAGTAGCGTCGCAGCCTCTTTGTTCAGCGTATTTAATCGCCCGCTAATCTCATTCGTTTCTTGCTCAAACTGGCTTTTCTGCGCAATAAATTCCGCTAATAACCGCTGCTCTTCTCCCGCCAGCCAGCGCCGATAGTCGGTTTTATCTTTTGGCTGAAAACGCATGTCCGATACCACCACGTTATGCAGCGCGGAGATGGCCTCGCGAAACGCCAGTTTCTGCTTCAGTTCACCCACAAAGAACGCCGGTGGGCGAAGGCTGTCTGGCGAGAACGTCAAACCGGCTTCCGAGACCCGACTCTTTCCCTGATAACGATAATTAACCTGCATGAGGCGCTCCTTGTTCGGGTCGGGCAATAATGTCCAGCGGCAAATTCAAATGGGGATACTGTTTTTGCAGTTGAAGCATGGCCTTGATCAGCGGTGCTTTGTCTTTTTGCACCACCGTCAGCGACAGACGGGTCAGCAATGACGCCACCATCTCAAGCACCAACGGGCTGGCAGCCGCCTGCTTCGTCAAAAAGGCGAGTGTTCTGTCTTTCGCGACACGCCCACGGTTAACCTGGGAAAGGATTGTCAGGAAGCAAGGTTTCAGCGCCAGGATGACATCAGGCTTTCCGGCCGCATACTCGTCAAAAAAATGGGTCACAAAGGTCTGTACCGTCAATGATGGATGCTGGCTCAGCTTTAACAGGTACGCTTCCCCCTGCTCGCGCTGGAAGAACGTTTGTAACAGTTCCCGACCGTAGGCCTGCACATCGTCACGGTTGCTGTCGCACAGTTTTACAATCAGATCCGGGGTCCAGCCTGGGGAGGGGGAGTGCTGGCGGAAATATGCAAACCCAAATTCGCGGGTTGCGGGCCAGTCACTTTCCAGTAGCTCCAGCGCAGCACTGGTCTGTTCGCCGACAACATCCACATGTGAGGTGAAGGCCTTCAACGCATAATCACGAACATGATGGTCAGGGTGATTTGCCAGCGCCACCCACTGATTCACGCTCCACTCACGCGCAGAGCGGCCAACAAGACACGCGCATCCGAGCTTCTGTGCCGCCAGCGAACTGGCATGAATCAGCCGCCAGATGGTGTCTTTGTCCAGGGCTATCAGGCCGGCATTAAGCTTGTGCGTGAAGAACGTTAACAGCGCCTGGTGTGCGCCTTCGTGGGCTTCTTTTTTAAAGACTAAGGGGAATAATCCCGCAAAGACCTCAGCAGCATGCTGCTCTGCCAGTTGCTCCAGTAGCATGTAACAGGCTTGCCGCTCTTCCGCCTCACCGCACTGGAGCAGTCCAATTAACTGCGGCAACTGCAGCAAGACTAATTCTGGGCTTTGTTTGCCTAACAGCGCGATGCCCGCGGCGCGGATAGCCGCGACAGGCGAGTTGTGAATCTGAACCAGCAGGGCTTGCGAAAGCGGGCTTTGCGCCACATCAGAACTCACTAACAACCGGGCGGCTAAAAGCTGCACGCCGGTATCGGAATGGGCGAGCAGCTCGCTGAAATTCTCACTCGTCAGCAACGGGGCCATGGCAGGCAGATGGCTTACCAGGCACATCGACAGCCACAGTGCATGTTGCTCGGAAAAGGCGGTCTGCGCGTCGATAAGCCGCAGCAAAAGCGCCCGCGCCAGCGTCACCTGTTGCGAGGCGGTCAGAGGCTGCCGGGAAAAACGTCCCTCTGACCACGCTCTGATCTGCGCATCGTCAGCCAGCAAAAGCGCGGTCACCAGTTCGGTTTCATCAAACAATGTGCTGACGCTGTTTAAATGGGTTAGCGCCAGGCTGCGCGCTTGCGGGTGGACACTGTTAATCAGCCCCAGCAGCAGCGCAGGAGTGAGCGAACGAGCAGTAACAAGCGAGAGCACAAAATCGGCAATGAACGGGAACGGACGAGCCAGCAACTGCACCAGTTGGCTATCGGTGAGGGCCTGGCAGGAGGAGGCATTCTCTTTCATTGCCCTGAGCGCAAACGTGCAAACGGCTTCACTCTCGCTCAGGCACAACAACGTCAGCAGTGCGTCAGGACGTTGATCCCAGAGGTGTGGAAATGCCTCACCACGGCGTTCATCCTTTTCATCGCTGACCCGAATCCATAATGCTCTCTGCCTGTGGCGCTGGTAGTGAGGGTGATGTAAGCGCAGAACGGCGTTCCACGCGAAGAGATGCGCATCGCTGGCGAAGACGCCTGCCTCACTCTGCTTTTCTGCAACCAGGTATTCTTTTTTATACTGGAGCAGAAGCGCGCAGGCCATATCGACATAGCGAGTGTCACCACGGGCACCGAGACGCCGCAGCGCGCGCCAGCTTCGTCGCCGCAGGTAGTCGCGCGTTTTACGCGAATAGGCCAGCCTGCTATCGTCGCGCAGAAGTTCCTGACTGGGTTTGAGATAGCCCACGCCATTGACCCAGACGCCATCCCACTGGGCAGAATAAAACTCCCGCGTGGTATCAAACCGCCAGGCCAGCAGAGCAAATACCGGCGCATCCAGGCGGAATTCAGCCATTTTGAACAGATAGCGCACACCTTTAAACAGATTAGGGCGCAGAGGCAGAACGTGTAGCAGACGAATCAGGCCCTGATGCAATAGCGGGCTGTCCAGCGCCGCAAGATAGAACGTTTTGAGTAACGTACTCGCGTTGGGATTGTGCTCAGTAATGTGGTGCTGAAGTTGCGCATCGATGGCCCCGGTATCACCCACCGCTAGCGCCTGGGCCAGCTCTGCGGGTAATGACGCCAGCAGGCTTTGCCGCTGCACGGCGGTATCGTCATCATCCCCCAGGCGCAGCGTCACTTCATAAGCGAGGTTGCTTAACGGCGGATATGGGCTTTCAAGAAAGGGTCTCACACGCGCCAGATTGTGCTGATTCCCCGTGCGCCCCAGCGCCCAGAGTCGGGCGTAGTTTTCCAGCCAGTGATGTGCCTCGTTAAGCCCCTTTTCCAGCCAGTCTGCCAGCATAGCGTTCGGCTGCTGAGGGAGTCGCCATAGACTTCGGGCTCGTTGTTCGCTCTCTTTAATGCTATCGATTTGCCGGAGTAAGGTGTGTAACGAAGACGAGAAAGCGCTGACTGCGGAAGGGGAGAGGGAGGCGGCGTCAAGATAGCCTTTGTTGGTTTTGGCAACCACCACGCTTGCGAATATAGCCTCAGCCTGCGTGAGATCAACGGGTGCAGGGGTTTTTGTCCCTTCACGTAAGGTGCTTCCACGTCGGCCATAGCGAAAATTCACCCAGTAACGATTGTCCTCGTTGCCTGGCTGTTCACAGAGTTCCACCTCATAAACCTTGTCTGAGGCTCCCTGCGTAAAGCTTAATTTTACCTTTTTAATCAGCTTCATAACCGTTCCCTTCCCTGTTAGCGCTGGAAACGATTGTAATCAATATCGCCCGTTCTGTCCTTGAGATAACGTTCAAAAAAGGTGCAGCATACCCGACCCTGATGGCCGGGTATGCTGGACAGCGTTAACCTAACTGCTTACGGGCGTTGCGGAAGATACGCATCCATGGGCTGTCCTCGCCCCAGTTTTCCGGGTGCCAGGAGTTGCTAACGGTACGGAACACACGCTCCGGATGCGGCATCATCAGCGTCACGCGACCGCTTTCGTTGGTCACTGCGGTAATACCGTTTGGCGAACCGTTCGGGTTAGCCGGGTAGGTTTGCGTCACTTTGCCGAAGTTATCGACGAAGCGCAGCGCCACCAGCCCTTTGCTTTCGAGCTGAGCCAGGTGCGCATCATCACGCACTTCCACACGCCCTTCACCGTGGGAAACGGCGATCGGCATTTGTGAACCCACCATGCCCTGTAACAAAAGAGACGGGCTTTGGGTCACTTCGACCAGGCTGAAACGCGCTTCGAAGCGGTCAGAATGGTTACGCACGAAGCGTGGCCACAACTCACTGCCCGGCACCAGCTCACGCAGGTTAGACATCATCTGGCAGCCGTTACAGACGCCCAGCGCCAGCGTCTGCGGACGGTGGAAGAAGGTTTCGAACTCATCGCGCACGCGGTTGTTGAAGAGAATCGATTTCGCCCAGCCTTCACCCGCGCCCAGCACGTCACCGTAAGAGAAGCCGCCGCAGGCCACCAGCGCCTGGAAATCTTCAAGCCCGGTACGCCCAGCCAGCAGGTCGCTCATGTGTACGTCGATGGCATCAAAGCCCGCACGGTAAAACGCCGCCGCCATCTCCACGTGGGAGTTCACGCCCTGCTCACGCAATACGGCCACTTTCGGACGCGCGCCGGTCGCAATATACGGTGCCGCAATGTCTTCGTTAATATCGAAAGAGAGCGTCACGTTGAGGCCCGGATCGGTATCGTTGGCTTTCGCTTCGTGTTCCTGGTCTGCACATTCCGGGTTATCACGCAGGCGCTGCATCTGCCAGGTGGTCTCTGCCCACCACATACGCAGCGTGGTGCGGCTTTCGCTGAACACGGCCTGGCCTGCGGATTCGATAACAAAGCGATCGCTCGCCGTCGCCTGACCAAGATAGTGAACACAATCTGCCAGACCCTGTGCTGCCAGCACGGCTTCAACCGCTTCGCGATCTGCGGCACGCACCTGAATAACGCCGCCCAGTTCTTCGTTGAACAGGGCGGCCAGACGATCGCTTCCCAGCGCGGCGATATCGACATTCACCCCGCAGTGACCGGCGAAGGCCATCTCGGCCAGCGTCACCAGCAGGCCGCCGTCAGAACGGTCATGCCAGGCCAGCAGTTTGCCCTCTGCCACCAGCGCCTGCATGGCGTCCCAGAAACCTTTCAGTTGCTGTACGTCGCGCACATCAGCGGTCTTATCACCCAGTTGACGATAAACCTGCGCCAGCGCGGTGGCGCCCAGCGCGTTATGACCTTTACCCAGATCAATCAACAACAGGGCGTTGTCTTCGGTAGAGAGCTGCGGCGTCACGGTGCGACGGACATCTTCCACACGGCCAAAGGCGGTGATCACCAGCGACAGCGGCGAGGTCATCTCGCGCTGCTCGTTACCTTCCTGCCAGCGGGTTTTCATCGACATAGAGTCTTTACCCACCGGAATGGTCAGACCCAGCGCCGGGCAAAGCTCTTCACCCACTGCTTTCACTGCTTCGTACAGACCGGCATCTTCACCCGGATGACCGGCTGCGGACATCCAGTTGGCCGAGAGCTTAACGCGGTTGAGTTCACCAATTTGCGTCGCCGCCATGTTAGTCAGGGACTCACCCACCGCCAGACGGGCAGAGGCTGCGAAGTCCAGCAGCGCCACCGGCGCACGCTCACCGATCGACATCGCTTCGCCGTAATAGCTGTCGAGGCTGGCGGTGGTCACCGCACAGTTAGCCACAGGCACCTGCCATGGACCAACCATCTGATCGCGCGACACCATCCCGGTGACGGTACGGTCGCCGATGGTTACCAGGAAGGTTTTTTCAGCAACGGCGGGCAGATGCAGTACACGATGTACCGCGTCAGCAATGGAAATGTCACGTGAATCGATGGCTTCACCGGCTGCTTTGCGCGTCTGCACGTCGCGGGTCATTTTCGGGGTTTTACCCAGCAGCACATCCAGCGGCAGATCGATAGGCGTGTTGTCAAAGTGGCTATCGCTCATGGTCAGATGTTGCTCTGCCACGGCTTCACCAATCACCGCGTACGGGGCGCGTTCGCGGCGGCAAAGTGCATCAAACAGCGGCAACTGATCGGCCGCAACGGACAGGACATAACGCTCCTGAGATTCGTTACACCAGATTTCCAGCGGGCTCATCCCCGGTTCATCGCTGAGGATGTCACGCAACTGGAATTTACCGCCGCGCCCGCCATCGCTTACCAGTTCCGGCATGGCGTTCGACAGACCGCCCGCGCCCACGTCATGGATAAACTGGATCGGGTTGGCATCGCCCAGTTGCCAGCAGCGGTCGATCACTTCCTGACAACGACGTTCCATTTCCGGGTTGTCACGTTGAACAGAGGCAAAATCCAGGTCTGCGTCAGACTGACCAGAGGCCATCGAGGAAGCCGCGCCGCCGCCCAGACCGATGTTCATCGCCGGCCCGCCCAGCACAATCAGTTTCGCGCCGACGGTGATTTCACCTTTCTGCACATGGTCAGCACGAATGTTGCCGATACCGCCTGCCAGCATGATTGGCTTGTGATAACCACGCAGCTCTTCGCCGTTGTGGCTGTTCACTTTCTCTTCGTAGGTACGGAAATACCCGGTCAGCGCCGGGCGGCCAAACTCATTGTTAAATGCCGCGCCGCCCAGCGGGCCGTCGGTCATGATATCCAGCGCGGTGACAATACGCTCTGGCTTACCGAAGTCCTCTTCCCATGGCTGTTCAAAGCCCGGGATACGCAGGTTCGAAACGGAGAAGCCTACCAGACCGGCCTTCGGTTTCGCGCCACGACCCGTTGCGCCTTCGTCACGGATTTCACCGCCGGATCCGGTTGCCGCACCCGGCCACGGCGAAATTGCCGTCGGGTGGTTATGGGTTTCCACTTTCATCAGAATGTGCGCCGCTTCCTGATGGAAGTCGTAGCGGCCATTCTCATGGTCTGCAAAGAAGCGCCCAACGTCAGAACCTTCCATTACCGCAGCGTTGTCTTTATACGCCGACAGCACATAATCCGGGGTCTTCTCGAAGGTGTTTTTGATCATCTTGAACAGCGATTTTGGCTGCTGTTCGCCGTCGATGACCCAGTCGGCGTTAAAAATTTTGTGACGACAGTGTTCAGAGTTCGCCTGCGCGAACATATACAGCTCAATGTCGTTAGGGTTACGACCAAGACGGGAAAACGCATCCTGAAGGTAATCAATTTCGTCTTCCGCCAGCGCCAGTCCCAGACGCACGTTAGCGTCAATCAGCGCCTGACGGCCTTCGCCCAACAGGTCCACACTCTGCACCGGGGCTGGCTGATTGTGCTCAAACAGCTGTGCTGCATCGGCTTCTGCGGTAAACACGGTTTCCATCATCCGGTCGTGCAGTTCAGCGGCGACGCTCGCCCACTGCGCTTCCGTCAGCGTGGAGGCTTCAACGTACCAGGCCACACCGCGCTCAAGACGATTGATTTTGGCGAGGTCACAATTGTGGGCGATGTCCGTTGCTTTAGAAGACCAGGGAGAGATTGTGCCAGGGCGTGGTGTAACGAGGAGCAATTTACCGGACGGTGTGTGGCTACTCAGCACCGGGCCGTATTTCAGAAGTCGCTGCAGCCGGGTCAGTTCTTCGTCGTTCAACCGATCGTTCACGTCGGCGAAATGGACATACTCAGCGTAAATGTTGCTCACCGGGAGCTGGGCAGCCTGAAAACGCGCCAGCAGTTTATTGATACGAAATGCGGACAGTGCAGGCGAACCACGCAGAATTTCCATCATAAGTCTCTCGTCTTCGAAGCTTTAAGTGTGCATCAGGGGGAAAACGGGCGTCATTATAAAGAATAGTGAGCAGCGACGAAACCGTTTGCGTGGAAATAAAATCAGGGACGGCACCAACCCGTAAGAATGCCGCCATTCGCTAATTAGTTGCCAACTGGCGTTTTGTTACGCAAAATGCCGCTCATTCACCATAAAACACCCTTGTATTCATGGCGGCTATCGACCCGGGCAACAGCACGACGCAGAGAATTAACTAATTGAAAAAATTTAAGCTTAATTATCTGCTCATCGGCATTGTCACCCTGCTGCTGGCAGCGGCGCTATGGCCTTCTGTCCCCTGGTTCGGTAAAGCCGAGAATCGCATTGCCGCTATTCAGGCACGCGGAGAGTTGCGCATCAGTACCATCGCTTCGCCGTTAACCTATGCAAGCGTAGACGATAAACCCCATGGCCTCGACTATGAGCTGGCCCAGCAGTTTGCCGATTACCTTGGCGTAAAGCTGCGCGTCACCGTCCGCCAAAACATCAGTCAGCTTTTTGACGACCTGGACGATGGCCGGGCCGATATGCTTGCCGCCGGACTGGTCTATAACAGTGAACGCATTCAGCATTATCAGCCTGGCCCGGTTTATTACTGGGTTTCTCAGCAGTTGGTTTACCGTGTGGGCAGCTACCGCCCGCGCACCCTCGCAAGCGTGAATGAAAGCCAGTTAACCATTGCCCCGGGCCATGTTGCGATTAATGATTTACAGGAATTAAAAGAGAAGACGTTCCCGGACCTTAGCTGGAAAGTGGATCCCCGGCTGGGTACAACCGAGCTGCTTGAAGAGGTGGTGACGGGCAAACTTAGCTACACCGTCGCGGATTCCGTTGCTGTCAGTCTTTTCCAGCGCGTCCACCACGAGCTTGCGGTGGCGCTCGACATCAGCGATGAGCAACCCGTCACCTGGTTCACCACACGTGACAGCGATAACACCCTCTCCGCCGCCATGCTCGACTTCTATAACAACATTAATGAAGATGGCACTCTGGCGCGCCTGGAGGAGAAATACCTCGGCCATGGCGATGATTTTGACTATGTCGACACCCGCTCTTTCCTGCGGGCTGTCGACAGCGTGCTGCCGGAACTTCAGCCACTGTTTACGAAATACGCAGAGGAAATTGACTGGCGTCTGCTGGCGGCCATCTCTTATCAGGAATCACACTGGGATACTCAGGCCACTTCGCCTACTGGCGTACGCGGGCTGATGATGCTGACCAAAAATACGGCCCAAAGTCTGGGATTAAGCGATCGTACCGATGCCGAGCAGAGTATCAGCGGCGGCGCGCGCTATTTACAGGACATGATGGCGAAAGTGCCGGAAACCGTTCCTGCCGAGGAGCGAATCTGGTTTGCGCTGGCAGCCTACAACATGGGGTATGCCCACATGCTGGATGCCAGAGCCTTGACCATCAAAACAAAAGGAAACCCGGACAGTTGGTCAGATGTGAAACAGCGTCTGCCGCTGCTCAGCCAGAAAAGTTATTACAGCAAGCTGACCTACGGCTATGCCCGCGGGCACGAAGCCTATGCCTACGTGGAAAATATTCGTAAGTA
>DFPL01000313.1 GCA_002377245.1 Enterobacteriaceae bacterium UBA3516
CGGTTCAATCAGTGAGGTGTAGCGGGAAAAGATGTCGCGAATCTGATGAGACGCCTCTTTATAAGCATCAAAACGACCGGGTAACAACGTGAGGTGCGGGCAGAGTTTTAACGCCATCGCAGTGGGCATGGCACTGCGCACGCCAAATTTTCGGGCCGGATAGTTGGCCGTGCTGATCACGCCACGCTTAACCCGACTGCCGCCGATGGCGATCGGTATATCGCGCAGGGCGGGGTTATCGCGCATCTCTACCGCTGCGAAAAAGCAGTCCATATCGACATGTATGATTTTGCGCATAGGCTCACCCTTACCATTACTGGATAAGTATACAGCATTATAACTGGAAACGAGAAGTTACTGAAAAAAGCAGGCACATTTGTGTAAAAAATCGCCTGTCGTGTTGTTATTTCAGGGGTTTTCATCTGACAATACGGCGCAGGGGGATCGGGGCGAAAAAACGAATGTGAAAACTCCGCGATCCGGGCTTGCGAAAAACTACCGTGATGCTAATGTGGGCGCGCCCGAAGCAGATAAATCTGATTTTCTGGGCCTCTTTTTGCCGTCCTGGCAATGTGGTATCCGCTTTATCAAGGAACAAGCAGTATGCGCAAAATCGCATTTTTTCTTGCGATGCTTCTGATGCCGTGCGTCTCGTTTGCTGGTTTATCCAGTAACAGTTCAACAACGCCGATCAGCCAAGAATACAAGCAGCAGTTGATGGGGTCGCCGGTTTACATCCAGATCTTCAAAGAAGAGCGCACCCTTGATCTCTACGTCAAAATGGGCGAGCAGTACCAGCTCCTCAACAGCTATAAAATTTGTAATTACTCGGGCGGCCTGGGGCCAAAACAGCGTCAGGGTGATTTCAAGAGTCCGGAAGGGTTCTATTCCGTTCAACGTAGCCAGCTCAAGCCGGATAGTCGCTTCTATAAAGCCATTAATATTGGCTTTCCGAACGCCTTTGACCGTGCCCATGGTTATGAAGGGAAATACCTGATGATCCACGGTGCGTGTGTCTCAATCGGTTGTTACGCGATGACGGATTCACAAATCGATGAGATCTTCCAGTTCGTGACGGGCGCATTGGTGTTTGGGCAACCGACGGTGCAGTTAAGCATTTACCCCTTCCGGATGACCGATGCGAATATGCAGCGCCATAAATACTCCACTTACGCGAAATTCTGGCAGCAGCTTAAACCAGGCTATGACTTCTTTGAGCAGACGCGTAAGCCGCCGGTGGTATCCGTTGTCGACGGAAACTACGTTGTCAGCAAACCGCTGAGCCACGAAGTCGTTCACCCGCAGCTGGCGTCAAACTACACGCTCCCCGAGGCAAAATAACGCCCACTCGCCTGGCATAATCTTGTGCCAGGTTTCATTGCCCGTCAGCGGTTGCGTGGCAATCACGGTGACCACATCGTTCGGTGTGGTTTCCCGCTGAAAATCAATTTCAACATCCTGATCCAGTAACGTCGCCACGCCAAAGGGGGCGCGTCGGGTGATCCAGAACAGATTCGTTGAGCAAAACGCCATCACATAACGCCCGTCTGACAGCAGCATGTTAAACACGCCCTTTTCTCGCAGTTGCGTCGCCAGTGTCGCAATGTACTTAAACACCGCTTCCATATTGCCCGGCGTGCGCGGGTAGCGCGTTGTCAGCTTGTCGAGCAGCCAGCAGAACGCCTTTTCGCTGTCGGTCTCACCAACCGGGCGGAAGTTGCCGGTCTGCAGGGTTTTATAGCCCGTCAACTGCCCATTATGGGCGTAGGTCCAGTTGCGGCCCCACAGCTCACGGGTAAACGGATGGGTATTTTCCAGCGCCACTTCCCCACGGTTGGCCTGACGAATATGGGCCACCACCGAGTGAGATTTAATCGGATAATCCTGCACCAGTTTGGCAATCGGGGAGTTGAAGCTGGGTTGTGGATCCTTGAACGTGCGACAGCCTTTCCCTTCGTAGAAGGTGATACCCCAGCCGTCTTTATGCGGCCCGGTTCCTCCACCACGCTGCACCAGCCCGGTGAAACTAAAGCAGATATCGGTCGGCACATTAGCGCTCATCCCGAGCAGTTCGCACATACAACACCTCCACAACGCCTGAAAAAAAAGAAGGCGTAATTGTTGCAGCCAGTTTGGACACGGACAGCGCGCAAAAACCGGCGCGTACACAGAGTACGTGAGGATTTTGGGCACTGCCCAGGTTCAAAACGGCAAATAAAATAGCCTTCTTAGGCTTTTTCCATCTCTTTTTCGATAAGCAGGATCAGGATGTGAATCACTTTAATGTGAATTTCCTGAATACGGTCAGCATAACCGAAATGCGGCACACGAATCTCGATATCCGCAGTCCCTGCCATTTTGCCGCCATCTTTCCCGGTCAGGGTGATGACTTTCATGCCCTGCGCGCGCGCAGCATCAATCGCTTTAATGACGTTCGCTGAGTTACCGGAAGTGGAAATCCCCAGCAGGACATCGCCCGAGCGACCCACCGCTTCCACGTAACGAGAGAAGACGTGATCGTAACCGAAGTCGT
>DFPL01000046.1 GCA_002377245.1 Enterobacteriaceae bacterium UBA3516
GTTACCGCTTTCGCCGTCGCTCGGCTACACATCGCCTGAAAGCCCCCTTAATCAGCTTATTGTCACCTCAGACACCTTTCTGGCCTGGGCCTGGCGTCGTCCTCTTTTTGTTGATAAACGCACGGCGGCATTTTTGTCGCTGGAGGCTGCCCATTACCGTCTGAACGACAGCAATCTCATCTCACTGATTGTCGACATGGAAAGCCTGACTACCAGCCGATTCGTGGCTCTTGAGACGCTGCGCGGCTGTCGCATGGCGAAAAGTGGGCTGCGTATTTTTCTGCTGATTTCTCAGCAGGACCCACCCATGAGCCAGTTTTTGCGCGCCGCCGGGCCGTTTGAGCTGCTGGTGCGCACCCTGCCGGTACAGGCGCTCAGAGAGGCGGTGCTGATGCCGCCGGTGCCGGAAACCGTCACGCGCTTCACGGCCCTGGAATGGCAACTGATCGGCCGGCTGGCACAAGGGCAGACGCTTAAAAACGTGGCCAGAGAGCTCCATCTTCCCTACCATCGCGCGGTTTATCGCATCACCACCCTGTCGCAGCATCTGGGGCTACCTGGCCGCCAGTCTCTTACGCAGCTCCTGCATCGACTGACGCTTGATGTAAATCATTAAGGCGCAACGGATGAGTTGTTACTCTCCCGCAGCATAAGAAACTACTTAATTCTTATAAATTTTAGGAAGTTAAGTTACATGTAGTTAACAATTATAACTATTCCTGGAGGGGGTTCTCCCCCAGTAATACCCTTTCTATTTGTAGTAAATTCATGGTATTGCGTTGATAATTGCCTGAAAATTGCGGCGTTTAGCGTAACGATATTCACACATTTGGGTTACAGCTTTGTTTTCTCTGTTAATAACAACGCGTAAATCTTAAAAATGTTGTTTCGTTAGGCTTTCGTTTCAAAAACCCTCCCTATACTCCGTTTTTCCGGGATTTTATATTATTGAAAAAAGCTTTTATTTTTCTAAGGCTTTTCGAATGAAGCGTCCCAGGTATAATCATTTCAACTTATTAACAAATAAGACTAATCTCAACTGTAATACGAAAAGACGACGCTCCACATTCGCAGTCTGCGATTGGAAATAACAAAGCATGCAAGGATGCTTATGGTTTTCCCGAGGAAAGCCCCGGCATTGAATTCTTGATTGAACATAAATCCTGTCAGCGCGAATACTTATTATTAGCGTTGTATTAAGAAATCAGAGGCAAAACATGAAACCGGCTTCCGTTATCATTATGGACGAGCACCCTATTGTCAGAATGTCGATAGATGTCCTGCTCGCAAAAAACAAAGATGTGCAGGTGGTGCTGAAAACTGACAACAGTCGTACCGCACTTGATTATATTCGCGCTAATCCTGTGGATCTGGTTATTCTCGATATTGAATTACCCAAAACCGATGGCTTTAGTTTATTAAGAAGAATTAAGGCGATAAATGAAAAGACCAACGTGTTGTTCCTGTCATCGAAATCAGAATCCTTTTATGCCGGGCGGGCTATTCGCGCCGGAGCGAATGGATTTGTCAGTAAACGCAAAGATTTGTGTGATATCTACAATGCGGTCGAGATGATCCTCGCGGGTTATTCTTTCTTCCCCTCGGACACCATTAGTTTTATCAATCATCCGGGACGGCGGCGCGGAGAACAATGGGATATGCCCTTATCCAATCGTGAGGTCACGGTATTACGTTATCTGGCTAATGGGTTGTCGAATAAAGAGATTGCCGATCACCTGTTGCTGAGTAATAAGACGATCAGTGCGCATAAATCCAATATCTTTTCCAAATTGGGCGTCCACACGATTGTTGAACTGATCGACTACGCGAAGTCACACGAACTCCTCTAGAAAACACGCCCGGGAGAAACNNCCCGGGCGTGTTTTTTATCGTGTCCGCTCAATAGTAATTGAGGGTAAAGGTCGCATCCGCGCTGGCATCGCCCGGCTGGGCGTTTGCGGCCAGCGCAATATAGTTAGCGTAAAACTGCAGCGTTACATCACCGTTATCATCGATGGTCGCCTGCTGGCTGGCATTGTCCAGCGCGAGACGGCTGCGGTCGCCGTCGCGCAGCTCAATGGCCACCGTTTTCGCCATTTCACTGTCCCTGAGCGCCAGCAGAGACGGATTGGCGGCCGGCGTGCCGGAAAAGGTGATAGACGCGCTGCCGGGCGGGCAGCCGGTCAGCTTCAGTTTGAACGGCACCGCCATCGTGGTGCTGCCCGGTGTGCGCAGTTGTTTCGTGGGCCAGGTACCGAGGCTCACCGTTTTGTTGCTGTCGGCGGTCTCAACGGTACAGCTAAAATCCACCACGTTGCCGCGCAGCTCAATGTTGATTTCCCCCAGCGGGGTGGCGCAGATTGCAGCCTGACTGTAGAGCAAGGCGAGGGCCAGAAGGCGGGATTGTTTCAGCATCGTCTCTCCCCTTAGTCGAAGTCCACGCGCAGGTAGCCGCGTGCGGTGAAGGGCCCTTCCGCCGGTTTTTTCCCCGTCACGCTGACCGGCCAGGCGCGGATGCCTAAATTTGCTTCGGCGTTATCGTCCAGTTGGAAAGGAATTTTGCTCGCCAGCGTGTTAGGGGTCAGGACGTTCCCACCCTCTTCGGCAATTTTAAAGCCGACGTCCGGGTTGTCCGACACCATCATGTCGCCCTCGTATTTTTCTGCTTCGAGACGCATCGAAAGATAGGCCTGAGCGTCAATATTGGTGCACTTGATGGCGATACGCTTGTTTTGCGGCGTGGCGGTTGACGGGCGGCCGCCGGCTCCCGCTTTGCTAAAGAGCGCCGCGCCGATGTTGTCGAAATCGAACTCCACCGTTTCGCCCGCATTAATCTTGCAGTTTTGCGGCACCTCGACTCTGCCGCTGTAACTGATGGTGTAGACGGGCGTATTAAGAGCATCTGACGCGGTTGAGGTCACATAGACCGTCAGCATCGTCTGGCGTGGAATCGGCACCATATTGATGAACGGGCGTGTCACTCTAAGCCTGAACACCAGTTTCGAATCCATGACGGGAAAGGGTTGTCGCTTGCTAACATTGGGATGATTTCCCATGCGAATGTAGTTTTTAGGCGGATAAAACACCCCCGCCTCAGAGTCGGTTATCTGCATCGCCCCTTGCAGGTAGTCGTTGAGTTTCAGGTACTGAAAACTGCCCTCTGTGTTCTGCACCGGTAGGGTGGTGACATAGCTTCGGTAGGTGTAATTCACGGTCGTCCCGGCGGGGCAGGTAGCCCGTACGCCCACCCAGCCCGATTTTTCCGGTAGTGTAATGATCTGCCCGACCTGATTATTGGAGCTGTTAAAGGTATTCGACAAATCGTAGGCGATGTCGGTCGGGCTGCCGTTCGAGTTGTAGCAAATGGTGGCGCGGGCGGAGGCCGCCATCCCCAGTGACGCAGCCCCAAGGAGCAGCAGACAGGTCTTGTTCATCATGATTATCCTTTTCGCTCGCACTGCGCGCTGTATTGGGTGACGGCCTGTTGCAGACTCTCTTCGGGCAGTGAATAACGGGCCACGCAGCGTGATGCCGCATCGTCCCCCCACTGCACTAACAGTTCGCCTTTAAGCGGCAGTCCGCTGAGGTAGATCTGCCCCTCATCCCCCACCATGCTGGTGATGCCGCTGTGGGCTTCGCGCACGATGGCGCCGAACGGCACCGGGCGGTCGCCGCGCTTCACGGTCAGTAGCGCACGCACGCCAATACGGGTATCGAAGCTGGCACGTACCAGGGCGCCCTGGGTTGGCACCACGCGGCTGACGTTATTTTCCACGTCGGTGTGGTTGTCCATCGACAGGGTATCGAGCGCGATGCGGTTGTAACGGTAAACGGTGGCGTAGGGCATCACGGCATAGCCGCGCCAGTCGGTTTTCACCCCGGTCTGGTTTTCGATACGCACCCCGCGCGCGCCCGGCGCTTTGATCAACACATTGGTATCGCCAAGCGGCTGGCTGAAGGTCACGCCGTTCTCATGCCCGACGATGCCGCCCGCCAGCTGCCAGTTGTAATCGTGCTGGTTACGGTCGACGTTATAGCCGAGCCCCAACGTGCCGTAGGTTGCCTGCCAGTTTGCGCTGGCGCTGCCGCTTGTGCCGTTGGTGCTGCTGTGGCCCTGGCTCACGCTGTAACTGAGGTTGCGCCCTTCCAGCAGGGTGCCGCCCACGCCGGTGCGCCAGCTCTGCTGGCCGTTACTGTTACGACTGGCGTTAACGCTGGCCCAGGCGCGGTCAAGCGCACTGTCCCGGTCATAACGCTGACCGCTAAAGACGCTGAAGGGGATGGTGACGTTCAGGGCCGCGATTTTGTTGCTGCCGCTGATGCCGGGTGAGGCGTTCCATGACCAGGAGAGCGAATAGCTGACGCCTTTCCAACTGCTGGCATAGCCCAGTTGATACCAGGTATCGGTGTCGCCGGTGTTCCAGTACGTTTGCTGGCTGCCGGAAAGGTACATCGACCCGTAATCGCCGAAGTTCTGCGAGATGTTGGCCTGAAAACGTCCTTTTTTACTGTTATGCAGGTTGTGGTAACTGCGTACCACCGGGGTTTTGACCGATGTGCCTTCGCCGTCATCTTCGTATTCGTAGCCTTCCATATTGCGATAGGCCACGTCGCTCAGGGTGTAAAACCCGCGCGTGGAGTAGCGATAGCCGAGCAACTGGAAGTTGGTGCCGTAACGGTTAAGGGATTTTGCATACAGAAAACGCAACGATTGCCCCTGATGGGTGCTGTTGTCTGCCAGTTCGCTGCGCGCATGGGTAAGGTCGACAGAGACGGCTCCCCAGTCGCCGAGGTTTTTCCCTGCGCCAGCCACAAAGGCGCTGTAGCGTGAGGCCAGCTGTGTGCCGGAATAGAGGGTGTAGTTATCGGCGAGCCCGGCGATCAGCGTGCCCTGCGTAAACCCCGGCTTAGACTGTTGTCCATTGCCGCTGCGAAATTTGCCCACCACCGCATCATATTTCACCCGGCCTTCACGTTGCAGCAAGGGTACCGTGGAGTAGGGCACCACGTAGCGTTGCTGGCCGCCGTCTTTTTCTTCTACGGTCACCTCAAGGTCGCCGCTCGACGATGTGGGGTTAAGATCGGTTATCGCAAACGCACCCGCAGAGACATAGCTCTGATAGATGACGTAACCGTTCTGGCGAATCACCAGTTTGGCTGGGGTGCGGGCAATGCCACGCACGGTCGGGGCGTAACCCTGCAGGCTGTCGGGGTACATGCTGTCTGAGGAGAACAGGCGTACGCCG
>DFPL01000361.1 GCA_002377245.1 Enterobacteriaceae bacterium UBA3516
CCCTCAGGGAGAGGGGACTGATTGTGCTCGCATTTTTGGGGAGGGATACCTCAATACTTTCGCATACTCGACGCTATTACCTCTCGCGAAACGCCTCGGCTTTCGCCCGTAAAATTGGCTTCAGCAAATAGGCGAGGATCGTTTTCTTACCGGTAATAATATCTACCGACGCGACCATGCCCGGAATAATCAGCAGCGGTTTCTCATCGGTGCCGAGGTGGTTTTTATCGGTGCGCAAACGAATGATGTAAAAACTCTTGCCGTCTTTATCGGTCACCGTATCCGGGCTTATCTGTTCGAGTTTGCCTTTCAGGCCGCCATAGATGGTGTAATCGTAAGCGGTGAATTTCACCGTGGCTTCCTGGCCTGGGCGCAAAAAGGCGATGTCCTGCGGGCGAATTTTGGCTTCCACCAGCAGGGTGTCATCCAGCGGCACGATCTCCACCAGGTCGTTACCCGGCTGAATAACACCGCCAATGGTGTTCACCAGCAGTTGCTGAACCACCCCGCGCACGGGTGACGTGACCAGCGTACGGTTGACCCGGTCGGTAATCGCTTTTCCCGAGGCTTCAATTTTGCTGAGATCGGTTCGCGCTTCGTTAAGCTGCCCCAGCGCTTCGCTGCGATAGCGGCCACGGGTTTCGCCCACCTTGCTCTCAATTTCCTTGATCGCCGCTTCCGCACGCGGAATCGCCAGGATCACCGAGTCAAGCTGCCCCTGGGTCTCAACACCGGCACGGCGCAGGCGCAGCATTTCGACTTTGGAAATCGCGCCTTTTGCCACCAGCGGTTCAGACATGCTGATCTCCTGCTGCTGCAACGCCAGGCTGCGGCGGTACTGAATTAATTTCCCCTGGAAGTCGAGCAGTTCCTGCTTCTTCTGGATTAATTGTTCATTCAGCCCGGAGAGTTCGCTCTGAATGCGTTTATTGACGCTGGCGAACAGCTCCAGCTCACCACTGGCGATATCCGGCGCCTGGCGGGTTATCTCCGGCGAGAGCGAAAGCTCTGTGGCACCGTCAATCTGGGCGGTCAGGCGCTGGATGCGAGCGTTCAGCGCCAGCCTGTCGGCTTCGGTTTCCCCGGCGTTGGAACGAAAACGGGTGTCATCCAGACGCAACAGCGGTGCTCCGGCTTTAACCACCTCTCCTTCATGCACAAAGACCTCGGCGATGATCCCGCCCTCAAGGTTCTGAATTTTTTGCAGACGAGACGACGGAATAGCTCGCCCCTCTCCTCGCGTCACCTCATCAATTTCAGCAAGCGCAGCCCAGATAATCATGGCGACAAAGAAGGCGAAAATCGCCCACAGCGTCACCCGCACCACGCGCGGCGCGTCATCCAGTAAGGCTTTGTTGACTTCATTAGTGGTAAACGCGGACGGTTTTTTATCCCCCGACAGCCAGCCCATCAGGCGGCTTAGCGCATCAACGATTCGCATGAATTTGCCCCTTCTTCAGCGCACTCATGACGCTCTCTTTCGGGCCGTCTGCGATAATTTTGCCATTATCGACAATGATCAAACGATCGACCAGCGACAGCAAAGACGCGCGATGCGTGACCATCAACAGCGTCTTGTTGGCAATAACCGGGGCCAGCGCTTTCTTAATCAAATCTTCGCTGGTGTTATCCATCGAGCTGGTGGGCTCATCCATTAACAGCACCGGTGGGTCGAGCAGCAACGCACGCGCCAGGGTGACGGCCTGACGCTGCCCGCCGGAGAGGCTCATTCCCCGTTCACCGACCTGCATGTTGTAACCCGACGGGTGGTGACGGGCGAAGTCGTGAACGCCGGTCAGCGTCGCAACACGCAGCATGGTTTCATCATCAACGTAGCTTGCGCCATACAGTAAATTTTCCCGCAGCGTGCCGTTGAACAGATGAATATCCTGCGGCGCATAGCCGATGTTATGCCGCAGATCGTGTACATCAATCTGGCGCGCATCAATGCCATCAATCAGGACGCTGCCGCTGTCCGGCTGGTAAAAACCGACCAACAATTTCGCCAGCGAACTTTTACCGGAACCACTGCGCCCGATAATGCCGACTTTTTCGCCGGGCTGAATGGTCAACGAGACATTACTGAGCGAGGCGTACTGATTGCCAGGATAGATGAAGGTCACATCACGCAGTTCAATGGCCCCTGAGAGCGTTTCTCGTTTTAACGGGACTTCGCCCGCTTCCACTTCCTGCTCCAGCCCCATCATTCTGTCGATGGTGGATTTGGTCATCCGCGCGCGCTGGTAACGGGTAATCAGGCTGCATAGCTGACCAATGGGCATCATGGCGCGACGGTGCAACAGGTAACAGGCAATCAGCCCGCCCATGCTCAGGTTGCCGCCGATAATGACGTACACCCCGGCAACGATAATCGCCACCCCGCTGGCCTGTTGCAGCCAGGCGGTAAAATTGACCGCAACATAGGAGAGCGATTTTACCCGCAGTTCCAGCTTACTGAGCTGGCCGGTCAGGTGCTCCCACTGGTACTGGCGTTCGCTCTGGGCATTATTAATTTTGATGGCATCAAGCCCGGTCAGGGTTTCCACTAACATGGCCTGACGCTCATTAGACAACTGGTACGTCTTCTGTACCCGCGACATCAACGGGCGCTGAATGAGCCAGCTCACCAGCAGCGCCAGGGGGTAACACAGCAAGGGGATAAACACCAGCGGGCCGCCAATGACGCCAATCACCAGCAGGATCAGCAGCGTAAAGGGAAAGTCGATAAAGGCCGTCAGCGTCAACGATGAGAGGAAGTCGCGAATCGACTGAAACTCCTGGAAATTCTGAGCAAAGCTCCCCACCCGCTTCGGGCGTAGCTTCATCTTCATGCCCAACAGCCGTTCAAACAGCGCCGAGGAGACCACCAG
>DFPL01000168.1 GCA_002377245.1 Enterobacteriaceae bacterium UBA3516
TAGCGTGAGCATGGATATTAGCGATTTTTATCAGACGTTCTTTGATGAAGCTGACGAGTTGTTGGCGGATATGGAGCAGCACCTGCTGGATCTGGTGCCGGAAGCGCCAGATTCGGAACAACTCAACGCCATCTTTCGTGCAGCCCACTCCATAAAAGGAGGCGCAGGCACGTTTGGCTTCACCATTTTGCAGGAAACCACGCACTTAATGGAAAACCTGCTTGATGAAGCCCGCCGCGGAGAGATGCAGCTTAATACCGACATTATCAACCTGTTTTTGGAAACCAAAGATATTATGCAGGAACAGCTCGACGCCTATAAAAGCTCCACCGAGCCCGATGCCGCAAGCTTTGAATATATCTGTAATGCGCTGCGTCAATTAGCGCTGGAAGCCAAAGGTGAAGTTGTACCTGCCGCTAACAGTGGCGCTAAATTGTCTGTTGTCGATACGGCTTGTGCGCCGGCAGCCGCGGCACCCGCAGCCAATGAAACAGAGGGCAAGCTGCGTATCGTCCTGTCGGGCCTGAAAGAGGGTGAAGTTAACCTGCTCGAAGAAGAGCTCGGTAACCTGGCTACCCTCAGCGATGTGGTGAAAGGGACCAACACCTTAAGCGCGACCCTTGACGGTGGCGTTGGCGAGGACGACATCACTGCCGTGCTCTGCTTTGTGATTGAACCCGATCAAATTGCCTTTGAAACCGCAGCGGCCAGCGCACCTGCCGAAGCGGTTGAAGAGGTGGTTGAAGCCGCCCCGGTTACCGCCGTTGAGGCTGCTCCTGCCGTTGCTCAGCCGCCAGCGCTTAAGGCCGTGCCGAAAGAGCAACCTGCCGGACGTGCGGAAAAACCAGCGCGTGCCAGCGAGTCCACCAGCATCCGCGTTGCGGTTGAGAAAGTGGATCAGCTGATTAACCTGGTGGGTGAACTGGTGATTACCCAGTCCATGCTGGCGCAGCGCTCCAATGAGCTGGACCCGGTCAACCACGGTGATTTGATCACCAGCATGACGCAACTTCAGCGCAACGCCCGCGATCTGCAAGAATCCGTTATGTCCATCCGTATGATGCCGATGGAATATGTCTTCAGCCGCTTCCCGCGTCTGGTGCGTGACCTGGCTACCAAGCTCGACAAACAGGTGGAACTTACCCTGCAAGGGAGCTCCACTGAACTGGATAAGAGCCTGATCGAACGTATCATCGATCCGTTAACGCACCTGGTGCGCAACAGTCTTGATCACGGTATTGAAACGCCAGAAAAACGCGTGGCGGCAGGAAAATCCCCGGTGGGCAACCTGATTCTGTCCGCAGAGCATCAGGGCGGTAACATCTGTATCGAAGTGACCGATGACGGTGCGGGCCTCAACCGTGAGCGCATTCTGGCAAAAGCCCTCTCCCAGGGGATGGCGGTTAGTGAAAACATGTCTGATGAAGATGTCGGCATGCTGATCTTCGCGCCAGGCTTCTCTACCGCTGAGCAGGTGACCGATGTCTCTGGTCGCGGCGTAGGGATGGACGTGGTGAAACGTAACATCCAGGAAATGGGTGGCCACGTTGAGATCAAATCGAAACAAGGTCAGGGCACCACCATTCGCATTCTGCTGCCATTGACCCTCGCTATTCTTGACGGCATGTCCGTGAAAGTCAGCGACGAAGTGTTTATTCTTCCGCTGAATGCCGTGATGGAATCTCTGCAACCGCGTGACGAAGATCTCCATCCGTTGGCCGGTGGCGAGCGCGTACTGGAAGTGCGTGGCGAATACCTGCCGTTAGTGGAATTGTGGAAAGTTTTCGATGTGTCCGGCGCGAAAACCGAAGCCACGCAGGGTATTGTGGTGATTCTGCAAAGCGCAGGTCGTCGCTATGCGCTGCTGGTGGATCAGCTGATCGGTCAGCATCAGGTCGTGGTGAAAAACCTCGAAAGCAATTACCGTAAAGTGCCGGGGATTTCTGCGGCTACCATCCTCGGTGATGGTAGCGTTGCGCTGATTGTCGATGTCTCGGCACTTCAGGGATTAAATCGCGAACAACGTATGGCGCACACAGCCGCCTGATTGAGTAAAAAGGTAAAAACATGACCGGTATGAGTAATGTAACAAAACTGGCGGGCGAGCCATCAGGTCAGGAATTCCTGGTGTTTACCCTGGGCGATGAAGAATATGGAATCGATATTCTCAAAGTTCAGGAAATCCGGGGATACGATCAGGTCACCCGCATTGCCAATACACCTGACTTTATCAAAGGCGTCACTAACCTGCGCGGCGTCATTGTGCCTATCGTCGATCTGCGCGTGAAGTTCAGCCAGCAGGACGTGGAGTATAACGACAACACCGTGGTTATCGTGCTGAACTTTGGTCAGCGTGTGGTCGGCATTGTGGTTGACGGCGTCTCCGACGTTCTGTCTCTGGTTTCCGACCAGATTCGTCCGGCCCCTGAATTCGCCGTGACCCTCTCGACAGAATACCTGACGGGTCTGGGCGCTATCGGTGACCGTATGCTGATTCTGGTGAACATCGAGAAGCTGCTGAACAGTGACGAAATGGCACTGTTGGATATCGCGGCAACGCAGGTCGCCTGATGCGCTAAGCTCTTCCGTCGTCCGGCGGGAGAGCTTTATTTTTTACTTATATCCTCTGTTTCATCTCTCTCCTCCGTTTTTGTCTTCCCCCATTGTTGTGCTCGGTTAACGATTATTTTAGCCTGTGTAAATGATGTTTTCTTGCTGCTTAAATTATTATATTATTGCCTCATTCTCAGAAGGGCGTTTATTTCCCCAAAACGTCACTGAAAATGTGCGAAGCGTTATTTAAACAGGCTGACTGTGCGCGCCTTTTCACTCAGCCGGGTTTTTTATTGATTTAAAGAATGACGAGCTGTCAGGCAGCGATGGAAATGCGAATCTTTAAATCATTTACAGCGATATGAATAACTTGCGGCATTTCCGGAACGGTTAATGAAAATAACATATATTCTTTTACTCAGCAGTCTCTCTGCGTTTTGCATCCTCCCGGCGCGTGCGGCAGTCAGTAGCGGGACCATTGGCGTCAGTTTAACGCTTTCTAATGGTTGCTTAATTAATGGCTCGACCAATCAAAATGGGATTAATTTAGGCAGCCTGAATTTTGGCGAAAGCCCTGCGACTTTTTCGCAACTCTCAACCCAACTTACCGGCTCTGGAACCGCAGCCAATGCGATAGGCGTGCAATGCACCACCCAGAGTTACAGCGTCGTGGTGACAGGCAACACCAATACCGTTGCGCCGGCCACCGCAGTGGGGATTCCAGGCAGCACCGCGCGTTATTTACGTAGCGCATCCAACAGCACACAGGGCGTCGCCTACCGTCTGTACAGTGATGGCACCTTTAATGCTGAGGTTGCTAATAATTCTCCGCTTCCTCGCGTCTCTTCTGCGCAAGGCGTGGATTATTACACCTTGTATGGGCGAATTCAGGGAGCAGGAAATAACCCTGCGGTTATGCCAGGTATTTATACGGACACGATAAATGTCAGCATCATTTATTAGTGTAGAGTGAATGCTGAATTAATCGAAAATACGATTTCTTTACATTTTGCACATGGCCGACATCACGTCGGCCTTTTTATATTATGAATTTAACATTTCACTCAGTGTAACATATATTAAATATTGTTCGCTGCAGCTTAACTATGAATAAAGTAAGTCTCACTTAATTTCTCTGAAGCCACATTAAAACATATATATTTTCCTTGGTACAATATATTGTGATGCGCATCACATAACGGCTGATATATCTTTTGCAAGCCGACATGTATATCCTTGTTTCAAAAAATAACCGATTGAAAATAAATGAGAATATGGGTTATTTCATCTGGTAATTAAGCGGCGGATTTTCATTGGTTGAACGCAGAATCATCAGCTAAATTTTTGTTATTACTACTTTTGAATTGAATTCTCTCGCCCGCTTTATCTTTATTTTTTATTACTCATTAGGTGCGTCATTCCGGAGGTGCAATATGAATAAAATACGCCTTGCCCTGGTTATGGGGGTCATCGCGATGTCGGTAAATAATGCCGACGCGGTTGTCAGTTCAGGCACAATCGGTGCGACATTGACGCTCTCTAACGGTTGCTTAATTAACGGCTCACCGTCACAAACCGGTATTAATTTCGGTACCCTCGACTTTGGTACGAATCCGGCCACCTTTAACCAGTTAACTACCCAGTTATCGGGGACGGGCGCTGGCGGGAGTACGTTTACCATTCAGTGCACCACTACCAGTTATACCGTCCAGATAATCAGCAACACCAATACGGCGACGCCGACCACCACCGTGGGTACACCGGGTGCGACACCCCGTTATCTTCGTACCGCTGCCAATACGCAGGGGGTGGCCTATAGCGTCTTCAGCGATAGCGCATTCAGTAACGAAGTGGGTAATGGGGTCAACATTCCCCGTGCCTCCACCGCTGGCGGGGTGGACTCTTACACCCTGTATGGCCGGATCACCGGTGGCGGCAACAGCGTGACCGTGCTGCCGGGGACCTATACCGATACGCTGAATGTGAACGTCGTCTACTGATAAACACCGCATGTGGGCGAAAGGGAATTGCGTCTCTCCTTTGAGAGGCAACAGGCTGTTACGCCCTTTTTTTGGGCTACTGCTATGCACAATGGGCTTACCGGACCGTGCAGTTGCCCTGACGGTTACGCAACAGACGTTCACCGTCGGCGCAACGGTAACGCCGGGCTGTTCGGTGACCAGCGGTACGGGCGGGGTGCTGGGGACGTTGAATTTCGGCACTTACACCGGGGCACAAAGTGGACAAGTGACGACCAGTTTTGTGCCTAACGCCGCGCTGTCTCTTGCCTGTACGCCGGGCGTGGCGCTCAGTATGACCATCAATAATGGGGCGAATTACTCGAACGTGCGTAATTTGCAACGTTCGGGAGGGACACAACGGGTGCCTTACCGGCTTTACAGCAGCAGTTCGCTGGCGGCTAACGCCGAAATTACGACGCAGTCCGTCGCCATTAGCTACACCGATGCAAACAATATTGCGTTAACTCTCTTTGCGGCGGCGCAGCTTACCGCTCTGAGTCCAGCGGGAACCTACACAGATCAACTCACCGTGACC
>DFPL01000279.1:0-7763 GCA_002377245.1 Enterobacteriaceae bacterium UBA3516
GTTTACTTCCACAGCCTGTTCTGGCCGGCGATGCTCGAAGGCAGCAATTTCCGCAAACCCACCAACCTGTTTGTGCATGGTTATGTGATGGTTAACGGCGCGAAAATGTCCAAATCTCGCGGCACCTTTATCAAAGCTAGCACCTGGCTGAACCACCTTGATGCAGACAGCCTGCGTTACTACTATGCGGCGAAACTGTCGTCCCGTATTGATGACATCGATCTGAACCTTGAAGATTTCATTCAGCGCGTCAATACCGATATCGTTAACAAAGTGGTCAACCTGGCTTCCCGCTGTGCAGGCTTCATTGCCAAGCGTTTTGACGGCGTACTGGCGGCAGAACTGGCTGACCCGGCGCTGTACAAAACCTTTACCGATGCGTCTGCCTCGATTGGTGAAGCCTGGGAAAGCCGCGAATTTGGCAAAGCCATTCGTGAAATCATGGCGCTGGCCGACGTGGCCAACCGTTACGTTGACGAGCAGGCCCCGTGGGTGGTGGCGAAACAGGAAGGCCGTGACGCCGACCTGCAGGCCATCTGCTCCATGGGCATCAATCTGTTCCGCGTACTGATGACCTGGCTGAAACCGGTTCTCCCAACCCTGAGCGAGCGCGTTGAAAGCTTCCTCAATACCACGCTTGAGTGGGATGCCGTTCAGCAGCCGCTGCTGAGCCATAAAGTGAGCACGTTCAAAGCCCTGTACAACCGCATTGATACCAAACAGGTTGAAGCGCTGGTTGAAGCATCTAAAGAAGAGGTGAAAGCGGCGGCGGCACCGGCAACAGGCCCGCTGGCGGACGATCCTATTCAGGAGACCATCACGTTCGACGATTTCGCTAAAGTGGATATGCGTGTTGCGCTTATCGAAAATGCCGAGTTCGTGGACGGCTCCGATAAGCTGCTGCGCCTGACCCTCGATCTCGGCGGTGAGAAGCGCAACGTCTTCTCCGGTATCCGCTCTGCGTACCCGGACCCACAGGTGCTGATTGGGCGTCTGACCGTCATGGTCGCCAACCTTGCGCCGCGCAAAATGCGTTTCGGTATTTCTGAAGGCATGGTGATGGCAGCGGGTCCTGGTGGAAAAGATATCTTCCTGTTAAGCCCTGACGAAGGGGCAAAAGCAGGCCAGCAGGTTAAATAACCAGCAAAAGGCGTTGAGAAATCAGCGCCTTTTTAATATTGCACTATCCTTCTATGGACAGGACATTTCTAACAAAAGGGGCTTTAAAATATGTTTAAAAAACTCATCGCTTTCACACTGACCTCTCTGATGCTGTTTGTACTGAGCGGCTGTGGCGAAAAAGAACAGAGTAAGACGTTTAACTGGACCGATGGCAAGACAGAGATTTCACTGACTTATTACTACAAAGATGACGTCGTAACGCGTCAGTCAGCAAAAAATAAAATTAACTATGCCGCAATGGGCATTGCTAATAAAGAACAGGCCATGCAGCGTCTGGGGCCGATCAGCGAGAAATACAAATCCATTAAAGGGGTAACCGAGAGTATCGATTATCAGGATACTTACGCGACCGAAACCCTGGATGTGGATTACTCGAAAGCGGATCGTGATGCACTCCAGCAGATGCAGGGTTCTGCCTTTACCGGTGATGCTAAAGATGGCGTCAGCATGTCAAAATCCCAGCAGTTGCTTGAATCTCGCGGCTTTAAAGAAGTGAAGTAAAGAGATGAAGGGCTAAAAAAGCCAGCGCGGCGCCTGTCCGCGCTGGCTTTTTTTATTGTGCAGGCTTTGCGTGTTCACGTACCGCCAGCCCGCGCAGGAAATAACGCAGGAACTGGTCACCGCACTCACGGAAGTTTTTATGCTCGCTGGCGCGCATCATGGCCGTTATCTCCGGCATCGACACACGGAATTTTTGCTCAGTCAGGATAGCCAGAATATCATCGGTCTTTAAGCTGAACGCGATGCGCAATTTCTTGAGAATCAGGTTGTTGGTCATCTTACGCTCGGTGACCAGTGCAGGCTGCGTGTCGTCTTTGCCCCGACGCTCGTAAATCAGGCCATTGAGGAAAAGAGACATCATGATGTCCGGGCAGCGCTGAAAGCCCGCCTCGTCTTCCTTACGCAACCAACCGACCAGTTGTTCATCACTCACCGACGCTTCCGCCAGCGTAAAGATGCGCTTGAGGTCGTTGTTATTCATTTTCAGGGCGTAGCGCAGGCTACGTAAAATATCGTTATTGAGCATAAAGCCTTCGGGACATATTTTTGCAAACGCGCAGTGTAACACCGAAGTTTACAACCCCAGTGCTTCTTTTCGCTGGGGTTCAGGTAATGATGAGTTGAACGCGCTTACCAATAACGGTTGCCATTCCAACCAGCGCATCCAGGGTGAACTTTTCAGTTTTCTGATTAACGACATCCGAGACGCGCGGGCGCGAAACGTGAAGGATTTTTGCCGCGTCGCCTTGTTTGTATCCGCGGCACTTCATCCAGATGGCAATTTCAGCCATGATTTGCCGCTTAAGCTCATCCGTTCTGGCCATTTCATCTTTGGATTGAGCGTGCAAACGGACTGCTTCGTCAACGGGAAATCCGAGATCGGAAAAAATGTTGTCGCCTGCTTTGGTGACATGACGTGTTTTGGTGTCAATATTCTGCGTCATTGCTCACTCTCCGTTCATCTGCGGCAGTTTTATACCGCGCTTTGATAATGGCGATATCCCTCTGGCTGGTTTGTTGCGTTTTCTTCACAAAACAGTGCAACACATGAATTGCATCTGCAAATTTAGCCACATACACCACGCGAAATTCACCATCATTACCATGCAACCTGATTTCGATGGTACCGCTGCCCCAACCGCTCACGTATTTCCAGTCAGAAGGCTCATAGCCATGCTGGACTTTATCAAGCTGGAAACCGACCTCTCGCCGCGCTTCCGCTGGAAATGAGCAGAGGTCGCTCAGTGAAGAGCCATGCCAGTGAATATCCTTTGCAATCATCACTTCGCATCCTTGCCATGAATTGATTGCGTATAAAATTATATACAAAACTCAAAGACAATCGCACAAATGATTTATTGCGAGCCGGCTCGGGATTTGTGTAGTGGTCTTACAACCCCAGTGCTTCTTTTAGATTCTTCAGGTAGCGGCGGCTGACGGGGACCGTCTGACCGTTGCGCAGCAGGAGTTCGGCCTGTCCGTTATCTTCGAGCTTGATCTCACTCAGATGGGCCATATTGACCAGATACTGGCGGTGGCAGCGCAGCAGCGGCGTCCGGCTCTCAAGGGTGCGCAGGGTCAGCTCGGTAAAGCCCTCCTTGCCTTCACTGCTGGTGACATACACCCCGCTCATTCGGCTACTGACAAACGCAACGTCGTTCATTTGCAGCAGATAAATACGGCTATGGCCAGTGCAGGGGATAAATTTCAACCCCTCCTGGTTTTCCGGTAACACCGAAACATCCTGCACCGTACGCTCCTGACGCAGACGGGTCAGGGTCTTGGCCAGACGCGGGGTTTCAATGGGTTTGAGCAGGTAATCAAAGGCATGCTCTTCAAAGGCTTTCACCGCGTATTCATCAAACGCGGTCAGGAACACGACATAGGGTCGGTGCTCAGGATCGAGCATCCCAACCATTTCGAGGCCGCTGATGCGGGGCATCTGAATATCGAGGAACAACACGTCCGGGCGCAGTTTATGCACCGCGCCAATGGCTTCAACCGCATTGGCACATTCCCCCACAATCTCAATATCATTCTCTTCCTGCAATAAAATCCGCAGGTTTTCCCTCGCCAGCGGTTCATCATCGACAATCAGCACTTTTAACATGCGCTTTCCTCCAGCGGGAGTCGTAGGGTAATGCGGGTAAAGCAATCCGGTTCACAGGCCACGGTAATGCCGCAACCGTCGCCAAAACGCGCGCGCAGGCGCTTGTCCACCAGGCTCATCCCTAATCCACTGGCATCGGATTCAGGTTGATAGAGCCCGGCGTTATCTTCAATATGCAGCACCAGATGATCTCCTTCCAGGCTGGCATTAATGGTAATTTCACCCACCCCCAACAGCTGCGACGTGCCATGCTTAATGGCATTCTCGACGATCGGTTGCAGGGTAAAGGCAGGCAGATGCTGATGGGAAAGTGATTCAGGCACATGCAGTTGCACCTGAAGGCGGCTCTGAAAACGTGCCTGTTCAATTTGCAGGTACGCATTCACGTGCTCAATCTCATCGGCGAGGGTGACAATTTCTGATGGCCGCTTGAGGTTCTTCCGGAAAAAGGTAGAGAGATACTGCACCAGCAGCCCGGCCTGATCGCTGTCGCGACGAATCACCGCTTTGAGTGTATTTAGGGCATTAAACAGGAAGTGTGGATTGACCTGCGCATGCAGCAGCTTGATTTCCGACTGCGTCAGCAGCGCCTTTTGGCGCTCATACTGCCCGGCAAGAATTTGCGCCGACAGCAACTGGGCAATGCCTTCACCCAGGGTGCGGTTTATCGAACTGAACAGGCGGTTTTTCGCTTCATACAATTTAATGGTGCCCACCACCCGCTGGTTTTCGCCGCGTAAGGGGATGACCAGCGTCGAGCCCAGTTTGCACTGCGGGTGTAGCGAGCAACGGTACGGCACTTCGTTGCCGTCGGCGTAGACCACTTCGCCACTTTCAATCGCTTTTTGCGTCCAGCCGGATGAGATGGGGCGGCCTGGCAGATGATGGTCATCCCCTGCCCCTCTGAAGGCCAGCAGTTTTTCACGATCGGTAATAGCCACCGCGCCGATATCCAGCTCGTTATACAGCACCTGCGCCACCTTCATGCTGTTCTCTTCGTTAAAGCCCTGGCGCAAAATCCCCTCGGTCGAGGCCGCAACTTTGAGCGCGGTGGCGGAAAATGCCGAGGTGTATTTTTCGAACATGGCGCGCTTATCTAACAGAATACGCATAAACAATGCTGCCCCGACGGTATTGGTGACCATCATTGGTGCTGCAATGCTCTGAACCAGATGCAGAGCACTGTCATACGGGCGCGCAATCAACAGAATGATCAGCATTTGAGTCAGCTCGGCGACACAGGTAATGGCCCCCGCCGTCAGCGGGCTGAAGACCTTATCAGTGCGCCCACGTTTGATGAGCATGCTGTGCACCAGACCGCCCAGCAGCCCTTCCACAATGGTCGAAATCATGCAGCTGAGTGCCGTCATCCCCCCCATGGAGTAGCGATGCAGCCCGCCGGTTAATCCCACCAGACCACCGACCACCGGCCCGCCCAGTAAGCCCCCCATCACCGCGCCGATCGCACGCGTATTGGCAATGGAGTCTTCGATATGCAGGCCAAAATAAGTGCCGAGAATGCAGAAAATCGAGAAGGTCACGTAGCACAGCAGCTTATGCGGCAGGCGCACGGTGACCTGCATCAGGGGAATAAACAGACGGGTTTTACTCATCAGCCAGGCGATAACCAAAAACACACACATCTGCTGAAGCAGCAGCAACACCAGATTAAATTCGTACATATTAGCATCACCGCGATGAATGAAAGCGCGTACCATACAGCGAGTCGCGTCCAGATTCTTTGAAGGTTTCCATAAAACTCAAAATTCGTGCGCATTATCACAAACCTGGCGGCATGATGATACGTACGCGTTACAAATCGAACAGAAAACAAACAATTCTGCCTGGTTTTTGCCAGAGCGTCTAAAGTTACGGTGGGGGACTTCAGGCACAGGTGAACTCATGGCGCTTTACACTATCGGCGAAGTGGCATTGTTGTGTGATGTGAATCCCATTACGCTCAGGGCATGGCAACGACGCTATGGCCTGGTCAAACCCCAGCGTACCGAAGGCGGACACCGCCTGTTTACCGAAGCCGATATTGATCGTATCCGCGAAATTAAGCGTTGGGTTGATACTGGCGTTCAGGTCAGTAAAGTTCAGTCATTACTGAACAATGAAACCGACAGCGAGCGTGACGGCTGGCGCGCGCAACAGGAAGTGGTGCTGCAAATTCTACAAAGCGGCAATTTGCACCGCCTGCGGTTATGGTTCAAAGAGCGTGGCCATGACTACCCCGCAGAAACCCTGACAACGCATTTACTGCTTCCCTTGCGCCGACGTCTGCAAGGCCAACAGCCTGCCCTGCTGCTGATGCTCAGCCTGCTTGACGGGGTGCTGATCAGCTATATCTGTAGCTGCCTGAGCAGCGCCCGAAAAAAGAACAGCCGCGAAGCGCTGATCATTGGCTGGAACGTGCAGGATACCACCCGGTTATGGCTTGAGGGCTGGATGGCGAGTCAACAGGGCTGGCGTGTGGAAGTCCTGGCACATTCGGTAAGCCAGCTTCGACCGGAAATGTTCGACGGTCAGACGCTGTTGGTGTGGTGCGGCGAAGCACCGACCGCCGCCCAGCAAAAGCAACTGCTGGACTGGCGTGAAAACGGCCACGACATTTTCTCGCTCGGAAATTAATGGTTCATTAACACCTGGGCTTCGCCTTATAATACGTTTCTTAACAAAAGGAGAGCCTGATGAATCTGTCCAAAATTACTGTCGTCGCTATTTTTCTGCTGATGGCCATCGGTGGGATCGGCGGCGTGATGCTCGCAGGTTACTCATTCATCGTGCGGGGCGGCGTGGGTTGAACCGCTGCGCCAGCCGTTCAAACCCGCGGTCAACAATAATGGCCGCCAGTGCCACCAGTATCGCCCCCTGAATCACATACGCCGTATTAAACCCGCTTAGCCCAATAATGATAGGCGTGCCCAGCGTGCTGGCCCCTACCGTTGAGGCGATGGTTGCTGTCCCGATGTTAATGATGACCGAGGTTCGGATACCGGCAATGATGACCGGTGCTGCCAGCGGCAGTTCAACCTTCAGCAAACGCTGCCTGTCACTCATTCCCATGCCTTTGGCAACATCCTGAACGCCTGCAGGCACAGCCGCCATGCCCGCCAGCGTGCCCTGGAGAATCGGCAAAACACCGTACAGCACCAGTGCAATCACCGCCGGTTCTTTCCCGAATCCGATAACCGGTACAGCAATCGCCAGAACCGCCACCGGAGGAAAGGTTTGCCCGACGGCGGCGATGGTCTCTACCAGCGGCCGAAATTCACTCCCGCCTGGACGCGTCACGATAATGCCTGCCCCCAGCCCAAGAACAATCGCCAGCAGACTGGAGATGCCGACCAGTTCTAAATGCGCCAGCGTGAGTGCGGTAAACGTTTCCTGCTGGTAGAGCGGACGTGGCAGTTGGGGAAAGAGCGCACTGAACAGCCCTGCGCTATGCGGCAGTAACACCAGCAGAGCAATAAATGCCGCTGTTAACCAGAGCAGCGGGTCACGAATAACGTTCACGCGCGATCTCCGTCGTCAGCAGGTCACTAAAATGCAGCGTGCCGTAGGGGACGCCGTCAGCCGTGGCGACCGGCAGCACATCGCTCTGCCGTGCCACAAAGGCCGAGAGCGCCTCACGCAAGGTGAGCTCTTCGCTCAGGGGTTCGCCCGGCAGCGGCTTTTCGTTTGTTCGCACCCAGGCTTTGACCTGATGCAACGACAGCAGCCGCACGCCAAGTTCACTGCGTCCGAAAAAGTCTTTCACGAAGTCGTTCGCCGGACGGGTCAGCATCTCCAGCGGTGTGCCCTGCTGGACGATCGCGCCGTTGTCCATCAGAACAAGGTGATCGGCCAGTTGCAGCGCTTCGTCGATATCGTGCGTTACCAGAACAATCGTACGACCGAGCAGGCGATGAATGCGAATCATCTCCTGTTGCAGTGCGCCACGGGTCACCGGATCCAGCGCGCCGAA
>DFPL01000279.1:8001-8213 GCA_002377245.1 Enterobacteriaceae bacterium UBA3516
TCCACCAGCCGGTTGATCATTTTAAGGGTGGTGGATTTACCTGAGCCCGAGGTGCCAATCAATACGGAAAAAGCCCCGGTTTTGCACTCAAGATTCAAATCACTGACCGCCGGTACGCCGGCAAAAATTTTACTGACATGACGAAATTCGATCATGGCCCTTTAACCTCCAGCAACGCGATACCCAGCGCAAATAACGCATCCACGACGACT
>DFPL01000280.1 GCA_002377245.1 Enterobacteriaceae bacterium UBA3516
GTAGCGCCGTTTACAGCGCCACCAAGGCCTGGGTGCTTAACTTCACACGGGGTTTGCAGGAAGAGTTTGCCGAGACCGGCGTCCGCATTCAGGCGGTGCTGCCTGCCGCCACCGCGACAGAGATTTGGGACCACTCGAATATCACTCTGGAACAGCTGCCGGAAGGATCGGTCATGACGACCGAAGCATTAGTGGATGCGGCCCTGGTGGGTTGGGATCGCGGTGAATCAGTGACCCTCCCTCCGGTGGAGGACCTCCAGCTCTGGCAGTCGTGGGAAGAGGCGCGGCTGGCGCTGTTCAGTGCATCGCGAAACGGGAAACCGGCGTCACGCTATTCGCTTTGATTGGAAAAGGGGGCGCGGTACGCCCCCTGCGAAAAACTTAGGGAACGTTGTTGTACCCGTCAAGATAGGTATCGGCAAGATTGTTGTACCAGAGTACACTTTGTTTCATTGACGCTTCATCCTGCTCTACAACCTGTGGGCTGCCGGTGAAGCGCGACTCCACGACGTTTGTTTTTTGAGCTTCCCTGCGCACCTTCTCGGCGTAGGCTCTCACCTCTTGCTCAGACATGCCTTTTGCCCGATCCACTTTTCCCTGCGTATAGATATTATTAAATTTCGGCAGCACCTGCTGATACATACCGTTGCGATCCGTACGCATGTTGCCGTTCAGCGTCTCCTCAGCATGCATCGCAAAGTTTTTTGCGTGACGCTGAGGGGATGTCTGAGCAGCGCAACCCACTAAAGCCACGGTCATGACCATTATGATTATTTTCTTCATTTCATTATCATCCTGAATATGTTCATCCAGAAGCGTAAAGAAGATGAATGGATAAAGCTTTGATCCAGTCGGACAAAACAGTAGCGAAATACTCTTTCAACTCGGCCTTGCCTGCAGGGCTGCTGGCTCTGTATTTATAAGCCAGGGGCCTGTCCGGACTACTCCTCATGGCAGCAGACCGGCGGCTATGCCATGCTCTGTTGGTTGATGTTTCTGATGTTAGGGCTGATCACAGCCTGGTCGTGCAAGTCTCCGGATTAAGGTTACGTCAGGAGACTTGCTACTTTATTTGCCCTATGCGCCAACGAAGATAAGCGCATTCCAACACAAGAGCCTCTTCATAACGAATACCAAATCGGTTGCCAGCGGCTCTAACCAGTCGCCGCTCACCTGTATCAAACTCTTCCCTGAAACGCTCACCCTCGCGAATAACCTCACGACTGCCGATAATGGGCTCATACTCATCCTCCCACTGGTCAAAGCAAAGTACACCATATGCAAAAGGATCCAATCCTTCAGATTCAAACGCTTCTTTCACTCGCTGGGCAATCACACCAAAATGTGTACGAGCAGAATCTGCGCCTTTCTTCTCCACCGCGTCGGTAAATTGATATTGCAGGAATTCTACTTTTCCCCACGCACGAAGAACTGAATCGGAAATAGGCTCCGGTGTGGTTTTAAGCCGTTGATCGGATGTATTGATGGTGCCCGTTGCTGCATGTATTTGTGACCAGCGGTTTGAGGGATTACCACATTCTGCGTTATTGTCTTTTGAAGGAAACAGCGAGCCCAAAGTGATCATAGAGCCTGCTTCGGTTACCTGGAATTTTTTAGCACCTGAAGGGTCTTGAAATAAAAGGCTGGCATCCGACGTAAAAACCAAACTTCCAAGCACTGCACGGCTAATAGTCGCTTTATTAGGATTATCAATTGTACCTAATCGCAAAACCGCTGTTGTTTGATCATCCTTCGACAATACTTCCAGCCTGTTATAAGGCGTTCGAGTTACAGGATTCGCTTGCGAAGCGTTAGCAAATTGCGCATCACCGTAAAGTAATTTTGTGTAGGTTGATGAATAGGGAGCCTGAGATTCAGAAATAGTCAGAAATCGGTGTCGCTCTGTCGCACAAAGTCCGTAAAAAGAGGTTTCCGGACTTAACTTAAGAAGATGACCTTCTTTTGATCTCACCACTGAATTGGGATTTTCAATCATGCAGCCAAAAAAAGCATCCCGAGCTGAACGATCAATACGTACACAGAATGGTGCCCAACTTTGAAAACGGCAGCCAATATATCTGTGACCGTGCAATACGTGGTTATCGTTTAACGTAATACCATCAATGTTAAATGCGCCACCAACATCCCAATCACGCGTCGGATCGGGAGACGATTTCATATCAACGAGACGACGCCGGGTATGATGATTCGCGCCAAAGATCTGTCCATTAATCATTAAAAAGTCTGAAAAACCCCATGACCCACGGGAATCTTCTACCGTAGCCCGTAGATTCTCATCGTAATAGGGTGTTGAATAACTGATTTGGCCTTCTTTAGGTTTCGCGCCCTGGACGTTGACACCCCAGAGTCCGCCACTGGTAAATAACCCATCTGAAGAGCAGCCGTCTGCGCCATTTTCAACTGGCCCTTAAGGATACACTCCTCCACGGAAACTATTAAAACGAGGTAAATTAATTGCCTGGGTTACGTCATACCAGACATTCGCTTTACGGTGATAGCCAATAACAGCCATTTCTTTTAGCGAGGTATTCGGTCGACATCCTATAAAGATACCAATATCCCAATTGGCGCCCAGATTAGAAATATTATCTTTTAGTTCAGCTTCTGGCCCACCCGCTGGTGGCTGAATGTCGAGAAAAACACAGTAATTTTCATGTGATGTCCCCTCCGCTTGAATATTGAGACAGACAGATAAGGGATCATCCTGAGGATCTAATGCCGATGCCCGGTAATTAACTCGGGTACGGACACGTTTTTTTCCAGTCCCTTTAAAAATAAGCGTGGAGACATGTTGCCAATTGAAAAGAGCTGAAGACCATTTCGGTACAATATCTCCATGCTCAAGCTTGACCACATTAGAACTGTAGCCATAGCCTCGACCTGCCCCATGAATTCTCTGCCCATGTGTTTTAACCTCAAGCTCTTCAGTACATACATATAAGCCAGCTGGAATATAAATATCCCGGCCTGTATCCAGTGCAGCCTGTATGGCGGCGGTATCATCAGTGACACCATCACCTTTTGCACCAAAATCTCGAATGCTTATAACCTCAGCGTTTTTATCATGTTGAGTTCTGGATACTGCCCCCGCTAAGTTCTGCTTAATCGCGACAAGTCTGTCACCATCAATACTCAAAGAGGAGCGTAACGACGCTTCACTCATTTGTGCCTTGTCCACTACATTTTGGCGAGAATGACCAGCAGAAGCAGCGGTACCGCCAGCTACCGGCATTGCCGATTGAGACTTTGAACTATAGAAAAGTGTTAAAACAGATGATGGAAGAGCCCAACTTAAGAGGCTTCGTCGTGAGATGGCCATAATTTTTAGCATCACTGCAGAACTAAAGATTCAATACATTAACAGTAAGAATGCATTTTCCAAAAGTGGTCATTCCAGAATGGGGTTAACAGCGATCAATAAAGATAAATACACTGGCATGAGGATTTCATGTCAGCAATAAATTTTACCCTATTATTTCAACGGCGAAGAATTTACCGGTAGCTCCAGTTCCGGCCCCACGTAGCGGCCGCGCGGTCGAATCACTTTTCCGGTGCCGATCTGTTCCATCGCATGCGCCAGTAAGCCTACGCTACGGGCAATTGAAAAGAGCGCGAACGCCGCATCGCCAAGCAAGCGGTAGCGGGTCACCAGCGCGGCGAGCACCACATCAATATTGGGCAGTAGGCCGGTCAGGGTTATCACCTTTTCGATGAATTTGGCGATCTCTTCCGGTGGCTCAAAATGCGCCAGCAGTGCAACCGCCCGTGGGTCACCGTCCGGATAAAGATGATGACCAAACCCCGGTATCGGGAGCGCGGAGGAGAGATAGCGGTTCACTACCTGATCGGCACTGGAACGCTCGACCTCATCAAATAGCGCTTTGACGCGCTGGGTGGCATCGCCATGTAACGGGCCGGTGAAGGTGGCCAGCCCGGTAAGCAAACAGGCAGGCAGCGAAGCGCCATTCGAGGCCGCGATCCTCGCGGCAAAAGCGGAGCTGGTGAGTTCATGATCGGCCAGCAGCACCATCGCTCTGCGTAAAATGTCTGCCACCTCTTCATTCACTCCCCACCCCAGGGCAAGACGCTGGTGAATTAACATCTCGGGATGATTTTCTGCACCAAAGGTAGCGGCCAGATGCCCCACCAGCGTCGCCGCCTCCGCATGCAACACCCTGGCGGTACGACCGTGCGTTGAATGGCCCGTTGCCGTGGCGGTAGCCAGTGCAATAAAGGCATGAGAACGCTCAGGTGCCGCGTGCGGGTAGTCTCGGGTTGGAACAGAAAACCCGGCGCTAATTTCTGCGCTCCAGAGCAAGCGGGCCGTCTCTTCGAGCGTGGCATGTTCCGCAAATGCGATGACATCTTTGCCCCGATAGTACAGATGCCCTTTGGAAAAGGTTGAAATCGCGGTCGGAATGCTGGGTTCATTGCCAAAAAGGGTATTGACCGCCAGCGTTTCCCGCTTGCGGCCCTGCTGCTTTTTCTGCTTGAGGCTCTGGATGTTCTCCGCGCTGTAGAGGCTGCGTCGGGTGTTTTGCGGATCGGGATGAGAGGCGATCAGCCCCCGGCTGACATAGGCATAAATGGTTTGCGCCCGAACACCGAGAAATTCCTGAACTTCATCCAGCGTGAGCCAGGCTGTTAGCTTCGTTTTTGGTTGCATGCGTCCGTCCGGGTAGTGCTCTGCCAGGGGTGAATCACGGTCTGTCGACCTCTGCTTTAAACAATGCGGTTCGGGTTACCCCTCCTCAGGCAGAGGTTTCCTCAGCATGGCATTGATTTTGTTGAGCCACAGATCGCCGTTTTGCGCAATGAAATCGCGCTCAATCGCAGGCCTCATTGCCTCCCTGAACGCCCTGGGATCCACCTCATTCACCTCTAAACCCGCCTGTTTCATCTCATCAAGGAAAGCAGCTTCATTTTCATTAGAGAACTGACGTGTGGCCACGGCGCCTGCAAGGGAAGCCTTCATTATAATGTCTTGTTCCTCGCTCGCCATGGCATTAAACCGGTCGCGGTTAATGACCTGGATAAGCGGACCATACAGGTGACGGGTCAGCGACAGGTAACGCTGGACTTCATAAAATTTTCGCGCATAGATGACGGAAATGGGGTGTTCCTGACTGTTGATTTTGCCGTCCTGGATAGCGGCATAAATCTCACCGGAGGGTAATGGCATGGTTTCCAGCCCTGCCGCCTGCCAAAGCCTTTCATGGACCTGATTTCCCGGCATAGTGCGGATTTTTAATCCTTTTAAATCATCAGGATGGTACACAGGTTTCACATTATTGGTAAAAGATCGGATGCCGTTTTCCCAGAAGCTCAATCCTTTTAGCGCATGTCTGTCGAGCACATCCAGCATTTCGCGACCAAAGTCGCTGTCCATCACATGATATGCCTGCGTGACGTTTGCAAACAGATAGGGAATATCAAACACGTTGATACGGCTATCGAGTGAGGCGAAGTAACCTGCGCCGCCCAGAAAGATATCCAGTTTGCCCTGCTGCGTCATCTCGACCATCTGCGGGCCACTGCCCCGTTGCGCGGCGGGAAACAGCGTAAATTCAAAACGATCCTCTGACAGCTGCCGGGCTACGCGCACCATCTCCTGTACGCTAATGCCTTGCGAACTCGACATTGACCCCTCAAAACCGATGCTGAATTGCCGTGCGGATGACGTGCCGGCGCGTGCTGCGGATGAATATGCCATTCCTGTACCCTCCCATGTGCCATTGCGCACTCGGTAACGCATTGGCTTCCTTTCGTGACGAGACTGACGCGGCCTTCGGGTGCTCATCATGCCGCGCGTTGGGGTAGATCGAACCGAATCTCGCCACTCTATAATTGCGATTTTCCCCAATCAAGATTGATTGTTAAAATCAACTGATAGAGAGATCGCATAATTGCAGATTTATTTTTTGCAGTGTTCAACATGACCTTCTGCGTTTAATGTTCGCCCTGGCAGGGAGGCCATCAGGCTTTTCCGCTAATCTGTTATTCGAATATGTCAATAAACTCGTTCCATCTTTTGCTCTTCCGTCACACTACTAAACAGTAAAAGCTTAGATTAGCATTGATTATTTTAATCAAGATTGATACTGACAATACGTTATTTTAACGTCACCCTCATCAATCGTCTTATGCAGTGAAGCCTGACACATTGATGCCCCATAAGAATTGCATGAATAGCACGCAGCGGGATCGGCATAAAAAATAAAGGGTGTTCGCACGGGTTTTACGATCCGTCAAGGAAACGCATTGGATTTTTTATTCACTGAACCGCAGCTCACAAAAAAATCTATGGGCAACTGGTCGAAAGACACCTTACAAAATAATTATCAGCCGGGATAAAAGGGTTGGTAAATATAACGTATACCTACAAATCCATGAAGGACGAAAAATATGAATCATACGCAACAACAAGAGCTTAGCGAGGCATCAATAGATGCCAGAGCGGTTCCGCAAAAGAAAGCCACGCGCATTCGCTATTATATGCTAGCGCTGATTTTATGTGCCACGATTATCAATTTTGTCGACAGATCGAGTCTGGGTATTCTGGCCCCTTTTATCAGTAAAGATCTGGCGCTGGATAAAGTACAGATGGGGCAAATTTTTGCGGCATTTGGCCTGACCTATGCTATCGCACTTATCCCCGGTGGGATTATTGCCGACGTGCTGGGTTCGCGCATTGCCTACGCCTTTTCACTGATCACCTGGTCACTGGCGACCATGACCCAGGGGGTCGCCAGCGGCTTCAATATGCTGTTTGGTTCTCGCCTGGCAATTGGTGCGCTTGAAGCCCCCGCTTTTCCCTCCAATGCCCGCGCGGTCACCATGTGGTTCCCGACCGGAGAGCGTGGCTTTGCCACCAGCGTCTACGTCATGGGGCAATATATTGGCACACCATTATTTACCGGCCTGCTGCTGTGGATTGCAAACGGTTTTGGCTGGCGCTCTGCTTTCTATTTAACCGGTGGTGCTGGCGTACTGTTTGGGATTCTGTGGTACATCTGGTACCGCGACCCGCTCAATCACCGTGCGGTTAACGAAGCCGAATTAAAGCATATCCAGGAAGGCGGTGGCCTTGTTGGTAAAAAGGAACGCGACCATTTCGACTGGAAAAATGCGCTCCGTCTGTTGAAGCATCGCCAGATTCTGGCCATTTGCCTGGGTAAATTCTGTAATAACGCGATTCTGGTATTTTTCACCACCTGGTTTATGACGTACCTGGTTGAAGAGCGCCAGATGACGATGATCAAAGTCGGCATATTTCAGGCTTTGCCTTTCCTCGGCGCAACCGCGGGAATATTGTTAGCGGGATTTTTCTCAGATTTCTTTATTCGCCGTGGTTATTCGATGTCGGTGGCGCGTAAAGCACCATTGATTATCGGAACATTACTGGGATCATCTATTTTACTGGTTAACTTTGTGACCTCAAATGAGTTAATCATCGTTATTTTAACCATTTCATTTTTTGCTCAGGGCGTAGGCTCATCATCCTGGGCTGCTGTATCAGAAATAGCCCCACGTCAGTACATTGGATTAACCAGTAGTATTACCAGTCTTGCGGCAAATATTGCCGGCGTCACTACGCCAATCATGATTGGTTATATTCTCCATGTTACCGGTCAATTCTTCTGGGCACTGAACATGATGGGAATTATGTGTTTAATTGGTGCATTTGCCTATTCCTTCCTGCTGGGACCTTTGTCCCGCATTGAGATGGATTAATGAAATGTTGCCAGCATCGAGTGTGGTTGCTGGCAACAGGCGAGCATTGATCAATACATTGATTTTCGAGCCTGAACCGTCACGAAACGGCTTTACAACGGACGGTTCAGGCTGGAATAACTAACAAAGAGGAACACGCGTGACTAAATACACATGGGATCATTTACAGCTACGCAGTCCCGCTCCTGAAGAGACTGCGGCCTGGTTTGAGCGCTGCCTTGGCGCAGAAATTATTCGTAAGCCCGGCAAAGTCGATGTGCGCCTGGCGGGCATCAATATCTTTATCGCCCCGGTGACGGAGGGTGACGGTGTGGCTCCCCCTCCACTTCCACCTTATCAGGGGCTGGATCATTTCGGCCTGACTGTCGATAACCTGGACGACATCGCCGCCGAATTAAAAAGCAAAGGGGTCATTTTCACCCAGGAGCCCATTACGATTCGCCCCGGTGTGCGTGGCTGCTTTATCCGTGGGCCGCAGAATATCTCCATTGAAATACTGGAGAGGCACCTCGGTTAACCAGCATTACATCTTTACGCCGTATCTCGACATTAGCTCGCCACTTATTGGCCGCAACTATGGAAATAACGCTATGAAACCCAGCATCCTGCAGCTAAATCCTATTCTGATTCCTGCGATTAGCGAAAAACTGAACGCCCTGTATACCGTCTACCGTTACTTTGAAATTGAAGACAAAGATGCTTTTATTAAAGAGTACGGCAACAGCATTCGTGGCGTTGTCTCAGGCGGTCATACCGGCATCAGCAATGCATTGATGGAAAAACTACCCGCGCTGGAAGTGGTCGCTATCAATGGCGTCGGCGTTGATGCCGTTGATCTGAACTATGCCCGTCAGCGTAATATCCATGTCACGGCGACCCTGGGCGCCCTGACGGAAGACGTGGCTGACCTGG
>DFPL01000012.1 GCA_002377245.1 Enterobacteriaceae bacterium UBA3516
GGTTTGGCCGCGTGCTCGGCTGGCCGCTGGAGCAACTGGCAGCGCAGCACCCGGAACTGAAAACTCAGATTAAAGAGAGTCAGAAACACCTTCTGCCCGCACTGACCGCCGCGTGGGCGAAAAACCCGTCGCTGGAACATTTGCCGGTCGTGCTGGACTGGTTCAATGGCCGCCGTACGCCGAATGCGAATCAGCGGCTGAAGGGGGTCATCACCGATCTAAACCTTGCCACCGACGCTCCGGCCCTCTTTGGTGGGCTGATTGCCGCCACCGCTTTTGGTGCCCGCGCCATTATGGAGTGTTTCACCGAGCAGGGAATCGCCGTTGACAACGTCATGGCGCTGGGCGGCATTGCCCGCAAAAACCCGGTCATTATGCAAGCCTGCTGCGACGTGCTTAACCGCCCACTGCAAATTGTCGCCTCCGACCAGTGCTGTGCCCTGGGTGCAGCCATTTTTGCCGCCGTCGCCGCTGGCGTTCACGCTGATATCCCGAGCGCGCAACAGCAGATGGCCAGCCAGATTGAAAATACGCTACAGCCCGCATCCGCGCAGGCCCAACGCTTTGAACAGCTCTATCGCCGCTACCAGCAATGGGCGAAAAGCGCAGAGCTTCACTATCTCCCGGTAGCCGCGCCAGCAACCCAGGCAGCGCTCACTCACTAAGGACACGGTAATGACGATTTTTGATAATTATGAAATTTGGTTTGTGATTGGCAGCCAACACCTGTACGGACCTGAAGCGCTGCGTCAGGTGACACAGCATGGCGAGCAAGTGGTTAACGCGCTGAACGCCGAAGCCAAACTGCCCTGCAAACTGGTGCTCAAGCCACTTGGCACCACGCCGGATGAGATCACCAACATCTGTCGTGACGCCAACTATGACGACAAATGCGCCGGAATGGTGGTATGGCTGCACACCTTCTCGCCGGCCAAAATGTGGATTAACGGCCTGACCATCCTCAATAAACCGTTGCTGCAATTCCACACTCAGTTCAATGCCGCCCTGCCGTGGGACAGCATTGATATGGACTTTATGAACCTCAACCAGACCGCGCACGGTGGCCGCGAGTTCGGTTTTATCGGTGCGCGTATGCGTCAGCAGCACGGCGTCGTCACCGGTCACTGGCAGGATAAAAAAGCCCATCAACGCATTGGTGCCTGGATGCGTCAGGCCGTCTCTAAACAGGATACTCGTCACCTGAAAGTGTGTCGTTTCGGCGACAACATGCGTGAAGTGGCGGTGACCGACGGCGATAAAGTGGCGGCACAAATCAAATTCGGTTTCTCCGTCAATACCTGGGCCGTTGGCGACCTGGTGCAGGTGGTGAATGACATCAGCGAGGGGGATATTAGCGCGCTGGTGGACGAGTATGAAAGCAGCTACCGCCTGACCGCCGCCGCTCAGGTAAACGGCGACAAACGCCAGAACGTGATTGATGCCGCACGCATAGAACTGGGGATGAAACGCTTCCTCGAACAGGGTGGATTCCATGCATTCACCACCACCTTTGAAGATTTACACGGCCTGAAACAGCTTCCGGGTCTGGCGGTTCAACGCCTGATGCAGCAGGGCTACGGCTTTGCGGGCGAAGGCGACTGGAAAACTGCCGCTCTGCTTCGCATCATGAAGGTGATGTCGACCGGTCTGCAGGGCGGCACCTCCTTCATGGAGGATTACACCTACCACTTCGAAGAGAACAACGATCTGGCGCTTGGCTCGCATATGCTCGAAGTCTGCCCGACCATTGCGCTGGATGAAAAACCGATCCTCGACGTGCAATACCTCGGCATTGGCGGCAAAGCCGATCCGGCGCGCTTGATCTTCTCCACCAAAACCGGGCCGGCCATTAATGCGAGCCTTATCGATCTCGGCGATCGTTTCCGTCTGCTGGTGAACTGCGTCGATGCCGTTGAAACGCCGCACGCCCTGCCGAAGCTGCCGGTGGCCAACGCCTTGTGGAGAGCGCAGCCGGATCTGCAAACCGCCTCTGAGGCCTGGATCCTCGCCGGTGGCGCGCACCACACCGTCTTTAGCCACTCTCTGACCCTGGACGATATGCGTCAGTTCAGCGAACTGCACGGTATCGAGCTTGCTGTTATCGACAACGACACCCGCCTGCCCGCTTTCAAAGACGCGCTGCGCTGGAACGAAGTGTATTACGGCTCCAAACGTTAACAGGGGAACACCTGGCCTGCTCCGGCAGGCCGCTTTTTCCTGGAGGAAAGCATGTTAGAGAATCTCAAACAGCAGGTACTGGAGGCCAACCTCGCCCTGCCAAAACACAATCTGGTGACGCTGACCTGGGGCAACGTCAGTGCGGTGGACCGCGAGCACGGCGTGCTGGTCATCAAGCCCTCAGGGGTCGACTACAGCGTGATGACCGCTGAGGATATGGTGGTGGTGAGTCTGGAAACCGGCGACGTGGTGGAAGGGAACAAAAAACCCTCTTCCGACACCCCTACTCATCGCCTGCTCTACCAGGCCTTCCCGAGTATTGGCGGGATTGTCCACACGCACTCGCGCCACGCCACCATCTGGGCGCAGGCCGGGCAGTCCATCCCCGCAACCGGCACCACCCATGCGGACTATTTCTACGGTGCCGTTCCCTGTACGCGCAAGATGACCGATGCAGAAATCAACGGCGAGTACGAGTGGGAAACCGGCAACGTCATTGTGGAGGCCTTCAAAACTCAGGGAATCGATCCGGCACAGATGCCGGGAGTACTGGTGCATTCCCACGGGCCGTTCGCCTGGGGTAAAAATGCCGACGATGCCGTCCATAACGCCATCGTGCTGGAAGAAGTGGCCTATATGGGTATCTTCTGCCGTCAGCTCACGCCAGAACTGCCCGCTATGCAACAGACCCTGCTCGACAAACACTACCTGCGTAAACACGGCGCAAAAGCCTATTACGGGCAGTAATCTTCCTTTATAAGCGAAGCGTTATGCTTCGCTTATCTCTTTGCCTATTCCGAATTTTCACCTGTTGTCTTCGCGAATGTTGAATCTGTAGTGATAAAGGGTAACGTTGTCGGCTGACGGGTCTCGAAGGATTCAACGCGATGCGTAAAGGCATACTCAAACTCACGCTATTAGCTGCTCTCACTGCGTTCATTGTTATCGCCTACAACGCGACGGCAATCTGGCGGTTCAGCAAACAGGATCAAACGCGCCATGCCGATTGCGCCATTGTTGCAGGCGCAGGTATTAACGGTGACCAACCAAGTGCTGTTTTCAAAGCGCGGCTGGATCATGCCGTCTGGCTATACCACGAGGGCGTTGTCGGTTCGCTGATTCTGACCGGCGGCCTGAGCCGCGGTGCGACGCATTCTGACGCGGCGGTGGCAAAAGAGTACGTGATGGCGAAAGAGGTTCCGGAAGCGGCGATTCTTATTGAAGAGCGGTCGACCATCACGCGGGAGAATCTGCGCAATGCCGCAGAGCTCATGCATCAGCATGGTTTGAAAACCGCCCTGCTGGTGAGCGATCCGTTGCATATGCTGCGCATGCAAATGATCGCCTGGGATAACCGCATTGAGAGCTGGTCTTCTCCGGTCACCGCCAGCCGTTATCAAACCTGGTCGACCCAATTTCCCTTTTTACTGCGTGAAGCCTTTTATTACACGGGTTACCGCATCCTGCGCTACGTCCCGGTGATACCTGTACAAAAAATCAGTACTCACGAATAATCCAGGCTATAATCTCGCCGATACGAACTGGATGAGAGAATGGTGTGGCGCAAGCGCGAGAAGGCTTTTTACTGACCCGGCACTGGCGAGACACGCCGCAGGGCACCGAGGTGGAATTCTGGCTGGCAACGGACAACGGCCCACTAAACGTTACGCTCCCGCCGCAGGAGTCCGTGGCCTTTATTCCTGAAGCTCACGTCGAGAAAGTGAAACAACTGCTACGCGGCGAAAACAACTGGCGCCTTACGCCGCTCCAACTGAAAGATTTCCACCGCCAGCCGGTTTACGGCCTCTACTGCCGCGCCCATCGCCA
>DFPL01000281.1 GCA_002377245.1 Enterobacteriaceae bacterium UBA3516
GCGAAAACCATGCTGTATGCCATTAACGGCGGCGTAGATGAAAAACTGAAAATCCAGGTAGGTCCGAAATCTGAACCTATCAAAGGCGATGTTCTGAACTTCGACGAAGTCATGGATCGTATGGATCACTTCATGGACTGGCTGGCTAAACAGTACGTCACCGCACTGAATGTCATCCACTACATGCACGATAAATACAGCTATGAAGCTTCGCTGATGGCGCTGCATGACCGTGACGTTGTTCGCACCATGGCGTGTGGTATCGCTGGCCTGTCTGTTGCAGCCGACTCCCTGTCTGCAATCAAACATGCGAAAGTTAAACCGATTCGTGACGAAGACGGTCTGGCTATCGACTTCGAAATCGAAGGTGAATACCCGCAGTTTGGTAACAACGACGCTCGCGTTGATGACATGGCGGTTGACCTGGTAGAACGTTTCATGAAGAAAATTCAGAAACTCACTACTTACCGTAACGCTATCCCGACTCAGTCTGTTCTGACCATCACCTCTAACGTTGTGTACGGTAAGAAAACCGGTAACACCCCAGATGGTCGTCGTGCTGGTGCGCCGTTCGGACCAGGTGCTAACCCAATGCACGGCCGTGATCAGAAAGGTGCTGTTGCCTCTCTGACCTCTGTTGCTAAACTGCCGTTTGCTTACGCTAAAGATGGTATCTCTTACACCTTCTCTATCGTGCCGAACGCACTGGGTAAAGACGATGAAGTGCGTAAAACCAACCTGGCAGGCCTGATGGATGGTTACTTCCATCATGAGTCTTCCATTGAAGGTGGTCAGCACCTCAATGTAAACGTAATGAACCGCGAAATGCTGCTCGATGCGATGGAAAACCCGGAAAAATATCCGCAGTTGACCATCCGCGTATCTGGCTACGCAGTACGTTTTAACTCCCTGACTAAAGAACAACAGCAGGACGTTATCACCCGTACTTTCACTCAGACCATGTAATGGTATTGACTGAAATCGCGCAGTAAAAAGCGTACACTAAAGGCTCCACGTCAGTGGGGCCTTTTTAACACCCCTCCCCAGTCTGCTTTGTCAGATATCTATACTAAAACAATGGATATCAGCCAAAATAGACTTAAACACAGCCGGATTGAGCTGTGCATCAATACAGGCCCCGGATGGGCCATATCTGGAGAATACACCGCAATGTCAGTGATTGGTCGCATCCACTCCTTTGAATCCTGTGGTACCGTTGATGGTCCAGGTATCCGTTTCATCACCTTCTTCCAGGGCTGCCTGATGCGCTGCCTCTACTGTCACAACCGGGACACCTGGGACACGCACAGTGGCAAAGAAATAACCGTTGATGAGCTCATGAAAGATGTGGTGACCTATCGCCATTTCATGAACGCATCAGGTGGCGGTGTGACCGCGTCCGGCGGCGAAGCAATGTTACAAGCCGAGTTCGTTCGTGACTGGTTTCGTGCCTGCAAAAAAGAGGGTATTCATACCTGCCTTGATACTAACGGCTTTGTGCGTCGCTACGATCCGGTGGTTGATGAATTACTGGAAGTGACTGACCTGGTGATGCTCGATCTCAAGCAGATGAACGATGAAATCCACCAAAATCTTGTTGGCGTTTCCAACCACCGTACGCTGGAGTTTGCCAGGTACCTGTCCAACAAAAATATTAACGTCTGGATCCGCTATGTCGTCGTGCCGGGCTGGTCAGATGATGATGACTCTGCGCACCGCCTGGGTGAATTTACCCGTGACATGGGCAACGTCGAGAAAATCGAGTTACTACCCTATCACGAGTTGGGTAAACATAAATGGGTGGCGATGGGTGAAGAGTACAAACTTGATGGTATTCATCCACCGAAGAAAGAGACCATGGAACGCGTGAAAGGTATTCTGGAACAGTACGGTCACAAGGTGATGTACTAAGTTTCCAACAGAGCACTCAGTAAAAAGCCCGCGGAATTTTCCAGCGGGCTTTTTTTCAGGCATGAGCAACCGGGGTAGGATGGTGGCCTGCTTTGCGCATCAGCATCATCAGGTAAATAAGCGATACGCTGGCTATCATGATAAACAGCAAACTGTCGGAGTAGCTTTGCATCAGCATCGCCGTCAGCGTTGGGCCTAACAGACTGCCGATGGTGTAGCTTAATAACAACGCCTGGTTCATCGCCACCAGTTGATGGAATTCGACTTTTTCACACGCCCAGGCCATCGCAACCGGATAAAGCGTAAAGCCGGCGGTGCCTAATACAAACAGAGCGGGAGCCATCGCAGCATTACTGAGCATCGCCACGCATCCCATGATGACGACGAATACCTGTACCCGAAGCACCAGTAAACGACCGAAGCGATCGGCAAGGCGCCCTATTGGCCACTGCCCGACGATCCCTGCGCTAACCATCAGTGCCATCCAGAAACCAATCCCGGAATCGCTCACGCCCTGATGATTAAGGTACAGCGGCATGAGTCCATAGAGGGAGCCCAGGATGATGCCGGAGATAATGCAACCGTTCACCCCCAGTCGGGCCTGACGCAAACGAAACATTGGCCATATTGAGGTTGTTGTCTGCGCTTCTTCATGCTGGCCAGTAATATGGGTAAACAATAACGGTAGAATGGCCGCCAGGATAAGACCCACCGCCCACGGCAGAACGCTCATCAGTTCCGTTGGCAATTTGCTGACCATCACCTGTCCCAGCACGGTCCCGACGTAATAGACCATCATATAAGCTGCAAGCAGGCGTCCACGATTGTGTGAAGTGCCGCTACGCATCAGTGCACTCTCCACCACCACCCAAATCATGGCACAACCAATGCCGGCCACGAAGCGCCAAATCAGCCAGCTCCAGAAACCGATATTAAAGCCCAGCCCCGCACAACCGACGGCGAAAATCAGCGAAGCCATGTAATAGGTACGATTAAAACCCAGTCGCTGGATGAGCCATCCGGTCATCAACGTGCCCAGTAAATTACCGGTAAAATACGATGATCCCACCATGCCAACCTGCCATGTCGGCATGTTTTCATGGGCGAGCCAGAGTGGAACGAGCGTGTTCAGCACCGCGATCGCCAGGGTCAACAGAAGCAGGCCACAGAGCAATAAAAGCACTGGCCGGGTATAGATGTTCATGGGTAAAAACCGTGAGGAAGTTCAATATTCGTGCGCATCATGCCACTGGCAAAAACATTGTCAATCTACTGATTTTTAGCACCGACACATTTTGTTCATGGACGATATATAAAACTAATCCTGGCAGGGTAAATCCGCGCATCAACCCCATTTAAAAAGCTGAATTTAATGCTTTTTTATAATTTACCTGTATAAAACTCAGTTGAAATAATTCATGGAGAATTTCGCCTCCTGGTGCGTTACCTGAGTGCGACTGATGCTCACCAGAAGTTATGCGTACATATTCACATTTTAATAATCAGATCTGCAGAAATAAAAAAAGCGCCCGCAGGCGCTTTTGATTCAAAAATGAAGGTTAACCGATAAACTCGAGACCGCGCATATAGGGGCGCAACACGGCTGGTATTTCGATACGACCATCAGCCTGCTGATAGTTTTCCAGTACCGCCACCAGAGTACGGCCTACCGCCAGACCCGAGCCGTTGAGGGTATGAACCAAACGGGTTTTCTTATCGGATTTGCTGCGGCAACGCGCCTGCATACGGCGTGCCTGGAAATCCCAGACGTTGGAGCAGGAAGAAATTTCACGATAGGTATTTTGCGCAGGAACCCACACTTCCAGATCGTAGGTTTTGCATGCGCCAAAGCCCATATCACCGGTGCAAAGCGCCATACGACGGTACGGCAGACCCAGCAGCTCAAGCACTTTCTCAGCGTGACCGGTCATCTCCTCAAGTGCCGCCATGGATTCTTCCGGGCGCACTATCTGTACCATCTCAACTTTATCGAACTGGTGCATACGGATTAAACCACGGGTATCACGACCGTAAGATCCTGCTTCTGAACGGAAGCACGGAGAGTGCGCCGTCAGTTTAATCGGCAGATCGTCTTCGTCGATGATCTCATCGCGCACCAGGTTCGTCAGCGGCACTTCAGCCGTTGGGATCAGCGCGTAGTTGCTGCTGTCGGCTTCTTCATCCAGCGGACGCGTATGGAACAGGTCACCCGCAAATTTAGGTAACTGGCCCGTACCGTACAGGGTGTCATGGTTCACCAGGTAAGGTACATAGGTCTCGCTGTAACCATGTTGTTCGGTGTGCAGATCAATCATGAACTGCGCCAGTGCACGGTGCAGGTGAGCAATCTGGCCTTTCATCACCACGAAACGGGAGCCGGTCAGTTTAACCGCAGCGGCAAAATCTAACCCGCCATGCATTTCACCCAGCGTCACGTGGTCGCGAACGTCAAAGTCGAACTGACGCGGGGTGCCCCAGCGTTTCACTTCAACGTTGTCATTTTCATCTTTACCCACCGGCACGCTGTCGTCCGGGGTATTAGGGATAGCCAGCGCGATTTCGCGGATTTCTGCCAGCAGCGTATCCAGTTCAGCCTTGGCTGCATCCAGATCCTCACCCAGCTTGTTCACTTCCAGGCGTAAAGGCTCGATATCTTCCCCGCGTGCTTTCGCCTGGCCGATGGATTTCGATCGCGCGTTACGCTCTGCCTGCAGATTTTCAGTGTTTACCTGCAAAACCTTACGACGCTCTTCAAGAGCGCGTAACTTATCTACATCCAGCTTAAAGCCCCGGCGTGCCAGTTTTTCTGCGACTGCGTCTGGCTCGGTACGCAGCAGATTGGGATCGAGCATGCTTATCCTGTGCTTATCGAATTGAAATAATGGGAAAGTGACCACAGCCTGCGGCCACAGAGATACAGCGACAACATTACCGCAAGGTCACTCTCAACGGTAGCGTTTTATGGGGCTTTTATGATCCTGTTCAGCCAGCCAGGCGAGCTTTTCGCCAATCTTGCCCTCAAGACCGCGGTTTGTTGGATAGTAATAGCGCGTTTGTGCTATTTCCTCCGGGAAGAAGACCTCGCCAGCCGCGTAAGCATTGGGTTCATCATGGGCGTAGCGATACTCCTGACCATACCCCATCTCTTTCATCAGCTTCGTCGGTGCGTTGCGCAAATGCACCGGCACATCGTAATCCGGACGCTCGCGGGCATCAGCCATGGCTGCTTTGAACGCGGTATACACGGCATTACTTTTTGGCGCACAGGCCAGATAGACAATCGCCTGTGCGATGGCGCGCTCCCCTTCCGCAGGCCCGACGCGAGTAAAGCAATCCCACGCGGAAATAGCGACCTGCATAGCACGAGGATCGGCGTTGCCTACATCTTCAGAGGCAATCGCCAGGCAACGACGGGCTACATAGAGCGGATCGCCGCCAGCGGTGATGATTCTCGCATACCAGTAGAGTGCTGCATCGGGAGCACTACCGCGTACGGATTTATGCAGGGCGGAGATCAAATCGTAAAAACGGTCACCTTTGTTATCGAAACGCGCGCTACGCTCACCGGCAATTTCCGTCAACAGGGAGGGCAGCAGCACACGCTTACCGGAATCATCCAGCTCAGCCATATCGGCCATCATTTCCAGCGTATTCAGCGCACGTCGGGCATCGCCATTCACCAGTTCAGCGATGGCCTTGCGGGTCTCCGGAGGCAGAACAATGTCCTGACCACCGTAACCGCGCGCTTTATCATCCATCGCCTGGGTTAAGACCTGCTCAATATCCTCAGTGGTCAGCGACTTCAGCAAGTAGACGCGCGCGCGGGAGAGCAAAGCGGAATTAAGCTCAAAGGAGGGATTTTCGGTCGTTGCGCCGATAAAGGTGATCGTGCCATCTTCGATGTGCGGCAGAAAAGCATCCTGCTGACTTTTATTGAAACGGTGAACTTCGTCCACAAAGAGGATGGTGCGTCGCCAGGCGTTACGGTTTTGCCGTGCAAGTTCAATTGACTCACGGATCTCTTTAACGCCTGAAGTGACCGCAGAGATACGCTCAACATCAGCACTGGCGTAGCGGGCAATGACTTCAGCCAATGTGGTTTTTCCGGTACCCGGCGGCCCCCAAAGAATCATGGAGTGCAGATGTCCGGCTTCAATCGCGCGGGGCAGTGGTTTACCGGCTGCCAGTAAATGCTGCTGACCGATGTACTGCGCTAAATTTTCTGGCCGCATACGCGCGGCCAGAGGTTGGAATGCATTATCGGAAAAATCGAGCGACAGGTTGCCCACGCATGCCTCTTACTTACGTTGATCGTCTACCGTTACGCCCTTTGGCGGGGTAAAGGTGAATTTAGAAGGATCAATGCTGCCGTTTTGCTGAGATTTAAGCTGATAGCTGCTCTTCTGATCGTCCTGTTCAATGGCGCTGAACTGATGAATAGTGCCATCACGACCCACATTGATGGTGAACTGCTTCAGGTTGCCACTGGTCGCTTTTGGCGTCAGGACAAAATCGTCACCATTTTGGGCGATGTTATATTTCTGCCAGTCGCTGCTCTGGTTACGCGCAATCAGCATAAAGGGGGTGTTGCTGGTGGCATCCGTCAGCGTTGTGGCAGTGGCTTGCTCAACAAATGGGTTGTAAAACCATAGCGTTTTACCATCAGAAACCAACACGCTTTCATCCGGTTGGGTCATGTGCCAGTTAAACAGGCTTGGACGTTTTACCCACAAATCTCCCTGCCCTTCTTGCACTGCGGCACCGCTGCCATCTGTCACTTTCTGTGTAAAGGTGGCATGGAAACTGTTCACTTTATCAAGGCGGCTTTTGAGATCGCTGGAGGCATCAGCCCATACGTTGCTGACCATCAAGCTACCCAGTAATGCACATGCCATCGCGATTTTTTTCATTATTGTTCCTTAACTTTCGTCGCTCCCGAACGGGGAGTACCTTCCTGTCACTCTAAAAGCAGTTCGCCAGAAGCGACAGGAGAAAAGACTTAATTTTTACCGTTTTACCCAACTTTGCATTTAATCAAAGGGCGGGGGTGCCAACACTTCACGGTTGCCGTTGTGCCCCTGCTCACTCACAATGCCCTGGGCTTCCATTTGCTCAATAATGCGTGCGGCGCGGTTATAGCCGATGCGGAACTGACGTTGGACCCCTGAAATCGAGGCTTTGCGCTTTTCAGTCACAAAATTAACCGCCTGATCGAACAGAGGGTCCAGTTCCTCTCCACTGTCTAAACCGCCACCACCGCCTTCACTTTCGCTCTCTGACGTGATGCCATCGATATACTGCGGTCGACCACGTGCTTTCCAGTCCTGGACAACGGCATGCACTTCCTCATCGCGAACAAAAGCCCCATGAACACGAACAGGGCTGGTTGAGTTCGGGCCGGAATAGAGCATGTCACCCATACCCAGCAACGACTGCGCGCCGCCCTGATCAAGAATGGTACGCGAATCAATTTTACTCGATACGGTAAAGGCAATACGCGTGGGGATATTCGCTTTGATCAGTCCTGTAATCACATCAACCGATGGACGTTGCGTCTCCAGCACCAGGTGAATACCGGCTGCACGCGCTTTTTGAGCCAGACGGGCGATTAGCTCCTCGACCTTCTTGCCGACCGTCATCATCAGGTCAGCAAATTCATCTACCAGCACCACGATGTACGGCAGTTTTTCCAGCACCGGATGCTCAATAGCCATGCTATCACCCGGCTTCCAGTAAGGATCAGGGATGGGACGGCCCATTTTCGCGGCTTCTGCAATCTTATCGTTGTAGCCCGCCAGATTTCGGACACCCAATGCCGACATCAATTTGTAGCGACGCTCCATCTCGTTCACGCTCCAGCGCAACGCATTGGCGGCGTCTTTCATGTCGGTGACGACTTCAGTTAACAGATGCGGGATGCCTTCGTAGACGGACAGCTCCAGCATTTTAGGATCGATCATGATGAACTTGACGTCTTCAGGCTGCGCTTTGTAGAGCATGCTGAGGATCATGGCGTTTACGCCAACAGATTTACCGGACCCTGTAGTACCCGCGACCAGCAGGTGAGGCATCCTCGCCAAATCGGCAGTCACTGGCTCACCCGCAATGTCTTTACCAAGAACAACGGTCAGCGGGGATGGGTTATCCCGGAAACTGGCGCAATCCAGTACTTCACGCAGGTACACGGTCTGACGTTTTTTATTCGGCAGTTCCAGGCCAACATAAGGCTTGCCTGGAATAACCTCGACCACGCGCACCGCAGCAGTTGACAGCGATCGCGCTAAATCGCGCGACAAATTGGAAATACGCGCGGCTTTAACGCCCGGTGCCAGGTTTAATTCAAAACGAGTGATCACCGGACCCGGTGAATAGTTCACCACGTCTGCTTTAATGCGGAAATCTGCCAGTCGGGCTTCTACCAGCCGCGCCATTTGTTGTAACGCGAAGGTATCGACCGGTTCGACCTCCGACGGCGGCGGTGTCAACAGATCCAGAGAAGGCAGCGGTGTCGTTGGTTTCTGTAATGGGCGACTGTCTCCGTTGCGCATCAATAAGGGGTGAATCAGGCTTTCATGCGGTGCGGGTGCCTGCGGTTGCGCAGCAGGTTGCTGCGTAGCGGCAGCAGGATGCACCGGCGCGTGATGCTGATGCACGGGTTGTTGGTGAACAGGCTGTTGATGCACCGGTTGGTGCTGATGAACAGGTTGCTGCTGATGTACCGGTTGCTGCTGGGCATACTGAACACGCGGTGGCTCGGCTTCAGGCATTACACCGGGCGTAAACAGCGGTTCACTGGGTCCATCATCAAGGAGTGCTTTGGTCGGCGAAAACTCAAAATCATCCAGAGAGAACATGCCCGGAGAGACGGAGCGATCCTCTGAGTAGCGTTGCTGCTGGCTGCTGGCAAACTGACGCGCCAGCTCAGCTTCGGCTTCTTCATCCTCAGTGAGTTCAGGTACTGCAGACGCGGTGGATGCATCATGCCTGTACTCTTCCCCGTAGCGATTATGCTGGCTGGCAGCGAACTGCTGAGCGAGCTCATGCTCTTGAAGCATGTCGGCTTCATCGTCGCTCATCAGTTCATGTTGCGGGCGCTGTTCGGCACGCGCGCGCTCTTCAGCCATCCGCTGCGAAGGCAATTTAATACCATAAGAGGCCAGTTCGCGGCGCGTAGGCACACGTACACGATTAGGGCGCGGCAGTTGCGGACCGATGCCCTCTTTTACTTGCTGACGTGGCGCACCGCCGTCTGCCAGACTAAATAATGGGCTCCCCGCATCGGCAACGGTGCTTTCAGACAGGCTTGACGTGACTGACGCGGCTACAGGAGCAACTGACGCCGCTGCAGGCGGCGTTGGCGTTGGTACAGACGCAACCGGACGAGCGGGTTCATGGACGGGCTCAGGTACGGGCTGATACCAGGCAGCAAGTTGCTCGCGCTCGCGGGCGCGCTTCTCTTCCACTTCTTCGAAATAATAGAGCGGAGGACGCGCCTGTTTAACCTCTTCCATCGCAGGCTGAGGCTCGGGCTCGACCATCGGTTCAGGTGCGAAGTATTGAGGCTCTGGAATGGCCGCCTGATATTCAGCAGGCTCGCCGACAACCGGGGCTGTCGGCTGCCACTCCGTTTCGTGAGCAGGGGCAGCATACTGAGACAGCGGAGCATGTTCCACGGCAGCTTGCTGCGCGTATTGCTCAGGTATCTCCGGCTGGAATGCCGGCGTTTGTTCTGGCGTATAAGCCGCAGGCGCTGACGGGGCCGCATAGGCCTGAGCTGCCGTCATTTCAGCGGCCGCAGCATTCAGCGGTTCTGTTGCACGGTAACCACTGAGTAAAGGATCGTAGGGTTCTGCTTCGGCCTGAGTCGCACGATTTCCGGAGAACAAGACATCGTCAGCATCTGCCGGCACGCCACCTGCAGAGTATTCGACCTCGTCGTTTCCCCCATCATCCATGCGCCTACCGGAGAACAAGGCTTCATCGGTCTTGCGCCCCATCGGATTGCTGAATTTTTCCGCTACGCTTTTGCGACGCGCAAGTGCGCCCCGCATGATACGGGCCCGGCGTGATTCACGAGGGGCTTTAGGCGTCTCTTCGATATAGTCGTCGTCCTCATACTCCTCTTCATCATCGACCCAGGTGTCGTCCCTGCGGGTACGATTACTGGCAAAAGTCAGAATACTGAGAATGACGCTACCAATCTTCTCGGCGATGGTCACCCATGACCAGCCCGTGAACAGCGTAAGCCCTGCCGCCCAGACGCACAATAAAGCGATAGTGCCGCCACTACTACGTAGCAAGGGTTGCAGAGTGGTGCTGAGTAAGCTGCCGATAACGCCACCCGAGGCGAAGTACCAGATATCATCAGCATTTATTGCGGCAAGGCCACAGGAGGTGAGAATTAACGCCAGCGCGCCAATAAGGCGCAGGGAAACGGCAAAGTAATCGATATAGTCTTCATTGGCACGATGACGATAAGCAAACCAACATCCGCCGATAATGATTATCGGAATGGTATAAGCCATAACGCCAAAGATGAAGAATAAGGTATCTGCCAGCCACGCGCCGGGCTGACCACCTAAATTATGGATAGGTTCATGCCATGCGGTTTGAGACCAGCTGGGATCGGACGGATTAAAGCTGATAAGCGCGGCCATCAACCAGATGGCAAACAGAGCTACGAGGATCAGCAACGCCTCAAGGAGTCGACGTCCGCTGCTTAGCTTGGTAAGTGTGACTTCTTTGTCTTCTGTGTATTCCTGGCTCAAGTAAGGCTCTCCAGCTAAAACGGACAACAGCGCCGGGTAGCCCCGGCACTGTTGCTGTATGGATTAACAGGAGTGTAATCAAAAAAAACCGATTGTGCACCTGTTCCGTATTAGCGCGTCTTGATAACCAGACGATTGCTCTGTTTGACTTCTTCCATCACCACATAAGTACGGGTGTCATTCACGCCAGGCAGTCGCAGCAGGGTTTCCCCTAATAGCTTACGATAGGCTGACATATCAGGCACACGCGTCTTCAAAAGGTAGTCAAAATCACCAGATACAAGATGGCACTCTTGAATTTCTTCAAGTTTCTGTACCGCGGAGTTAAATTGCTCAAACACATCCGGGGCGCCACGATTCAGAGTAATCTCAACAAATACCAGAAGTGATGCATCCAGATAATGCGGGTTCAGCAGCGCGGTATAGCCCTGAATGAAACCCTGTCTTTCCAGTCTGCGCACGCGCTCAAGGCACGGCGTAGGAGAAAGTCCCACTCGTTTAGAAAGCTCGACGTTGGAAATACGCCCATCTTTTTGCAATTCGTTCAGAATATTACGATCGATGCGGTCGAGATCTTTGCCAGGGCGCTTCTTGCTATCTACCATTATTATTGTCTCTCTGTATTCCTTCCCTACTCCTGTCTTGACCCTGTGCACTTCACTGTTCAGAGTCTTTGCCCTTCGCGTTACGTGCAATGCATTAGTGAACGCTAATACCACGTAATCCCAGGGTCTGTATTAAGAAGCCGTTGCCTGAAGGCAGCTATCGACATCACGAATGGCATCTGTCCACACCATGCGTAGATTTCGCTAACCCGGTAAAGATGGCATTTACGTGCGTGAATGTGCTTCACGCGCGAAACCCTGCTTTTTTTCTTCCTTTGATGTTTTCGCAAATGCGCAGGGGATTGTCAAAGCAAAACATCGATTTTTAGTACAACATGCCGGATATTCATTACGGAGGGGTATTAATCCTCATTTTATTGCCTTATAAACGCGCGGTTTTCAGTAGCAGAAGTGATGTGACCGCCTCTGACCCATAGGGCGCGTCTATTGCATATATCGGAAGCAAAACTCTCCTGCTCTTTTTTTACGGCAACAAATTCCCTACAATCCAGCCCATTGCCTGCCAACAACAAGGGGGAACTCACTGGCACGACCAAACACAGTAGGCTGCTAACCCTTGGTTCTGGACCTGCGGGATATACAGCAGCGCTCTATGCTGCACGCGGCAACCTGCACCCGGTACTGATCACCGGGATGGAAAACGGCGGCCAGCTTACAACCGCAGAGGAAGAGGAAAACTGCCACGGG
>DFPL01000282.1 GCA_002377245.1 Enterobacteriaceae bacterium UBA3516
CATCTGGGCGATTACTCGACCGGCGCGGCGCAGGCCATCATGCCTTACGTGGTCGGCGGCAATGAGGTCTATCAGCAGCAGACCAGTTGGCCCCTGGTGCTGGAGCATGCCGATGTGGTGGTCCTCTGGAGCGCCAACCCGCTCAATACCCTGAAAATCGCCTGGAACGCCACGGATGAACAAGGCATTCCTTATTTCGACGCGCTGCGTAACAGCGGCAAACGGTTGATCTGCATTGATCCGATGCGATCGGAAACCGTCGACTTCCTCGGTGACAGCGTTGAGTGGCTGGCCCCGCATATGGGCACCGATGTTGCGATGATGCTGGGGATAGCCCATACGCTGGTGGAAAACAACTGGCAGGATGATGATTTCCTCAGCCGCTGTACCGAGGGGTATGCCGTCTTTGCTGAATACCTTACCGGTAAGCGCGACGGCATTGCCAAAACCGCCGAGTGGGCGGCCGGGATTTGCGGTATTCCGGCGGCGAAAATCCGTGAACTGGCGCAACTCTTCCACGAAAATAAGACCATGCTGATGTCTGGCTGGGGCATGCAGCGTCAGCAGTTTGGTGAGCAAAAACACTGGATGCTGGTTACCCTTGCCGCCATGCTCGGGCAGATTGGCCTGCCGGGAACGGGCTTTGGCCTCTCTTATCACTTTGCCAACGGCGGCAATCCAACGCGGCGTGCAGCGGTGCTGGCTTCCATGCAGGGCGCGGTGAAAGACGGTATTGAAGCGGTCGAGAAAATCCCCGTGGCCCGCATTATCGAGGCACTGGAAAAACCCGGTGCTTTCTATCAGCACAACGGGATGGATCGCCACTTCCCGGATATCAAGTTTATCTGGTGGGCGGGTGGGGCAAACTTTACCCATCACCAGGATACCAACCGCCTGATCCGCGCCTGGCAAAAGCCGGAGCTGATTGTGATTTCCGAGTGCTTCTGGACGGCGGCGGCGAAACACGCCGACATCGTATTGCCCGCCACCACCTCGTTTGAGCGCAACGATCTGACGATGACCGGTGATTACAGTAACCAGCATATGGTGCCAATGAAGCGGGTGGTTGCGCCCCAGGGCGAAGCACGAGATGACTTTGAGGTCTTTGCCGATCTCAGCGAGTTGTGGGAAGCAGGCGGGCGCGAGCGGTTCACTGAGGGCAAAACCGACCTGCAATGGCTGGAGACGTTCTATGAGGTAGCGGGTCAGCGTGGTGCGGCACAGGGGGTGACGCTACCGCCTTTCGCACAATTCTGGGAAGAGAACGCCATTCTGGAAATGCCGGAGAACGCCGAGAATGCGAAGTTTGTTCGCTTTGGCGATTTCCGCCGTGACCCGCAGGCGCATCCGCTGAAAACCGATAGCGGCAAAATCGAAATTTACTCGGCGCGCATCGCCGGATTCGGTTATGCCGACTGCCCGCCACATCCGATGTGGCTGGAGCCGGATGAGTGGCACGGCAACGCCGAGGCTGAACAGTTACAGGTGCTGTCGGCGCACCCTGCGCACCGTCTGCATAGTCAGCTGAACTACTCTTCGTTGCGCGAGCAGTATGCGGTGGCAGGGCGTGAGCCGGTGACGTTACACCCGATTGATGCCAACGCGCGTGGCATTTCTGATGGTGACCTGGTGCGCGTCTGGAACCAGCGTGGGCAGGTGCTGGCCGGAGCGGTGGTGAGCGAGGGGATCAAGCCTGGTGTTATCTGTATTCATCAGGGAGCCTGGCCGGATCTTGAGCGTGATGAAGGCGGGATCTGTAAAAACGGTGCGGTTAACGTGCTGACTAAAGATATCCCCAGCTCGAAGCTGGGGAATGGCTGCGCGGGCAATACGGCGCTGGCATGGATGGAAAAATACACCGGGCCTGCGCTTACGCTGACGGCGTTTGATCCGCCTGCCAGTTCATGATCCACGTCGGGGATTGGGTATCCTCCTGCCAGGCGCTGTCTTCAATACGAAAGCCCTGAGCATGATAGAAATTCACGGCCCGTTCGTTTTTCTGATACACCTCCAGGCTTAAGGCGCTAAAGTGCTGTTTGACGTGGTCAAGCAGCGCTTTACCAATGCCACGCCTGACCGTGGTCGGGCGAACAAAAAGCGCGCCTATAAACTGTGTTTCCATCACGCTGACAAACCCCTGCAGCGTGCCATGTTCCTCCCAGACCCAGGTTTGTGCCGAAGGTAAGTAGACCTCACGCACCAGTTTCTCGCTGTCCTGCCAGTATTTTTCAGCGATAAACGGATGCGCAAAGATGGTGCTTTCCAGCCACAGGGTGAGCAGAGGAGAGAGATCGTCATTTTGCCATTTGCGAATCATGCGGCCCTCCAGGGTGGCAGATACAGCCTGCAACGTGGTCATTCACCAGACCGCAGGCCTGCATAAAGGAGTAACAAATAGTGGTGCCGACAAACTTAAAGCCGCGTTTTTTCAACGCCTTGGAGAGAGCATCTGAAATCGGGGTGGAGGTCGGTAATTCACTGAGCGCGGTGGCGGTGGTCAATTGAGGCTCATTGTTAACAAACGACCAGACAAATTCGCGAAAAGGCTCGCCGTTTTGCTCCATCGCCAGGTAGGCGCGCGCGTTACCAATAATGGCCTCGATTTTTCCCCGATGGCGGATAATCCCGGCGTCAAGCACCAGCCGGTCAACGTCATCAGGCCCCATTGCCGCAACGCGCTGTGGGTCGAAATGATGAAAGGCATGACGGTAGTTTTCGCGTTTCTTAAGCACCGTAATCCAGGATAATCCCGCCTGTTGCCCCTCAAGGCAAATCATCTCAAAGAGCTTTTGTCCGTCCGTTTGTGGCACGCCCCACTCTTCATCGTGATAGGCGAGATAGAGGGGATCCTGAGTCACCCAACCGCAGCGTTGCATATCCTTCTCCGTAGCTGATTTTGATCAAAATAATCTAAAAGTGTGTCTTGACGTACCTGTGAAAAAGACAATAGTTAGGTTAGGGATTTTACCCTTTTAAACGTTCCAAAAAAAACGATAACAACCATGCCGAATTCGGCTCTCTTCTGGAGTCGCATTGATGAAAATATTTTACAGTGGCCGTGTGCTGGCGGTGGTGCCCGCTTGTCTGCTTTTTAGTCATGTGGCATTGGCCTGGCAGCAAGAATATATCGCGCCGGACCTGCACAATAATATGGTGGAACGCTATACATGGGACAGCGATCATCAGCCCAGTTATAACGATATCCTCGAAGAGCGAATACGTTCCTCGCAAAATACCCCTGGCGTGACCTTTAATTTGCCGGATGACACCCCTTTGGATGCCGTCAGCACGATGAGCGTCGGCTGGAATATTCCGCTGATGAAGGGCGTGGTTACCGGGCCTGTCGCGACATGGCATTACGATGGTTCCACCCCGTCAACTTACAATGAATTTGGCGACAGCGTTGTAAGTAATCACTATAGCGATCCGCTCTGGCACGCCAGCGTTAGCTCTTTGGGATGGCGCGTCGATACCCAGCTTGGTGATGTTCGACCTTGGGCACAAATCAGCTATAACCAGCAGTTTGGCGAAAATGTCTGGAAAATTCAGTCGGGCCTGAATCGTCTCTCTGCCGCTAATCAATATGGCAACTGGATGGATGTGACCCTGGGTGCCGATATGTTGCTTAATCAGCATCTCGCCGCCTATGCCTCTCTGTCGCAGTCTGAAAACTGGGTGGTCGGGCAAAACTATCTTTATAGCATGGGCGTGAGTGCGCGTTTTTAAGCATATTCAGTACATCTGGTTTACAAAATATAAACAATAAGTACGCACTCTGGCGCGATAGTGTGCACTAACTTACTTAATTAATTCGTCAGGATGCTATTTCGCGCGGTCATTCATTCCCGCTCAGCGGCATTTCATTCCTTCCCCACTGCATTTCATGCCTTTTTTGCCCTGGCATGAAATGCGCTTCGTTATCTTTGTTGGCAGTGAATTCCTTTAATTTCTTCTGCAGGACAACTGCCATGAATACATCCTTTTCTCACCGCACTCGCTGGCTCACGCTTATCGGCACCATTATTACGCAGTTTGCATTGGGATCTGTCTATACCTGGAGTCTGTTCAACAGCGCACTGGCGGATAAGCTCGATGAGCCGGTCAGCCAGGTTGCGTTTTCCTTTGGTTTGTTAAGCCTTGGGCTGGCAATTTCATCGTCCGTTGCCGGGAAATTGCAGGAGCGTTTCGGTGTCAAACGCGTGACCATGGCATCCGGTGTGCTGCTGGGTATTGGCTTCTTCCTGACCGCTCACTCCGGTAGCCTGATGATGCTGTGGCTGAGCGCGGGTGTGCTGGTAGGGTTGGCCGACGGCGCGGGTTATTTACTGACGTTGTCCAACTGCGTGAAATGGTTCCCGGAACGTAAAGGACTTATTTCGGCGTTCTCCATTGGTTCATATGGCCTTGGTAGCCTGGGCTTTAAGTTTATCGACAGCCATCTGCTCGCCACCGTCGGGCTGGAAAAAACCTTTATGATCTGGGGCGTGATGGTGCTGGTGATGATTGTCTTCGGGGCAACGCTGATGACAGATGCACCGCAGCAGAAGGTGGGGTCGGTCAACGGTGTGGTCGAGAACGATTTCACCCTCGCGCAATCCATGCGTAAACCGCAGTACTGGATGCTGGCCGTGATGTTCCTCACCGCCTGCATGAGTGGCCTGTACGTCATTGGCGTCGCAAAAGATATCGCACAGGGTATGGTGCATCTGGACGTGGCGACCGCCGCAAACGCCGTCACCGTAATTTCTATCGCCAATCTGACCGGCCGCCTGGTGTTGGGTATCTTGTCTGACAAAATGTCCCGTATCCGTGTCATTACCATCGGTCAGGTGATTTCACTGGTGGGAATGGCCGCGCTCCTGTTCGCGCCGCTGAATGCGACTACCTTCTTTGCCGCGATTGCCTGCGTGGCCTTTAATTTCGGCGGAACAATCACCGTCTTCCCGTCACTGGTCAGCGAATTCTTTGGTCTGAATAACCTGGCGAAAAACTATGGCGTGATTTACTTAGGCTTTGGTATCGGCAGCATTTGCGGGTCCATTATTGCCTCCCTGTTTGGCGGCTTCTACGTCACCTTCTGCGTCATTTTTGCTCTGCTGATTCTCTCGCTGGCGTTGTCGACCACTATTCGTCAGCCGCAGCGTCGTACTTACAGCCATGCGCATGCCTGATAACTAAAACCGTGACAAAAGCCGCCTTTATACTGGCGGCTTTTTTGTGCCTGCTATTTACCGTTTCTCTCGCCCCGGCATTCGGGAGTAAAAACGGCAGGCGCCGTGAAAAAAGCACGGCAGAAACGCGTGATGAGATGCTGATAATGATTCATCTAAGAAATAATCTGCTGTATGTCATATATTTTTGTAAATAAATGACCGGATCGCATTCCCGGTAGACACTTTTAAGCGACCTTGTGGTCTACTTACCCGCGCATAAGAAGTTCCTCAATTAACTTCCCGCGTTGTATCTGTCTGCGAACGTTCGGAATGGCGTAAGCACGGCAGTGTTATCCCCCCCTTTTTCCAGGGTTGCTTGCATGAGTTATATAAAATCAATGACTCAGCAGAGGCTTAGCTTTCTGCTGGCGTTGTATATCGGCTTATTTATGAATAGCGCAGTTTTTTTCCGTCGGTTTGATGGTTATGCGCAAGCGTTCACCGTCTGGAAAGGACTCTCTGCGGTTGTGGAATTGGTTGGCACTGTTTTAGTGACCTTCTTTTTATTACGTATGCTCTCATTGTGTGGACGCCGCGCCTGGCGCGTGCTCGCGTCGCTGGTGGTGGTCTTTTCGGCGGCAGCCAGTTACTACATGACGTTTCTTAATGTGGTCATTGGTTATGGGATTATCGCGTCGGTGATGACGACGGATATCGATCTCTCCAAAGAGGTGGTGGGCTGGCAGCTTATCGTCTGGGTGGCTATCGTCAGCATCCTGCCGCTGCTCTCTATCTGGAACAACAAATCTCGCTATACGCTGCTGCGTCAGCTTCGCACACCGGGTCAGCGGGTGAAAAGCTTGTCGCTGGTTGTGGTGGCGGCGTTGATGGTCTGGGGACCGATTCGTCTGCTGGATCTGCAACAAAAGCATGAGGAGCGAACGTCGGGCGTGGATATGCCAAGCTACGGCGGCGTGGTGGCAAACTCCTATCTGCCCTCTAACTGGCTTTCCGCTCTTGGGCTGTATGCCTGGGCGCAGGTGGATGAGTCTTCTGATTATAAATCGTTGATTAACCCTGCCAAAAAATATACCTACGTGGCGCCAAAAGGCCTCGATGATACCTTTGTGGTGTTTGTGATCGGTGAGACGACGCGTTGGGACCATATGGGGATGCTCGGCTACTCACGTAACACGACGCCTAAGCTGTCGCAGGAGAAAAATCTGGTGGCCTTCCGTGGCTACTCCTGTGATACCGCCACTAAGCTGTCGCTGCGCTGCATGTTTGTGCGCGAGGGCGGGGCTGATGACAATCCGCAGCGTACGCTGAAGGAGCAGAACGTGTTTGCGGTGCTCAAGCAGCTCGGGTTCTCTTCCGACCTGTATGCGATGCAAAGCGAGATGTGGTTCTACAGCAACACCATGGCCGACAACATTGCCTATCGCGAGCAGATTGGCGCTGAGCCGCGTAACCGTGGCAAAAACGTTGATGACATGCTGTTGATTAACGAAATGCAGCGATCGCTGGATAATAACATCGGTGGTAAGCACCTGATTATTATGCACACCAAGGGGTCGCACTTTAATTACACCCAGCGTTATCCGCGTAGTTTCGCCCAGTGGAAACCCGAGTGTGTCAGCGTCGACGACAAGTGCAGCAAAGAGGAGCTTATCAACTCGTTCGATAACTCAGTGACCTACGTGGATCACTTTATCGACAGCGTGATTGATAAAGTCCGCGATAAGAAAGCGATTGTTTTCTATGCTGCTGACCATGGTGAATCCATTAATGAAAAGGAACATCTGCACGGTACGCCGCGTAAAATGGCGCCGCCAGAGCAGTTCCGTGTGCCGATGATGGTCTGGATGTCGGATAAATACCTGGCCGATCCGGATAAAGCCAAAATGTTTGCCCACCTGAAACAGGAAGCGGACATGAAGGTGCCACGTCGCCATGTTGAGCTGTACGACACCATCATGGGTTGCCTCGGTTACACCTCGCCAGACGGCGGGATAAATGAAAATAACAACTGGTGCCATTTGCCTGCCGGAGCAGCAAAATAAGGCCTGATGGCTTTCTCACCAGTCAGTTAGTTTTTTAACATTAAGGGATTGACGATCGCGGGGCGTGGCAGTAAGATGCGCCCCGCATTCGGTGATTGGCGCAGCCTGGTAGCGCACTTCGTTCGGGACGAAGGGGTCGGAGGTTCGAATCCTCTATCACCGACCAATTTTGAAAAGCCTGCTCTTGAGCAGGCTTTTTGCGTTATGGGGCCAGTGAGGATGAGAACCTCCGGGGGTAGAGGTTCGACCCGAGCGAAGCGAGAGAACGTTGCGTGAGCAACGGCCCGTAGGGTGAGCCACGCAGTGGCGAGTCATCCTCTATCACCGACCAATTTTGAAAAGCCTGCTCTTGAGCAGGCTTTTTGCGTTATGGGGCCAGTATGACGGTTCGGCGGATCGTTCCGTACCCCTCACCCCGACCCTCTCCCCCGAGGGGCGAGGGGGAAAAGCGCGCCCTGTTTTGCCCATGTGCATGACTTTTCTGTAGGCCGGATAAGCCGAAAGCCGCCATCCGGCAATCGAAATTTTGCAGAGAAGGTCAGGTGTGGTGGGTCCGGCTGAAAAT
>DFPL01000009.1 GCA_002377245.1 Enterobacteriaceae bacterium UBA3516
CCCGCCCCAGCGGCGGTGTTCCGGGGCGGTAGCCCGGGTCGCCAGGGTGGTGGCGTTGAACCACCCTGGCACGTTAACGGGTTCTGGAGCGATAGAAAAGCAAGGAACATAAGGTGAACGGAATGACCCTCAGAGCCGCATGTTCCCCCTCACCCTAACCCTCTCCCTCAAGGGAGAGGGGACCACTCGTGCACGCATTTTTTCTGGGGATCCCTCAGCTCGTCAGGGAGAGGGGGCGGGCATTGCAGCTGATCGTTGTTCGATTTTTTTCTCAAAATCTCTGCGGACCATCTCCAGCGCCTTCAGTACCGTGTCCGGTGCAACCTCATGCTCTTCCAGTAGCATAATCAAATCGACCGCCAGCTTGACCTCGTCCGGGGCGTTTTCCAGTGACATAATTTTTCCTCGTTTAACGTGTCAGGTGGGCCAATACGCGTTCTATTTTATCCAGTGCATGGCGGCAGCGGCGTAACCTTTCATCAAAGGCGATAATTTCTTTATGTAGCTGCTGTTGTTCGGCAAAGGTGGCAACCTGAATGACTTTCTCTTCACGTTCGCGTTTCATATTCATCAATCGTTGTTCAAACGCCTGATGCTGAAGTCGCTTACGTTGCCATTTTGCGATGCCCGGCTTCGCCGCGTCCCATCCTCGCAAAGACCAGGCCGTACTTTCCCGTAACAGGGCCGCAACCTGGGAGGTTAACTGCTCCGCCAGCCAGGCAACCTGGGGTAACTGTTTTGCTTTAACGGCATGGCGCAAAGCGCGTAAATTCTCCCACGCTTCGTCGAGACAGGCGCGTAGCAGGGTACTACGCGTCCGAAAAAGCTGCCGGTCAAAACGTGGGCTCACGGTAGCATGCGTCGACAAGGGGGTAATCACCCGGGTCAGCTCTGCTAATTTTTGTTCCAGCGTCTGTAACAGCAAGGTGCTTTTCACTTCGGACTCCCCTGAAAAACCTGCGACTATGCTACATTAGCCGCTCATCTTGATAACGATTCGCATTATGAAACGAACTATTTTAATCATCATTGGCTGGCTTGCGGTAGTGCTGGGCACGCTGGGTGTGGTTTTGCCGCTGTTGCCGACGACGCCGTTTATCCTGCTCGCGGCATGGTGTTTCGCGCGATCTTCCCCACGTTTTCATAACTGGCTGCTTTACCGTTCCTGGTTTGGTGGGTATTTACGCCACTGGCAACAGTATCGGGCGATGCCGCCTGGCGCTAAGCCGAGGGCGATTGCGGTGATTCTGGTGACGTTCGCCATCTCATTATGGTTCGTTAAGATGATGTGGGTACGGATCCTGCTTCTGGTTATCCTCACCTGCCTGCTTATTTTTATGTGGCGACTGCCGGTGGTTGATGCAAAGCAACAAAAACCGTAAAGGGCAGTAATCGCTGTTGCAATTGTCGCGCTCAGCCAGTAAATTCTGGCGTTTTCGAGCACAGGTACGACTGGTTAAATGTTAACCGTCGGTTACAGCGAAACGTAACCTGTACCGTGAGTAATACCGTTTCTATCAGGCAAAAAATCCATGACAGCGACTGCGCAGCAGCTTGAATTTCTAAAAAACAGCATCAAAAGCATTCAGGATTACCCAAAACCGGGGATTCTGTTCCGTGATGTCACCAGTTTGCTGGAAGACCCGAAAGCATACGCTCTCAGCATTGAACTGCTGGTTGAGCGTTTTAAAGACGCCGGGATCACCAAAGTAGTCGGCACCGAAGCGCGTGGCTTCCTGTTCGGCGCACCTGTTGCGTTGGGACTGGGGGTGGGTTTTGTACCCGTACGCAAGCCACGTAAACTGCCGCGCGAAACCATCGCAGAAAGCTACGAGCTGGAGTACGGTACCGACCAGTTAGAGATCCACATTGATGCGATTCAGGCTGGCGACAAAGTGCTGGTGGTTGACGATCTGCTGGCGACCGGTGGCACCATCGAAGCCACGGTAAAACTGATCCGCCGTCTGGGTGGCGAAGTGACCGACGCGGCCTTCATCATCAACCTGTTCGATCTCGGCGGTGAACAACGCCTGGAAAAACAGGGCATCACCAGCTATTGCTTAGTGCCTTTCCCGGGTCACTAATCTTCAGACTCTCTTATTTGCCCTTTTGATTCCGGGCAGTGCTCGTCGTCTTCACGTACAGTGTGTACGCGCCGGCGACTGCACGCTGTCCGCAAGCCAACTGGCTGCAACGATAATCTGATCTTTACCGAAAGACACGACCTCGCTGATTTTGTGAGGTTGTGATAGCATTCCCCTCAATCAATTCACCTTCCAGCGTTTCAGAGCCTGCCAATGAGTTATCAGGTCTTAGCCCGAAAATGGCGACCCCAAACTTTCGCGAGCGTAGTCGGCCAGGAGCATGTACTTACTGCACTGGCGAACGGCTTAACCTCCGGACGCATCCATCATGCCTACCTGTTTTCCGGTACGCGTGGTGTGGGTAAAACCTCTATCGCCCGACTGCTGGCGAAAGGACTGAACTGCGAAACGGGGATTACGGCCACGCCGTGTGGCGTGTGCGACAGCTGCCGTGAAATCGAACAGGGGCGTTTTGTCGATCTGATTGAAATCGACGCCGCCTCGCGAACCAAAGTCGAAGATACCCGCGATCTGCTGGATAACGTACAGTACGCACCGGCCCGTGGTCGATTCAAAGTCTATCTCATCGATGAAGTCCACATGCTGTCGCGTCACAGCTTCAACGCGCTGTTAAAAACGCTTGAAGAGCCGCCTGAGCACGTCAAATTTTTACTGGCAACGACCGATCCGCAGAAGCTGCCGGTAACGATTCTCTCCCGCTGCCTGCAGTTTCATCTTAAGGCGCTGGATGTCGATCAGATTCGCCAGCAGCTTGAGCACATTCTGGATGAAGAGAAGATCGGTCATGAGACTCGCGCCCTGCAGCTTATCGCCCGTGCGGCGGATGGCAGTCTGCGTGATGCATTGAGTCTGACCGATCAGGCCATCGCCAGCGGTGACGGCAACCTGACCGCGCAGGTGGTAAGCACCATGCTTGGCACCCTGAATGACGATCAGGCACTGGCGCTGATTGAAGCCATTGCGGCGGCCGACGGTGAAAGGGCGATGGCGCTGGTCAATGACGCCGCGTCTCGGGGCGTTGAGTGGGAAGCCCTGCTGGTCGAGATGCAAATGCTCATCCACCGCATTGCGATGGTGCAGTTAACGCCCGCCGCACTGGGCAGTGACATGGCGGCTATTGAGCAGCGCATGCGCGAACTGGCGCGAATTATCCCGCCCACCGACGTACAACTTTATTACCAGACCTTGCTGATTGGCCGTAAAGAGCTGCCCTATGCTCCGGACAGGCGCATGGGTATGGAGATGACTCTGCTGCGCGCGCTGGCATTTCACCCGCGTGAGCCGCTGACCGTACCCGATGCCCCGCAGCACGCTTTCGCTCCTGTCGCCCCGAAGGCGGTGTTAAGTACGTCGCAGTTGGCATCCCAGGCTGAAGCCGCAGCACCCGCGCCGCAACCTCAGCAGGATGCGGCCCTGCCGGAAGCGACCAACCAGGTGTTGGCCGCGCGTCGTCAGTTGCAACGCGCTCAGGGAGCCGACAAAGCAAAAAAGAGTGAACCGGCAGCCGCAACCCGCGTGCGGCCGGTGAATAACAACGCCCTCGAAAGACTGGCTTCAATGACTGAGCGGGTGCAATCCCGCCCGTCAGGTGCAGCAAAGGCCGAGGCGCCGGTTAAGAAAGAGGCCTATCGCTGGAAGGCCACGACGGTGGTTGACGAGGTCAAAGAGACTGTCGCCACTCCCAAGGCGTTGAAAAAGGCGCTGGAACACGAAAAAACACCTGAGCTTGCGAAAAAGCTGGCGGAAGAGTCGCTGGTGCGTGATGCCTGGGCGGCAGAAGTGAGTCAGCTCAGTTTGCCGAAGCTGGTTGAGCAGGTGGCGCTTAATGCCTGGAAAGAGCAGGATGACAACCGCATTACCTTGCATTTGCGTTCGACTCAACGCCATCTGAATTCACCGTCGGCACAGAAAACGCTGGCGGATGCGCTGAGCGGGCTTCACGGCGTGACGGTTGAATTGACTATCATTGAAGATGATAATCCGGCAGTACGCACGCCGCTGGAATGGCGACAGGCCATCTATGAAGAAAAACTCGCGCAGGCGCGTGAGGCGATTATTGCGGATAACAATATCCAGACCCTGCGTCGGTTCTTCGACGCCGATCTGGATGAAGAGAGTATTCGCCCCCTTTGATCGTGAGTCTGACTTACGGTTGTAATCCTTAAACGTGAAAGAGAGATAAGCCTATGTTCGGTGGAAAAGGCGGTCTGGGTGGTCTGATGAAGCAGGCCCAGCAGATGCAAGAAAAAATGCAGCAGATGCAGGAAGAGATCGCGAAGCTGGAAGTGACCGGTGAATCCGGTGCAGGCCTGGTGAAAGTGACCATCAATGGCGCGCACAACTGCCGTCGCGTTGAAATCGACCCCAGCCTGCTGGAAGACGACAAAGAGATGCTCGAAGATCTGGTCGCTGCTGCATTCAACGATGCCGCTCGCCGCATTGAAGAAACTCAGAAAGAAAAAATGGCCTCTGTTTCCTCCGGAATGCAGCTGCCGCCAGGCTTTAAGATGCCGTTCTGATGCAAACCAGTCCGCTGTTAACGCAGCTAATGGAAGCGCTGCGCTGCCTGCCGGGTGTTGGCCCGAAGTCGGCGCAACGTATGGCGTTTACGCTTTTGCAGCGCGATCGCAGCGGCGGAATGCGCCTCGCGCAGGCTTTGACCCGCGCGATGTCAGAAATTGGCCACTGTGCGGATTGCCGTACCTTTACCGAGCAGGAGGTCTGCAATATCTGCAGTAATCCTCGTCGGCAGGAAAACGGTCAAATCTGTATCGTGGAAAGCCCGGCAGACATCTACGCCATTGAGCAGACCGGGCAGTTTTCCGGTCGCTACTTTGTGCTGATGGGCCACCTTTCACCGCTGGATGGCATCGGGCCTGACGACATTGGTCTGGACCGGCTGGAGCAACGTCTGGAGGCGGAAACGCTGTCAGAAGTTATCCTTGCGACCAATCCCACGGTAGAAGGTGAGGCCACTGCCAACTATATTGCCGAGCTTTGCGGGCAGTATGGCGTAGAGGCCAGCCGTATCGCCCATGGCGTGCCGGTTGGCGGCGAACTGGAAATGGTCGATGGCACCACGCTGTCCCACTCTCTGGCAGGTCGCCACAAGATTAAATTCTGACCAAACGGAGGCTGCTCTTTTGGCCTCCGCTTGAAAAATCCCTTCCATATCCCCATCTCCCCTTCATCATTTCAATAGCCTGGCGCATTGTGTGGTAGACCACGTGTCTGCGGCATGAAGAAGCATGGCTTAATCCATTAAATGGCATTGTTGAGGTCGAGATAGATGAAAGGACAAGAAACCCGCGGTTTCCAGTCAGAAGTGAAACAACTTCTGCACCTGATGATCCATTCCCTGTATTCCAATAAAGAAATTTTCCTGCGCGAGCTGATTTCTAACGCGTCGGATGCGGCGGATAAACTGCGTTTTCGCGCACTGTCAAAACCGGATCTGTATGAAGGTGATGGCGACCTGCGTGTCCGCGTCTCATTCAATAAAGAGAACCGCACCCTGACCATCGCCGATAACGGTATCGGGATGAGCCGCGATGAAGTCATCGAAAACCTCGGCACCATTGCGAAGTCCGGCACCAAATCTTTCCTTGAATCTATGGGTTCCGACCAGGCAAAAGACAGTCAGTTGATTGGTCAGTTTGGTGTTGGTTTCTACTCCGCATTTATCGTTGCTGATAAAGTGTCCGTGCGCACCCGTGCTGCCGGTGAGAGCGCGGAAAATGGCGTGTTCTGGGAGTCTCAGGGCGAAGGCGAATACACCGTTGCCGACATCACTAAAGAAGACCGCGGTACCGAAATTACGCTGCACCTGCGTGAAGGCGAAGATGATTTCCTCGACGACTGGCGTGTGCGTTCGGTGATCGGCAAATATTCCGACCACATTGCGCTGCCGGTAGAAATTGAAAAGCAGGAAGAGGTCGACGGCGAGACCGTGGTCTCCTGGGAAAAAATCAACAAAGCGCAGGCGCTGTGGACCCGTAACAAGGCGGAAATTAACGAGGACGAGTACAAAGCGTTCTACAAACACATCGCCCACGACTTTACCGACCCACTGGCATGGAGCCACAACCGCGTGGAAGGTAAGCAGGAGTACACCAGCCTGCTGTTTATCCCGTCCCAGGCGCCGTGGGACATGTGGAACCGTGACCATAAACATGGGCTGAAACTCTATGTCCAGCGCGTGTTTATCATGGATGAAGCTGAGCAGTTCATGCCGAACTATCTGCGCTTCGTACGCGGTCTGATAGATTCCAACGACCTGCCGCTGAACGTCTCCCGTGAAATTCTGCAGGACAGCACCGTGACCCGCAATCTGCGTAATGCGCTGACCAAGCGCGCGCTGCAGATGCTGGAAAAACTGGCAAAAGATGATGCGGAAAAATACCTGGGCTTCTGGAAACAGTTTGGCCTGGCGCTGAAAGAAGGTCCGGCTGAAGATAATGCCAACCAGCAGGCCATTGCCAAACTGTTGCGTTTTGCCTCCACGCACAACGACTCTTCTGAGCAGACCGTATCGCTGGATGAATACGTCTCCCGCATGAAAGAAGGCCAGGAGAAAATTTATTTCATCACCGCCGACAGCTATGCCGCAGCGAAAAGCAGCCCGCACCTGGAACTGCTGCGCAAAAAAGGCATTGAGGTTCTGCTGCTTTCCGATCGTATCGACGAATGGATGATGAGCTACCTGACCGAGTTTGACGGTAAAGCCTTCCAGTCTGTGTCAAAAGCGGATGAGTCACTGGATAAACTGGCTGATGAAGTGGACGATACCGTGAAAGAGGCGGAAAAAGCCCTTGAGCCGTTCGTTGAGCGTGTGAAAAACCTGCTGGGCGATCGTGTGAAAGAGGTACGTCTGACTCATCGTCTGACCGACACGCCGGCTATCGTCACGACCGATAACGACGAGATGAGCACCCAGATGGCGAAATTGTTTGCCGCTGCGGGCCAGAGCGTGCCGGAAGTGAAATATCTCTTTGAGCTGAACCCGGATCACCCGTTAGTAAAACGCACGGCAGACACGCAAGATGAAGCGCAGTTTGCGCAATGGGTTGAACTGCTGATGGATCAGGCGCTGCTCGCCGAGCGCGGTACGCTGGAAGATCCTAACCAGTTCATCAAGCGCGTGAATGCGCTGCTGCTGAGCTAAGTTCTTCAAACGCCTCATCACACCCTCTCCTCTATGGGAGAGGGTGTGCACCCCCTAATAAAATCCCCTCATTAACCGTTTCAGCCCTTTCGCCTTCCTTGAGCCATACTCATTCTGGTGGTATCGTTTAGCGCTTTTTTGAAAATTTGAATCGACATTTGAGGGGATTTCCGCAATGCGTATTATTCTGCTTGGCGCTCCAGGCGCGGGTAAAGGAACTCAGGCACAGTTCATTATGGAGAAATACGGTATTCCGCAAATCTCCACGGGCGATATGCTCCGTGCTGCTGTTAAATCTGGCAGTGAGCTGGGCAAGCAAGCGAAAGACATCATGGATGCCGGTAAGCTGGTCACCGATGAATTGGTTATTGCGCTGGTAAAAGAGCGAATCACTCAGGAAGATTGCCGCAACGGTTTCCTGCTCGACGGCTTCCCGCGTACTATCCCGCAGGCTGATGCCATGAAAGAAGCTGGTATCAATGTTGATTTCGTTCTGGAATTCGACGTACCGGACGAGCTGATCGTTGACCGTATTATCGGTCGTCGCGTCCATGCGGCTTCTGGCCGCGTTTACCACATCAAATTCAATCCGCCGAAGGTGGAAGGTAAAGACGACGTGACCGGCGAAGAGCTGACCACCCGTAAAGACGATCAGGAAGAGACCGTGCGTAAGCGTCTGGTGGAGTACCATCAGTTGACTGCACCGCTGATTGGTTACTACCAGAACGAAGCCAAAGCAGGCAACACCCAGTACGCTAAAGTTGACGGCACCAAAGCCGTGAGCGACGTGCGTGCCGAACTGGAAAAAATCCTCGGCTAAGTCTGCTCATCCCCGACGCCCGTCGGGGATGCTTTAACAATCGCTGCAATTGGTTTCGTTTACGCGCTTTTCAGTTACAATCATTAACCAGTTCAATGGTTAAGAGGCGCGAATGAGTCAGGCGAAAACAGGTATTCTGCTGGCCAATCTTGGTACCCCCGAAGCACCCACTCCCGATGCGGTAAAACGTTACCTGCGGCAATTTTTAAGTGACCGTCGCGTCGTTGATACCTCTCGTTTGCTATGGTGGCCGCTGCTGCGTGGCGTCATTTTGCCCATTCGTTCTCCGCGCGTTGCTAAACTCTACCAGTCCGTCTGGATGGAAGAGGGCTCGCCGTTAATGGTCTTCAGCCGCAGGCAACAACGGGCGCTGGCCGCACGTCTTGCAGATGTGCCCGTCGCCCTCGGTATGAGCTACGGTTCACCGTCGCTGGAGAGCGCTGTAGAAGAGTTAATGGCGCAGGATGTCGAGCACATCGTTGTACTGCCGCTCTACCCGCAGTACTCCTGCTCAACCGTCGGTGCCGTATGGGACGAACTGGGGCGCATTCTGGCAAAGAAACGCCAGATACCCGGTATCACTTTCATTCGCGACTATGCTGACGAGCAGGCTTACATCACTGCGCTGGCTAACAGCGTGCGTGCCTCCTTTGCCCTTCACGGGGAACCCGATCTGCTGCTGCTCTCTTATCACGGCATCCCGCAGCGTTATGCAGATGAAGGTGACAGTTACCCGCAGCGCTGCCGTGATACCACGCGTGAACTGGTCTCTGCGCTGGAGCTGCCGCCGGAAAAGGTGATGATGACCTTCCAGTCGCGTTTTGGTCGTGAACCCTGGCTGACCCCCTACACTGATGAAACCATGAAAATGTTAGGTGAGAAGGGCGTGAAGCATATTCAGGTTATGAGTCCAGGTTTTGCCGCCGATTGCCTGGAGACACTGGAAGAGATAGCCGTGCAGAACCGGGAATTCTTCCTCGAAGCGGGTGGTGGGAAATATGAATATATTCCTGCACTTAATGATTCACCCGATCATATCGAGATGATGGTGAGTCTCACTGAGAAATATCGCTAATCGCGCGCCGGGCGGGGAGTGTGCTACCATTCCCGGCCCACTCCTCACGCCGTAACAACGACCATGAAATTTCCCGGTAAACGCAAATCCAAACACTATTTCCCTGTAAACGCCCGCGATCCGCTGCTGCAACAAATTCAGCCTGAAAATGAGACCAGTGCGACCTGGGTAGTGGGAATCGATCAGACGCTGGTGGATATTGAAGCCAAAGTCGATGATGCGTTTATTACCCGTTATGGATTAAGCGCCGGTCATTCACTGGTGATCGCCGATGATGTCGCCGAAGCGCTCTATCAGGAGCTGGTGCGAGACAATCTCATTACCCATCAGTTTGCCGGTGGCACTATCGGTAACACCATGCACAATTATTCGGTGCTGGCGGACGATCGTTCTGTCCTCCTGGGAGTGATGTGTAACAACATCGAGATTGGCAGCTACGCCTATCGTTACCTGTGTAACACCTCCAGCCGTACCGATCTTAACTACCTGCAGGGTGTTGATGGCGCCATTGGACGCTGCTTTACCCTGATCAACGATTCCGGTGAGCGCACCTTTGCTATCAGCCCAGGGCAAATGAATCAGCTTCGTGCCGACAGCATTCCTGAAGCGGTGATTGCCGGCGCTTCAGCCCTGGTGCTGACGTCTTATCTGGTGCGCTGTAACCCCGGTGAGCCAATGCCGGCCGCCACCATGCAGGCCGTTGCCTACGCTAAAAAACATAACGTGCCGGTGGTGCTGACGCTGGGCACGAAATACGTCATCGCCGATAACCCGCAGTGGTGGCGCGATTTTCTCAAAGAACACGTGTCGATTCTGGCGATGAACGAAGAAGAGGCCCATGCGCTGACCGGCGAGAGCGATCCGCTGGTCGCAGCCGATAAGGCGCTGGACTGGGTTGACCTGGTGCTGTGTACCGCGGGTCCCATTGGACTGTATATGGCCGGTTTCACCGAAGATGAAGCCAAACGTAAAACCCAGCATCCCTTGTTGCCGGGGGCCATTGCCGAATTTAATCAGTTCGAATTCAGCCGTGCGATGCGCCATAAAGATTGTGTGAACCCGCTGCGTATCTTCTCGCACATCGCTCCTTATATGGGCGGCCCGGAAAAGATCATGAATACCAACGGGGCAGGGGATGGCGCACTGGCGGCGTTGCTGCATGACATCACGGCAAATAACTACCACCGCCTTAATGTGCCGAACTCCAGCAAACACAGCTTCACCTGGCTGACCTACTCCTCGCTGGCGCAGGTATGCAAATATGCGAATCGCGTGAGCTATCAGGTGCTGAACCAGCATGCCCCACGCTTATCACGCGGTTTGCCCGAGCGTGAAGACAGTCTGGAAGAGTCCTACTGGGAGAGGTAACAGCCCGGAGGGATCCCCACAAAAAAATGCGAGCACGATTGGTCCCCTCGCCCCACTGGGGAGAGGGTTAGGGTG
>DFPL01000047.1 GCA_002377245.1 Enterobacteriaceae bacterium UBA3516
CTAAATCCTATTCTGATTCCTGCGATTAGCGAAAAACTGAACGCCCTGTATACCGTCTACCGTTACTTTGAAATTGAAGACAAAGATGCTTTTATTAAAGAGTACGGCAACAGCATTCGTGGCGTTGTCTCAGGCGGTCATACCGGCATCAGCAATGCATTGATGGAAAAACTACCCGCGCTGGAAGTGGTCGCTATCAATGGCGTCGGCGTTGATGCCGTTGATCTGAACTATGCCCGTCAGCGTAATATCCATGTCACGGCGACCCTGGGCGCCCTGACGGAAGACGTGGCTGACCTGGCGATCGGCCTGCTGATTGCAGCCTGCAGGGGCATTTGCTCTGGCGATCGCGTGGTACGTAATGGCGAGTGGGCGAAAAATCCCCATCCCGGCGCCATTCCGCTTTCCCGCCGTTTTAGCGGCATGCGCGTCGGCATTGTCGGCATGGGCCGCGTGGGCCGCGCCATTGCTACCCGCGCTTCTGCGTTTGGTTGCCCGATTGCCTATACCGACCTCCAGCCAATGACCGATCTTGATTACCCGTTCATTGCCGATCTGCAGGCGCTGGCCGCCCAGAGTGATGCTCTGATTCTTTCCGCATCTGCCGATAAAGCCGAAGGCATCGTCAATGCAGCCGTGCTTAATGCGCTCGGTGAGCACGGCTTTTTAGTTAATATCGCTCGCGGAAAACTGGTCAATGAACCCGATCTGGTTGACGCGCTGGTGGCAGGACGTATTCAGGGCGCAGGGCTGGATGTCTTCGTTGACGAGCCAAACGTCCCTGCCCCGCTCCTCGGCATGGACAATGTCGTTCTGCAGGCCCACCGCGCCAGCGCCACGGTTGAGACGCGCACGGCAATGGGCGAAATGGTACTGGCAAGCCTGGCGCAGGCGCTGAGTGGACAGCGGCCGGACGCCAGCCTGACAAGCTAAGCAGGCGGGTATCCTTACTTTACTGACAACGGGATTAGCAGAAGGAATTTACAATGTTCGATTCAACGAAAATTGCGCTGGTAACGGGCGCAGGCAGCGGGATTGGCAGAGCCACTGCCATTGCATTATCCCATGCCGGGTATTTTGTGGTGCTTGCCGGACGCCGTCTGGAACCCTTGCTTGAGACCGTCTCCGCATTGGGCGACGGGGCGCAATCAATGGTGGTGCCCACGGATGTCACTCAACCAGATTCTGTGGCGGCGCTGTTCACCCGGATTAAAGAAAAATGCGGTCATCTTGATGTACTGTTCAACAATGCGGGCACCAACTTCCCGGGCATCCCGTTTGAAGAGTTGAGCTATGAGAAGTGGACGACGGTGGTAGATGTTAATCTGACGGGAATGTTTCTTTGCGCGCAGGGCGCTTTCCGCCTGATGAAAGAACAATCTCCCCAGGGCGGACGTATTATCAATAATGGTTCGATTTCAGCCCATGCCCCGCGCCCGGATTCCGCGGCTTACACGGCCACCAAACATGGTGTTACTGGCCTGACGAAGAGCATCTCGCTGGATGGTCGCAAATATGGCATCGCCTGTGGTCAAATTGACATTGGTAATGCGCACACTGAGCTTTCTCAGCGGATGGCAAAAGGGGTGAAACAGGCCAATGGGGAGGTTGTTGTCGAAGCGATGATGGATGTCTCGCAAGTGGCCAACAGCGTGGTCTATATGGCGGGCGTGCCGCTTGATACCAACGTGCAGTTCATTACCGTCATGGCGACAACCATGCCGTTTGTGGGGCGTGGCTGACCGCGTCGGCTTTTTATGGGCTGCGAACTGTTCAGCAGCCCATTATTTTCACCCATAAAGGAAGGTGAGTACGGACGTGTGTCGTTATGCGCTTGCACTGCCCTTTTGGTTTCGCTCTTTTATGGCGTACTTTCTGAGGAATTTTTCTGCAAATTGTCGCGCCCAGGCCCACCAATAAAAGGCAGGCGCAGGCGTAACGGTGAAAACCCTACCCCCATGTTCAGTCCGAGTACGTTGAGTTCGATCCCCTCTTCCGCTCCCAGGGTCATGCCCGCCACGCCCAGCAGCGACACCTGAACCCCACGCCCTGATGGCGGCAGGCCAACAGGGTTAAGCAATGAGCGAAAATCTTTACCTACCGCATTGGCGGGCATATCCAGTTTGAGAGCCGGCACTTCTCGCCCGAGGTGGGCGATAAAGGTATTGCTGTTTGGCCCCGGCCACGCGTGATACGTGGTGGGCCAGGGGTAAGACGCAATGGCCGCCTCAATTTGCGGGATCATCGCTGCGGCCTCCGGCCCGCGATGGGCCACCAGCAGTCGTGGTTTTGCGCCGTACCAGTAACCATCCGGTGAATGACGATTGTGGCGCACTTTATCTCCCGCCCCCCAGCTAATCACCTCGTAACGGTGATAGGCCGTTTCTCCGGCGCGCTTGAAGATAATCCACGGATGTACCGCGACCACACCTTTCCAGCCCCATGTCGGTGCGGCATAGACCTGTACAATGGCATCCTTCGCATATTTCCGGGCATCGGGTGCCAGCCCCGCAGAATCACGTCGCGCAGACCACCATCCCTCCTGGCTCAGCGACTCCCGCTGGAGCAAAGAGAGTGCAAGGCCCGCGAAGATGGCGAGAAAAATCAGGCACAGAAAGCTCAAGTAAAACGTTTTCATCAGGATTTCGCGTAAGTAATTAAACAGATGGGATGTGCGTCGGGTGAGTATACGTGAGTTTCCCCCCTGCTAAGCGCGTGAATAGCCTTCAACAGGGATTCACTATACAGGCGTAACGAAATGAGCAGCGTCTTGCTGAGACAGAGAGAGGATAGAATAGTTGAAGAATGGGAAGCTTGTCGGTGTTAATCGCGCCGGGAAGCCAAAAAACAAAGGGCCTACCAAGTGGTAGGCCCTTTGTACGATTTGGCGGAAGCGTAGAGATTCGAACTCTAGAACCCTTTCGGGTCGCCGGTTTTCAAGACCGGTGCCTTCAACCGCTCGGCCACGCTTCCGGTATGGGGCGCACTATAAACATCCCGGTGACGTCTGTAAAGCGTGTTATTTACTGTTTGCCTGAAAAATCGACAAATGTGATTTAATCGCCTGAAATAACAACAAACTGACTATTAAATCAACGCGATCTCGTCTCATCACCCCTCATGCTTCTTGATATAAAGATCCTTGGTGTAGAAACGTCCCAGCCGATCGGGTTCAAATCCGCCTACCCAGGGCTTCACAAGATGGGTACGCACATAGTGATACAGAGGAATAGCCGGGACATCCTGCGCCAGCATGTCTTCCGCCTGTTGGTAGTACCGCCCCCGTTCCGCTACATCCTTCGCTTTTGCTGCGTTATGCAGGACCTCGTCATACGCCGGATTACTGTATTTCGACGTATTTTCGCTGTCGCCGGTGCGGAAGTTGTTTAAAAAGGTGGCCGCATCATCGTAATCGGCAATCCACGCGTAGCGCACGGCATCGAAATTGCCGGTGTGCATGGTGTCCAGCATGGTTTTCCACTCCTGATTTTGCAGCTTCGCCTCTACACCCAGATTTTTCTTCCACATTGAACTGACGGCTATCGCCAGTCGCTGGTGAGTCTCCATCGTGTTGTAGAGCAAATTAAACGATAACGGATGAGCGTCGTTGTACCCCGCGTCATTCAACAATTTCCTGGCTTCTTCGATCCGTTTTTCTCGGGGCCATGACGTGTAGTCAGGCGCCTTTAACGTGACGCCGCCAATCTCCGGTTGGCTGATGAGCCAGGCTGGACGTTGCCCCTGCCCCATAACCTTCTCAGCAATGATGTCCTTGTCGAGCGCCATATTTAAGGCCCGGCGCACACGCGCATCATTGAAAGGGGCTCTGGTGGTGTTCAGCTCATAATAATAGGTGGAAAGCAGCGGCAGGACGCTCACCTGGCTGCCCATGCTCGCTTTCAACTGTGCAAACTGATTCACGGGGATAGTGTTAGTGATATCAATTTCACCCGCTTTATAACGGTTTACATCTGCGGTTTCTGAACTGATTGGCAGGTACGTTACCGTGTTGATGACGGTGGCTTTATTGTTCCAGTAGCGCGTATTACGTTGGGCGATAATTTTTTCATTGACCACCCACTCGCTCAGCTTATAGGGCCCGCTGGTGACAATATGTTCCGGCTTGGTCCACTTTTCAGCAAAACGACTAATAAGGATTTTATCGACTGGCACCATAGAAGGATGAGCGAGCATCGCCAGAAATGCCGCATTGGGCTGCGTCAGGCGAATTTCCAGGGTGTTGTCATCCACGGCTTTAACGCCCAGGGTGTCCAGTGGCTTCTCCCCTAACGCTATCTCTCTGGCATTCTGGATATGCATATTGCCGGGGTAGCTGGCATATGGCGAGGCCGTTTTTGGGTCAACCAGGCGCTGCCAGCTCCAGACAAAATCTTTTGCCGTGATGGCGGTGCCATCAGACCAGGTGGCGTTCGGGCGTAAATGAAAAACCCAGACAGTATTGTCTTTATTTTCCCATGCTTGCGCGAGACGGGGCTCAATGCTGCCATCCAGATTGACTGCCACAAGCCCGTCGAATAAATCACTGATAATATTAAATTCAACGTCGCTTTCTACTTTATGCGGATCCAGCGATGCCGGTTCGCTGCCATTATTACGCACCAGCTCCTGTCGGGCAGCAAGTTCAGTACCCTGAGGTACGTTGGCGGCCAATGAAAATGTGCTAATACCTAACCCGCTGATTGTGAGGAGGCCTAGTGCAATACGCGTCAAAGCATGTGATTTCATATCCTTCGTCCTGAGTATTTTCCTGATGACGATACGTTGACCTTCTTATTAGCGTTCAAAACAGGCCAGAGCAATATTTTTCAGCGACATATAAGACACCGGTATGGTTATTTTTTACAAATGCGCATTGATACCGTCTTTTATCGTAAAGTCAGGATTTTTTACTGCCCGGATTCACTTGCATATTTAGTAAAGATGGGTAAAACAGCTAGGTAAGGAAACGGGGATTTTCTATCCTCACCCCATATATCTTCTGATCTGTCTAAGAGAGTGCCCTATGGATCGTATTGTTACCTCCTCGCGCGACCGTACATCGTTGCTTAGCACCCATAAAGTGCTCCGTAATACCTATTTTCTGCTCAGTCTGACGCTGGCGTTTTCTGCCATGACGGCAACCGCAAGCACCCTGTTGGCATTGCCGTCTCCGGGCCTGATTCTTACTTTGGTTGGTATGTATGGTCTGATGTTCCTGACCTATAAAACGGCTAATCAACCGATCGGCATACTGTCTGCGTTCGCCTTTACCGGCTTCCTCGGCTATATCCTGGGTCCAATCCTGAACGCCTATTTGTCGGCGGGCATGGGAGATGTGATTGGTTTGGCTCTGGGGGGAACCGCACTGGTGTTCTTCTGCTGTTCTGCTTACGTTCTGACAACACGCAAAGACATGTCTTTCCTCGGCGGTATGCTGATGGCGGGCATTGTTGTGGTACTGATCGGGATGGTGGCGAATATTTTCCTGCAGCTGCCGGCTCTGCACCTGGCCATCAGCGCGGTGTTCATCCTGATTTCAACGGGCGCCATTCTGTATGAAACCAGCAATATCATTAACGGTGGTGAGACCAATTACATCCGTGCGACCGTTAGCCTGTATGTTTCCATCTATAACATCTTTGTCAGCCTGTTGAGCATTCTCGGCTTTGCCAGCCGTGACTAATCGTCAGCCTGTATAACCAAAGCCCTGCTTAAGCGGGGCTTTGTTTTTTGGTACACTGCCCGGCAGTGAATGACTGACATTGTGATATCTCATGATTTTTGAAGGCATAGAAATAGAGACCGATAGCGAAGGCTATCTGAAAGACACCACGCTGTGGAGCGAAGGACTGGCATCGGCTATCGCCGAAAATGAAGGAATTACGCTCGCCGTTGAGCACTGGGAAGTGGTGCGTTTTGTACGCGAATTCTATCTGGAGTTTAATACCTCACCGGCCATTCGCATGCTGGTGAAGGCAATGGCCAATAAGTTTGGCGAAGAGAAAGGAAACAGTCGCTATCTTTACCGCCTGTTTCCAAAAGGCCCGGCAAAGCAGGCGACCAAAATTGCCGGCCTGCCTAAACCGGTGAAATGTATTTAATAGCGTATGCCGAAGTTCGTCCACGTGCTGCCGGGTTGATGCGGCTCAGTGAGTACCCGCTCAACCTTCGCACTTCGTGGCCCGCCCGCCTTCAGCCAGTCAATCAGCGCTTCAACTTTTTGGCTGTCGCCACAGGCGACCACTTCCACACTCCCATCGTCCATGTTGCGCGCGTAGCCCGTCAACCCAAGCCGCTGCGCTTCACGTTGGGTGCTATAGCGAAACCCCACCCCCTGCACTCGGCCATGAACCCAGCAGATGGTGCAATGTGGTGACTTTTCATGACTCATAAATCCCCCTTTTGAAGGCCAGAATTGTTCTTTTCAGATGCTGAGGTTACTAATTTTAGTAAAGTGTACGCACAGGTTCAAAAGTCAGACTAAACTTCTGATTAATGTGAATATATTCGCTGATTTTCGCAAATGTTGTGCGTGATTGTGTGAGGTTTGTTCACAACAGATGATTGTCATTAGATGGAATGTAGTTAACCCCATATCACACAGGAAGATAAATGACTCAGGCTCGAATGATAGTCAGTGATATAAACCAGTGGCGCGGTATTGAAGCAGATGTGCTGGACGTGTTGTTCGCCGAGGCGTACCGCTCCTTTTCCAGCATGGTTGGGTACGATTTAGAAAAAGATTTTATTCTGACCAATGCCGCCGAATCCTCATGCCCTATGGTGTTTTCTCCGCAGTCAATCAATAGGGACAAGGATTATTACCGGGTCTGTTTAAATATTACAGATGCAACCAACTGGGGAATGATTATCTATCAGGTAACCCATATGTTTTGTCACGCGTACTGCCGTTATGACAGAGCGAATGTGCATAAACATCACTGGTTTGAAGAAGCCATTTGCGAAGCTGCTGCAATGTGTAACCTCTACCACTTTCAGCAGAACTGGGATTCACTGCCGTTAGCCCGTTATCCAAAGATAAATGAGCACAAAGAGAGAGTGTTTAATTATTTGTGGTCAGTGTTACGGGACGTCCCCAAAAATATTCCCACCTCCGCCATCCTTCAGTTTATAAATGACAATATTACGGTATTAGAGGTCAAGAGTATTACCCGCATATGGGATCAGGCCACGCTTAAAAATATCCATGGTGTTTCCTGGTACCTCTGCGAACACGTCTTTTTCCAGGATGCGCGTCACTGGAAGGCCATAGGTTACTTCAATCTGTGGGATGCGTCGGAGGATAAAAATTTCATCAGTTTCATTAAAAATTGGATCCGATATGGTGACAGCCACGTCAGCGCAATAGCCAGTACGCTCGGTATCGTGATTTTTGAAACCGAAAATTCGCATTGATACGTGGTACGTTGCAATTGCGCCATGAACCCATGACAATAGCGCCCAATTTCTCCCGTTTAGCTGAATAATTGACTATGACTGCACGTTTAGTACTGACCAAAGGCCGCGAAAAATCACTGCTGCGCCGCCACCCATGGGTGTTCTCCGGGGCTATCGCCCGCATGGAAGGAAAAGCCAGCCTGGGTGAAACCGTTGACATTGTTGATGCTCAGGGCAAATGGCTGGCCCGCGGCGCTTTTTCTCCGGCATCACAAATCCGTGCCCGCGTCTGGACCTTCGATAAGGAAGAGGCGATTGATATCGACTTCTTCAGTCGCCGAATTCAGCAAGCCCAGACCTGGCGTGACTGGCTGGCACAGCGTGATGGGCTGGACAGCTACCGCCTGATTGCCGGTGAGTCTGATGGTTTACCCGGCGTAACTATCGATCGTTTTGGCAATTTCCTGGTGCTGCAGCTGCTAAGTGCCGGTGCAGAATATCAACGTCCGGCGATCTTATCGGCTCTGCAAGCTCTCTATCCGGCTTGTTCCATCTACGATCGCAGCGATGTTGCGGTACGAAAAAAAGAGGGAATGGAGCTGACGCAAGGCCTGGTGGTTGGTGAAATGCCACCAGAACTGCTAGCTATTGAAGAAAACGGCATGAAGCTGTATGTCGATATTCAGGCAGGGCACAAAACGGGTTATTACCTTGATCAACGTGACAGCCGCCTCGCCACTCGTCGCTACGTCGCAGACAAACGGGTCCTTAACTGCTTCTCGTACACCGGTGGATTTGCTATCTCAGCCTTAATGGGTGGCTGCCGCCAGGTCGTCAGCGTCGATACCTCGCAGGAAGCACTGGACGTGGCAAAAAAGAACGTAGAGCTGAATCAACTTGATCTCAGCAAAGCGGAGTTCGTCCGTGACGATGTGTTTAAACTACTGCGTAAATATCGCGATCAGGGCGAAAAATTCGACGTTATCGTGATGGATCCGCCGAAGTTTGTTGAGAACAAAAGTCAGCTTCAGGGCGCATGCCGTGGCTACAAAGATATCAACATGCTGGCAATCCAACTGCTCAATCCCGGCGGCGTGTTGATGACTTTCTCCTGTTCAGGCCTGATGACCACAGATTTATTCCAGAAAATTATTGCGGATGCCGCAATAGATGCGGGTCGTGATGTACAATTTATAGAACAGTTCCGTCAGGCTGCGGATCACCCGGTGATTGCACCTTACCCGGAAGGGTTGTACCTGAAAGGGTTTGCCTGTCGCGTCATGTAGCTTGATTTTTGGAACTTTGCCCACATATCTGGGGGAGTAACAGTTTTCAGGAGGTGACTATGATAGCCAGCAAATTTGGTATCGGTCAGCAGGTTCGTCACTCGCAGTTGGGTTATCTGGGTGTCGTGCTTGATATCGATGCAGAATATTCTCTGGATGAACCGCCGGTTGATGAGATGGCGGTAAACGATGAGCTCCGTGCTGCGCCCTGGTACCATGTGATCATGGAGGGTGATGACGGAGAGCCGATTCATACTTATCTGGCTGAAGCACAGCTTCAGCGTGAGATAGCGGATGAACATCCAGAGCAGTCTTCTATGGATGAGCTGTCCCGTTCTATCCGTAAACAGCTACAGGCTCCACGCCTCCGACACTGACGACACCCCGCCCTGGCGGGGTGTTTTTTATTTGGCGAGCCCCAGTCGAGGTATTTCAATCGCCGGGCACCGGTCCATCACCACTTTGATTCCCGCTTCACTCGCTAACACAGCTGCCTGTTCGTTAATCACACCCAGTTGCATCCATAGCGTTTTTGCACCAATGGCAATCGCTTCCTGTGCTACGCCCCAGGCCGCTTCAGAATTACGGAACACATCCACCATATCGACTTTTTCCGGAACATCCGCGAGGGTCGCATACCCTTGTTGCCCCAGCAACGTCGTGCCTGCCACCTTCGGCGAAACAGGAATGACGTGATAGCCCTGATCGAGAAGGTACTTCATCACACGGTAGCTTGGCCTGTCAGGTTTATCGCTCGCACCGACTAATGCAATGGTACGGGTCGAGGTAAGGATCTCAGCGATGTCAGTCTCTTTCATATTTCCTCCTGCGGTTTTTAAAAGTGTACGCCAAACATGCCGTTGCAACCATGTATCCCATACATAAGTATGAGAGCGTTTCGCTTAAGATTGCCTATATATTAATCAATATAATCTCAGTCAATGAATCAGGTCATCAGCCAGGCCTCGGCGGGAGCACAGAATGAGATGGGGGTGTGCGATTGTAATTATGGCGAGTTTCTTGCCCGTTCAGGTGCTGGCGACAACGCTGAGATTGTCCAACGATATTGATCTGCTGGTGCTTGATGGCAAAAAAGTGTCCAGCTCTCTGCTGCGGGGGGCCGAGAGCATTGAACTGGAAAATGGTTTACACCAGGTGGTCTTCCGGGTCGAAAAAACCATTAATAGTAGTAACCATGAATCACGGCTCTTCACCTCGGTCCCCTTGATCGCTACGTTTAACACGCAGTTAATCGGGCAAGTGAATTTCAGTCTGCCGCCACTCGACACGCAAAAAGAAGCCGAACGGTTTAATGCCACTCCGCATATAGCCCTGCTCGACGGTAACGCGACACCGATTCCCGTAAAGCTCGATATCCTTGAAATCATCACACGCCCTAAGGGCATTGATTACGAGACGGATACGGAGAGCTATAACAAAGCGGGAAAATATGCTTCACTGCCGCACTTTGCCACCATGATGGCCGACGACAGCACGCTGCTCTCGGGGGTATCAGAATTAGATATGCCGCCGGCGCAATCGCAAAATCTGACGGAACAGCGGCTCAAGTACTGGTACCAGCAGGCCGATCCTGCGACGCGCGACCGTTTTTTACAGTGGATTAAACAACAGCCCTCTTCCTGACAGTGCGCCAGTTAACATAACGCTCTGCATCCCCGTTTTTTTCGCCGACTTCTCTTGCAGCATCAGGCGCTTCCAGTAATCTGTAGCGAAGTTAAATAACGGAATGGAATTATGGAACTCACTACACGCACTTTACCTGTGCGCAAGCACATTGCGCTGGTGGCGCACGATCACTGTAAACAGATGCTGATGTCTTGGGTAGAACGTCATCAGGCTCAACTGGGCGAGCATGAACTTTATGCCACTGGAACAACGGGCAACCTGATACAACGGGCGACGGGCCTGAGCGTCAACGCTATGCTGAGCGGTCCAATGGGCGGCGATCAGCAGGTCGGCGCACTGATTTCGGAAGGAAAAATTGATGTCTTAATTTTCTTCTGGGATCCTTTAAACGCGGTACCACACGACCCGGACGTCAAAGCCCTGCTGCGCCTGGCGACGGTCTGGAACATCCCGGTTGCCACCAACCTGTCTACTGCCGATTTTATTATTCAGTCACCCCACTTCAATGACAGCGTCGATATCCTGATCCCGGATTATCCACGCTATCTCGCTGAACGCCTGAAGTAAGCGGGCTCAGGCGGTCATTGCCGCCTGATGCTCAGGGCTTACGCGCAACCTGCACGTTGAGTTTTTTGAGGCAATCAACGAATCGTGAAGGGTTTTCTTTATTAAAGAGCACCCAGACACGCTTTTTGGCACGCGTAAGCGCCACATAAAACAAACGTCTTTCTTCCGCATCCGGAAAATCCTCCGGCATGGGCAACAAGGCTTGTTCCATGAGTGATTCGCGGGCCGGTGCCGGAAAACCGTCCTGCCCTTCGTGAAGACCGAGCACAATGACATATTCTGCCTGCTGCCCTTTGCTGGCATGAATGGTCATAAAATCGAGCTGCAGTTTAGGCCAGCGCGTTGAGGCTTTTTCAAGGCTGGCCGGTTTGCCATGATGGTAACGCGCCAGCACCAAAATGCGATCGTCCGGGGTTGCATATCCGCTCAACTTGTCGAGCAGCGCATCCAGTTGATCGTCCGCCAGCAAGGTCACCGCGTTCTTGTCACCCGCCGCCAGACTGTTCAACGGTTTACTGAGTTGATGCGGATTCTGTTGAATAAAACCATTCGCCACTTCGCCAATGCGCGTAGTAAAGCGATAGGTCGTGTCTAATGCGCAGACGTCGCCTTCGCCAAAATAGTCATGAAATGCCGTGGTGAGTGACAGCTGCGCCCCGCTGAACCGATAGATAGCCTGCCAGTCGTCCCCCACCGCAAACAGTGTGGTTTCGGAATTCTGCCGCCGTAATGCTGCCAGCAGCGCGGCGCGCTGAGGAGAGATATCCTGAAACTCATCCACCAGAATGTGTTTCCAGGGGCTAACGAAGCGCCCTTTTTCCAGTACAGCGATGGCCTGGTGAATAAGGCCCGAGAAATCTACGGCATTTTCTGCTTTGAGGGCCGCTTTCCAGGCCTTCAATAGCGGAGACATCAATTTAATTCGCTTGCTGAATAATGCGCGAATCTCTTCCGGTGCTCCTTCTATCATCTCCGCCTGACTGCCCCCGTGCATACGAATCAGACTTATCCAACGGTCAAGGCGCACGCCAATGCGCTGCAGCACTTTTTTGTCGTTCCAGAAGTCCTCTTCTGGCAACGTCCAGTCTAACTCGTCATTCAACCACTGCCGCCAGCCGTTAGCCTGCGATTTTTTCTCCGCACACTGTTGTTGCCAGGTTTGAGTCAGGAGGGATTGCCTTGCTGCCGTATCATTTTCCAGCTCGCTAATGGCAGGCGCTTTTTTGCCCCCCTGCTGAATGATATTCAGGGCAAGCGCATGGAATGTCCGCGCGGAAATCGCATCGGTATGAAGTCGCTCCCGAATACGTTCATCCATCTCATGTGCCGCTTTCCGCCCAAATGCCAGCAGCAGAATTTGTTCTTCAGAGGCTTCACCCCGCGCCAGTAGCCAGCCAGCACGTGCGACCAGTACAGACGTTTTGCCGCTTCCCGCCCCGGCAAGCACCAGCAGTGAGTGTTCACCATTTACCACCGCCCGTGCCTGTGCCGGGTTCAGCGGCGAGGATTCGATGTCCCTGAAGAAGTCCGCGTATTCAGTGAGCATTTTTTGCGTCCATGCCTGATTATGTTCGGCACGACGTCCTTCGGTATCCTGCAGCCATAACTGGCACTGGCGCCATAGTTCGCGACAATTATCAAACGTCTCCAGCCGTCGGAGTGGTACCGGCAGCGCGTCGAAAGCGGTATTAAGCTGCTGTTTGAGCCCCGATAATTGTGCACGTGTCAGCCAGGCGGCGTGGTTAACCCGACCCGCAATGGCATCGAGCTGGGCGGAGAGCACGCCAGCGGCCACCTCGCTCATCTCCTCGCTCCAGCGCTGCCAGCGCTCGTTGAGATGCTGAAAGAAACGTTGAGTTTCCCCCCACTCTGTTCCGTGCAGGCGCACGACCTTATTATCGGCAAGGATGAATTCCAGCTCTCCCCACACCAGTCCACGTTTGCACTCAATGGTCAATAACTGGTTGAAAGGAATGAGGTACTCATGCTTGTCGCCGGACACTTTTACCCCGGCATTGAGTAGAACGATTCGGTCGTAGGGATGCTGCGCCAGACGTTTTCCTAATGAGGTTGCTTTAAGTTCCATCACACATCGTTTCTCAGCTGACTGTGAATCTCAGTGTAACCGCCAGAGAAAACGTGCTCCAGTCTAAAAAATCATTACAATTGACCAAAACATTCACTGAATGGATTACAGCGAGGTGTTATGCGTACGGTTTTGAATATTCTGAATTTTGTATTGGGCGGCTTTGCCACCACATTAGGTTGGTTAGTTGCCACGGTGGTGAGTGTGGTGCTGGTTGTGACACTGCCATTGACCCGCTCCTGCTGGGAAATCACCAAGCTGTCGCTGATTCCCTGGGGTAATGAAGCCGTCCATGTGGATGAACTCGAACCCGGCACCAAAAATTCGCTGCGCAATGCTGGCGGAACGGTACTCAATCTTGTCTGGTTTGTGCTGTTCGGCTGGTGGCTGTGCATAATGCATATTTTTGCCGGTATCGCACAATGCATCACCATTATCGGCATCCCGGTGGGGGTGGCCAATTTCAAAATTGCCGCCATTGCCCTATGGCCGGTGGGTCGTCGCGTCGTCCCGGTTGAGGTTGCGCGTGCGGCACGTGAGGCCAACGCCCATCGTCGTTTTCAGTAACAGGATGTTGAGTTTATGCTAAGCCCCCTGGTACGCCGTTATACATGGAACAGTGCCTGGCTGTATAACGTGCGCATTTTTATCGCCCTCAGTGGCAGTGCCGCGTTGCCATGGTTACTTGGCGAGGTAAAGCTGACCATCCCGCTAACGCTTGGCGTGGTGGCGGCGGCACTGGCTGACCTTGATGACAGGCTGACCGGGCGACTGCGCAACCTCATCATCACCCTGATCTCGTTTTTTATCGCCTCGGCATCGGTGGAGTTACTCTTCCCCTGGCCCTGGCTGTTTGCGCCTGGACTGGTTATCTCCACCATCGGTTTTATTCTGCTGGGGGGGTTGGGGCAGCGCTACGCCACTATCGCGTTTGGTGCACTGCTGATCGCAATTTACACCATGCTGGGGGCTTCGCTATATAGCGTCTGGTATCAGCAGCCGTTGCTGCTGCTTGCGGGGGCCGTCTGGTTTAACCTGCTTACCCTGTCAGGGCACCTGGTGTTCCCCATCCGCCCGTTACAGGACAATCTTGCGCGCTGCTATGAACAGCTCGCACATTATCTTGAACTTAAGTCACGCCTTTTTGATCCTGATATCGAAGATGAAAGCAAAGCGCCGTTGTATGAACTGGCGCTGGCTAACGGGCAACTGGTCACGACGCTGAACCAGACTAAGGCGTCGCTGTTAACACGTTTGCGTGGGGACCGTGGTCAACGCGGCACGCGCAGAACGTTGCGTTATTATTTCACCGCTCAGGATATTCACGAACGCGCCAGCTCATCGCATATTCAGTACCAGGCATTGAGAGAGCACTTTCGTTATAGCGACGTCATGTTTCGCTTTCAGCGCCTGATCTCTCAGCAGTCTCAGGCCTGCGCGCATCTTGCGCAGGCTATCTTATTGCGCAAGCCGTATCAGCACGACAATCGATTTGAACGTGCCTTTATTCATCTTGATGCCGCACTCGACAGAATCCGAGCCAGTGGAACCACACCCAGTGAACAACTCAAGGCGCTTGGGTTTCTGCTGGATAACCTGAGGGCGATTGATGCGCAACTGGCATCAATTGAATCAGCCCAGCCGCAAACGTCGTTGCTAAATGAAACGGAGAGCATGCTGGCTGACGACAGCTTGCATGGGTTAAGTGATGTCTGGTTACGGCTACGCAGCAACCTGACCCCGGAATCTGCCCTTTTCCGCCATGCGGTGCGCATGTCAGTTGTATTGTGCGTGGGCTATGGCGTGATTCAGATCATGGGGCTACACCATGGATACTGGATTCTGCTGACCAGCCTGTTTGTCTGCCAGCCTAACTATAATGCAACACGCCATCGCCTGACGCTGCGAATCATGGGGACTCTGGCGGGCGTTGCGCTGGGTCTGCCGGTGCTGTACTTCGTTCCCTCCCTTGAGGGGCAATTGATCCTGATAGTCATTACCGGCGTGCTCTTCTTTGCCTTTCGTCTTGTGCAATATGCACAGGCCACCATGTTTATTACGTTACTGGTTTTACTCTGCTTCAACCTGCTTGGTGAAGGGTTCGAAGTGGCTATGCCGCGTGTTATCGACACCCTTATAGGCTGTGCTATTGCATGGGCAGCGGTGAGTTTTATCTGGCCGGACTGGCGCTTTCGGAATCTCGCGCGCGTTATTGATCAGGCTTTCAATGCAAATTGTCGCTATCTGGATGCTATTCTCGAGCAATACCATCAGGGGCGGGACAACCGTTTGACATACCGTGTTGCTCGCCGTGGGGCCTATCATCGCGATGCGGAGCTGGCCTCTGTTGTCTCTAATATGGCCTCTGAACCGGGTACATCAGCCCAACAGCGCGAAGTCGCATTCCGTCTACTTTGTCTGAACCATACGTTCACCAGCTATATCTCCGCTTTGGGCGCGCATCGTGAGCAGCTCACGCATCCAGCTATTCTACGTCTGTTAGATGATGCGGTGTGCTATGTCGATGACGCGCTGCATCATCAACCTGCCGATGAAGAGCGCGTAAAATTGGCGCTGGCAGACCTTTCACGACGAATTAAACATCTGGAACCGCGGCCTGACAGTAAAGAGCCTCTTGTGTTGCAGCAAATTGGTTTACTGATCGCCCTCTTACCTGAAATGTGTCACTTACAGCAACAAGTCGTTCAGTGATGTTCCCAGACTTTGCTGTCCAGAGCGTTGAACCAGTCTATAAGTTCCTGGCGCTTAGTTGCCGGGAGCGCGGCTTCATGAAGACCGAAAATGGCGCCTTCCAGGGCCAGAAGCACTTTAACTCCCAGATTTTTATTCATCTTTTTAATGCGTAGCCAGCAGACTTTCGCTCCCAGCATGCGAAGCATTTTCACGTCTCGTACGCCGGCTTCACAGAGGAGCGCTTCCAGTTGAAACGTCAGATTTGGCAAATCCTTCAGTCGTAACATGGCCTTCCGCTGCTTGATTTCAGAGCGCGCTGCGTTCAGTGAACAGGAAGACAGTCGCACCAGCAGGGGGATATCCCGCCATAAGGTTTCATCGACGTAATAGTAATTGAGATAGATATCACGACCACGCTTCTGATAGGTCAGTAATGGTGACTGTCGTTTTACTGTATAAGTTGCACTTTCTTCACATACGCGTAAGTACAGTTCCCCCTTTGAGACCATGGCAAAAACAACGTTATCAACCGCCAGGCTATAGCCGCCAAACAGGGCCCGGGATTGAACATTTCCCAACGGGGCGAGGTATTCCTGAGATAAATAGATCCTTTGATAGGATATGCTTTTCATGATTATTTCCTTGTAAATCATGGAGTAAAACAGCATCTTCGTTAACGGATCCGTTATTCAGGAACATAGGCAAGTCCGCGGCGCTCAGCAAGAAAATTTTACGCTTGTAGATAATAAGGCAGCAAAATTGCGAGCCTCTTTCAGAAAATGAGGTTGATCTTTAAACGCACCAGGGTTACTGTATAAACATACAGTAACTACCAAGGCTGGGCTGATCATGTACCACTCATTAAGCCGTGCAAATCGTTCAACACAATTCACTTCCGCACCTCGTGCACAAATCATCGATGCTCCAACCGGGCTTATCAGTGAGGTGGTTTATCGTGAAGACCAGCCCGCAATGACCCAATTGCTACTATTGCCACTGTTGCAGCAACTCGGTCAGCAGTCACGCTGGCAACTCTGGCTCACGCCGCAGCAGAAACTGAGCCGTGAGTGGGTGCAATCTGCCGGGCTACCTTTAACCAAAGTGATGCAAATCAGCCAGCTTTCTCCTGACGTCACGCTCGAATCCATGATTCGTGCATTGCGTACGGGTAATTACAGTGTTGTTATTGGCTGGCATGCCGAAGAATTGACGGATGATGAGCATCATCAACTGGCCGTGGCGGCAGAAGAAGGAAATGCGATTGGGTTTGTGATGCGACCAGTGCGTCGCGATCCTCAGCATGCCAGACAGCATTCCGGGATAAAAATTCACTCAAATTTGTATCATTGAGTAAAAATAAGATAAATCCTGGCATTAATTTTACTTCTGATGCCCTTTGCAGGTTTATCAACTAAATAGCGCGCCAGGTCATGCGCGCCGCGCCTTCCAGCGTTTACACACTGATGATTGCTTGCGCATAATTGTTAAATAATGTGTATACAAAGCCTTTTTTTTCATATGCCTGACGGAGTTCACACTTGTAAGTTTCCAACTACGTTGTAGACTTTACATCGCCAGGGGTGCTCGGCATAAGCCAAAGATATCGTGAAGATATCTGCTGAGTAACAAGTGAGCAAGGCCCCCGGTGAAGGATTTAACCGTGATTTCTCTCCGAGATTTCCATGGCGATTTTTGGATGATAACGAGGCGCAAAAAATGAAAAAGACAGCTATCGCGATTGCAGTGGCACTGGCTGGTTTCGCTACCGTAGCGCAGGCCGCACCGAAAGATAATACCTGGTATGCAGGTGGTAAACTGGGCTGGTCTCAGTTCCATGATACTGGCTTCATCCCTAACGATGGCCCGACTCATGAAAACCAACTGGGTGCTGGCGCGTTCGGTGGCTATCAGGTTAACCCGTATGTTGGCTTCGAAATGGGCTACGACTGGCTGGGCCGTGAAGAGTATAAAGGCGATACCGTTAACGGTGCTTTTAAAGCTCAAGGCGTACAGCTGACCGCTAAGCTGAGCTACCCGGTAGCAGACGATCTGGACATCTACACCCGTCTGGGTGGTATGGTTTGGCGTGCAGACTCTAAAGCAAATGTTCCTGCTGCAGGCGCTCACTTCAAAGATCACGACACCGGTGTTTCCCCAGTATTCGCTGGTGGTGTTGAGTGGGCAGTTACCCGCGACATCGCTACCCGTCTGGAATACCAGTGGGTTAACAACATCGGTGATGCTAACACCGTTGGTACCCGTCAGGACAACGGTCTGCTGAGCGTAGGTGTTTCCTACCGTTTCGGCCAGCAGGAAGACGTAGCACCAGTTGTTGCTCCGGCTCCGGCACCGGCTCCAGAAGTACAGACCAAACACTTCACTCTGAAGTCTGATGTTCTGTTCAACTTCAACAAAGCCACCCTGAAACCGGAAGGCCAGCAGGCACTGGATCAGATGTACAGCCAGCTGAGCAACCTGGATCCGAAAGACGGTTCCGTTGTTGTTCTGGGCTTCACTGACCGCATCGGTTCTGACGCTTACAACCAGGGTCTGTCTGAGAAACGTGCTCAGTCCGTGGTTGATTACCTGATCTCTAAAGGTATCCCGTCTAACAAAATCTCCGCACGTGGCATGGGTGAATCCAACCCAGTTACTGGCTCCACCTGTGACAACGTGAAAGCGCGTCCTGCGCTGATCGATTGCCTGGCGCCGGACCGTCGCGTAGAGATCGAAGTTAAAGGCGTTAAAGACGTTGTAACTCAGCCGCAGGCTTAAGTTTTCCACGTCTTATAAAAAAACCCCGCATTGCGGGGTTTTTTATTGCCTGAAAAAGCGTTTTATTGCTCTTTACCTAATAACGCCTGCAAATCCTGCTTCAGCGAAGACATGGTTGTTGCGTACTTTTCTTTATGCTCGGCATCTTCGATCAGTTGCACAACCGTCTCCGAGAGTGTTTTGCCGCGACGCTGCGCGAGCCCCGCAAGCCGTTGCCAGACAACAAATTCGAGATCGATGGATTTCTTACGCGTGTGCTGATGTTCAGCATTGAAATGACGTTTACGCCTGGCCCGGATGGTTTGTTTCATGCGGTTAATAAGCGAAGCATTGATATGTTTTTCAATCCACGCGTTGACCTGAACCGGTTCATTCTCGAGGGTCAGCAATACATCGACAGCGTCTTTGGCTGCGCTGGCTTCAATGTATCGTGTGATGAGCTCGCCTTCACGATGCTTCTTCACCAGATATTTCCACTTCCAGCCGCTTTCAAGGTTTTCGAGTTGTTGATATTTCATTGCGATCTCAACGTTACCGTGTAACTCTGTTCAGAATATCAGTTTTTTCCTGCTCTGCTGCAAAGAAATCACATTCTGCGGACGAGAGCCGTCATTCAGCGAAAGGAAAACGTGTAATCCGTGTGTGCCGTACAGAGGTTTACGGTATAATCCCGCCCTTTACTTCAGACTAAAAAAACGACTTTGACCATTACAAAACTTGAATGGAATGATCTGATTCCTGAGACCGAAAGTCATCAGGACCTATTCAGTCAGGCCGAATTATCCGAAGACTCTGCCCTATTCCTGGGCGATACCCAACCCCGTTTACAGTACGCGCTGGAGCAATTCCTTCATCCGTCCTCTGATTCGCATTTCATGCTGGTCAAAGCGCCGGAAGAAGCAGAATACCTCGGGGTTCTTGCGCAGGCATTACAAGACCTGCTTCCTGAGACGTCGGAAGTGGTTGGCGGCGATTATCAGGTTTCTGGTTCGACGGTGACGTTTGAACCGGCCAAGGATGCGCTGGCTCGTTTTGCTGGAAAACAGCAGGCGGTCATTGCCGACTGGATTGAAGCGGAGCAGCTATTTGGTTGCGTGCGTCAGTTTAATAACGAAATTACGCTGCAACCTGGCCTCGTTCATGAAGCCAACGGCGGTATCCTTGTTATTTCACTGCGCACACTTATGGCACAGCCGCTGCTCTGGATGCGTCTGAAGACCATGATCACGCGCGGTCGTTTCGACTGGGTCTCTTTCGACGAATCGCGACCGTTGCCCGTTTCCGTGCCTTCCATGCCGCTGGAACTCAAAGTGATTCTGGTGGGGGAGCGTGATTCGCTGGCGGACTTCCAGGAGATGGAGCCGGAAGTTGCGGCACAATCCATTTATAGCGAATACGAAGAGAATCTACAGATTGCCGATGCGGAAACGATGGCACTCTGGAGCCAGTGGGTACTGTTGATTGCACAAAACGCCGAGCTCCCCTCGCCCGCCGCTGATGCCTGGCCAGTACTGATCCGTGAGGCGGTTCGCTACACCGGCGATCAGGAAACGCTCCCGCTCTGTTTCCTCTGGCTTACCCGCCAGTTACGTGAAGTGGCTGCATTTGCAGACAGTGAACGTTTCACGGCTGAGCAATTCACCACCATGCTCACCCAACGTGAGTGGCGCGAAGGCTATCTGGCCGAACGCATGCAGGATGAGATCCTACTTGAACAGATCCTCATCGAAACCGAAGGTGAGCGTGTCGGACAGATTAATGCGCTCTCCGTCATCGAGTTTCCTGGGCATCCGCGTGCCTTCGGTGAGCCTTCGCGTATTAGCTGCGTCGTCCATATTGGAGACGGCGAGTTTAATGACATTGAACGCAAGGCAGAGCTGGGCGGAAATATTCATGCGAAAGGCATGATGATCATGCAGGCATTTTTGATGTCAGAGCTGGATCTCGAGCAGCAGATCCCCTTCTCAGCCTCGCTCACGTTCGAACAATCCTACAGCGAAGTGGATGGCGACAGTGCCTCCATGGCCGAGCTATGCGCATTAATCAGCGCACTGGCTGACGTACCGGTCACGCAAAGTATTGCCATTACCGGTTCAGTCGATCAGTTCGGTCGTTCGCAGCCGGTGGGCGGACTTAACGAAAAAATTGAAGGCTTCTTTACCGTCTGCCAGAGTCGTGGGCTGGACGGTAAACAAGGGGTCATAATCCCGGTCTCTAACGTGCGCCATCTCTGCCTGCGTCAGGACATACTGGAAGCCGTTCAGGCAGGGCAGTTCTCTGTCTGGGCTATCGAAGACGTAATGGATGCGCTGCCGCTTCTGACCCAATTAGTGTGGGATGAAGAAGGACAGACTACGCTGAAGCAAACAATACTTGAACGTATTGCCCTGGCAACGCAACAAGATGCACGTCATCGTTATCCGTGGCCGCTGCGCTGGCTTGGCTGGTTCAGCCCGAACTGATCGGACTTGTTCAGCGTACACGTGTTAGCTATCCTGCGTCCGAAACTCACAATAAGGCTTACTGAGAACATGGTAGATAAACGCGAATCCTATACAAAAGAAGACCTTCTTGCCTCTGGTCGCGGAGAGCTGTTTGGCGCGAAAGGCCCGCAATTGCCGGCACCAAGCATGCTGATGATGGACCGTGTGGTCAAAATGACCGAGACCGGCGGGAATTTTGACAAAGGCTATGTCGAAGCCGAGCTGGATATCAATCCAGACCTGTGGTTCTTCGGTTGCCATTTCATTGGCGATCCCGTTATGCCAGGCTGCCTCGGTCTGGACGCAATGTGGCAGCTGGTTGGTTTTTATCTGGGCTGGCTGGGTGCCGAAGGTAAAGGCCGCGCCCTGGGCGTGGGTGAAGTCAAATTCACCGGTCAGATTCTGCCTACCGCTAAAAAAGTCACCTATCGCATTCATTTCAAACGCGTGATTAACCGTCGTTTGGTCATGGGTCTGGCAGATGGGGAAGTACTGGTTGATGGCCGTGTCATCTATACCGCTTCTGACCTGAAAGTGGGCCTGTTCCAGGACACGTCCGCGTTCTGATTACCCGGCTCCTGAAACGCGAAACCTCCGCTATGCGGAGGTTTCTTTTTCTAAAGAGACAGAATCAGGCAATTACGGCCCTGTCCCCCATGGCCTCTCGCCAGCCTCCGAGCCAATAGGACCTCTGATTCAGCGTCTGATAAGGACACATTTCTTTAGGCCGTCCCGAAATACCGGCCTGATATCCACGTTGATGTGCCCGTTCCAGGCGATCACGTTTTTGTCTCTTCATGCCTCGTTTCCCTCATCTTTTGGTCTGGTGGAAAAGAAAACAGTGGTCATAATTCATGCAACCACAGGGTACGAATACCCTGGATAGAGGGCGACGTCAATGCGCAAAATTCACGCCAGTGTCATAAATGTGACCTGGAAATAAGTTCATTTGTACAAAAAATGTGAGCCAGTACAAGTAACTGACTGGGCATAAAACAAAAAAACCGTCACCCAAAAAAGCGTGACGGCTTTTAAACTGCATGAATGCTACTTATCGTAAGCGCGAAAGTTCACCCGCTATGCTCGCCGCTTCCTGCTGCCATGCATGAGCCAGCACTTTGACCATTTCGTCATAGCCATCCTGCTGCTGTTTAAGCTCAATGTGGAACGGTCGCTTGGTTAACTGGCCCTGGTGGTTAAGCAACCACTCTCCGCTCACAATGACTCGCCCATCGTAGCGGCCGTGAAAACCCGTCACCGTAACATTCAACGTATCCTGCACGCTGCCAAGCGGCTGCGAGGCGACGACCCAGCCAGGCAACTGGTTGCTGAGATTAGCGACCAGCGTGGTTCGCAGCTGCTGATCCAACGGACTGGCCCACAAATTGTTGGCCGCAATAACGTATTTAACGTCTGAAGTCTGATAGACCACGCCGTTGCCAGCCAGATAATCCGGCACACTGACCTGTTCTACCCACAACAAACGCTGCCCACTCGTGACTGCAGGGGCCGGGCTGGTGACTGTGGGAGAAGGCAACTGGTAATAGCTCTTGTTGTCACCACCCGCGCTACAGGCGGTCAGCAAGACCGCCAGAAGTGCTACTGCGCCTTTCTTCATTCTTTCGCCCTCTTCGGCTGCGGATCGTCTTTGCCTTTCGATTCAAATACCAGCGCGTTGCTCTTCTCGTTCAGGGTCTTGAGCACCGGTTGCAGCTCGCGTAAAACCTGATCGAGGCGCTGCATATCGGCCACCATTTTGTTATAGGCCGCAGAACCAGGCTGGAAGCCTTGCATGCTGCGGTTTAGTTCACGCAGCGTGCCTTGCATATCCGCAGGGAGCTGCTGCATAGACTGGCTGGCTGTCAGTTTGTTGAGATTATCGAGCGTCGTCTGCAGACGTCGCATCGTCTGTTGGCTCTGGGTGAGCGTATTGGTCGCCTGTTCAATCATCGGATTGAGCGGCAGATTGTTGATCTTATCAAGCGTATCCATCAATCGCTGCTGAATTTGCGCCAGACCGCCGCTTACCGTCGGAATAATACGATGCCCACCGAACTCCGGCATTTCGTTTATCGCCGGCGCTTTGGGGTAGAAGTCGAGATCAACATACAGCGCACCGGTGACGATATTACCCGTCTTCAGTGCTGCTCGCAGACCACGCTTCATCAGCTCGGTAAGATGCCCATCAATGTCCGCATCGCCACCAAACTGATTGGCAATCCGTTCAGGCTCAATACGAATCAAAATAGGAATTCGATAATCATCATTGAGTTTCTGTCGCATCTCTGGCGTGAAGTAAGGCACTTTCTCTACGGTTCCCAGACGAATACCACGGAATTCAACAGGCGCACCTGGCTGCAGGCCGCGAATGGAATCCTTGAAGAACATCAGATAATCGGTATGCGCTGTATACAGAGACTCCTGGATACTCCGCTGGTCGTCAAACAGCATAAAGGCCGTTTTCTCTGCTACCGGTTCACCCAGTTCATTGCCTTCCGGCACATCAAAGCTGACTCCGCCGCCAAACAAGGTGCTCAGAGACCCCATCTCAACGCGCATTCCCGCAGAGGTCAGATCCACGGCAATGCCGCTGTCTTTCCAGAAGCGCACGTTGCTGGTCACCAGTCTGTCGTTAGGTGCATTGATAAAGAGCTGATAGGTGATGGTGCGCTTTTGCGTGTCAAAGGTACTGGTTTCCACCGAACCGACGCGATAGCCACGGAACAGCACCGGGTCCCCCGGCGAGAGCTGCNNTTCACCACCCAAAACACCGAATCGCTATGGAGCAATTTTTCCATCCCGGTGTTAAGGCGAGCTTTAATTTCCACATGCGTCAAGTCGTCGGTTAGCGTAGTGCTTTCGACAACCCCCACGTCCACGCTACGGCTTTTGATGGTCGTTTTTCCGCCAACGATACCTTCAGCATTGGTGGTGATGAGTGTGACCTCAGGCCCCTGGTGGCTGTAATGATAAAAGAGGATCCAGGCGCCAATCAGGGCTGTCACGATCGGGAAAATCCATACCGGCGACCAGTTTTTTACTTTCTGCACTTTCGCCTCCCCACTGTTTTTCTCCATGTCCTACTGCTCCTCATGGCTTGATTCAGGATCCCGGTCCCAGCTAAGACGTGGATCAAACGTCATGGCCGCAAACATGGTAACGATCACCACTAACGCAAACATTAATGCACCGATGGCCGGATAAATGTTCATCAGCCCACCCATACGTACCAGCGCCGACAAGACGGCAATCACAAACACATCAATCATCGACCAGCGGCCGACGAACTCCACAATTTCATACACAAAATGCATGCGTTCACTGTCACGCCGCCCGTGCCCTTTTGCATCCCAACACAGCCAGGCTATCGCAATCATTTTGAGGGTTGGCACCATAATACTGGCAATGAAAATCACCAGTGCCACGGGGTATGAGCCTTCACTCCAGAGCAGCACAACGCCCGCCAGTATCGTAGATGGCATTTGGTCGCCGAGCAGATCGGTAATCATGATTGGCAGAATATTGGCCGGAAGATAGAGCATGATTGAGGTAATGAGCAGCGCCATTGTCCATTGCAGGCTGTTCCTGCGCCGGACAAAACCCCGCGTATGGCAACGTGGACAAACCGGATTTTCCGCTGCCACAATCGCCGTGCAGCAGGGGCAACTGCGTAAGCCCTGATGAATACCCGGTACACCCACGCGCAGCGTTTTCGTCACAACGGGTGCGGGTGCGATGTCATCCCATAACCAGTGGCGGTCAACACACTGCACCGTTCTGAGCTGCAGAATGCAAAACAGACACCACGGGATAAAACTGCTGCCAATACCCACGTCACCATAGGCCATCAGTTTCACAAAACTCACCAGCACCCCAGCGAGAAAGATTTCCGCCATTCCCCAGGTTCTTAGCTGAAAAAGAATCCGCGCCAGAAAGATTTTGGTGCGTAACGACAGCGGAACGCGATTCACCAGTAATAAAATGGTGACCAGGCAAAACGCCGGAACAAACTGGACAAAAAGTAAGAAAAAGGTGCCAAGGCTGGCGTAATCTTCCGAAAACATCACGCCGGGAATTTGTAGCAGAGTCACCTCACTGGTGACCCCGGCCACTTTCATATTCACAAAGGGGAAAAGATTCGAGAGCAGCAGCATGAACAATGCCACCAAAGCATAAGCCGTGGGACGTTGCCGAGGCTCGTCCCATCGCGTGGTCAAAGTGGTGCCACAACGCGGGCATGCCGCCTTGTGGCCATGTTGCAACGCTGGCAGCGCGACCAACAGATCACATTGCGTACAGAGAATGTGATGAGTGGCATGATGATGTTCGCACATACTGGCTTCCTGAATTATGCGCCGTTTTTAAGAGCCTCCAGCGACTCCCAGCGCTCAAACGCTTCTTCCAGCGCCTGCTCCGCCGAAGCCAGTTCGGCTAAGACTTTTTGCGTATGATCGTGAGGCTGACTAAAGAAGCTGTTGTCTGCCACCTGAGCCTGCAGCGCTTCCAGCTCTGCTTCCAGCTTTTCCAGTTTTTGTGGCAACTGTTCCAGCTCACGTTGCAGGTTATAGCTTAGTTTGTTCGCGCCACGTTTGACAGCCTCAGATTTGGCCACCGCTTGTTCTGCCTCTTTCTTCACTGGCTGCGCTTTGAACGCCTGCGACGCAGACTGTTGGCCGCGCGCATCGTGATAGCCGCCGACGTACTGACCGATACGGCCGCCGCCTTCGAAGATCCAGCATTCAGTAACGGTATTATCAACAAACTGACGGTCGTGGCTCACCAGCATCACGGTGCCCTGATAGCCATCAATCAGCTCTTCAAGCAGTTCCAGGGTTTCGACATCCAGATCGTTTGTCGGTTCATCGAGAATCAACAGGTTACTGGGTTTCAGGAACAAACGCGCCAGCAGCAGACGGTTACGTTCCCCACCGGACAAAGCGCGTACGGGCGTCATTGCGCGTTTTGGGTGGAACAGGAAATCCTGCAGATAACCGAGCACATGGCGCGGTTTACCGTTGACCATCACTTCCTGCTTACCTTCTGCCAGGTTGTCCATGACCGTTCTGTCGGGATCGAGTTCAGCGCGGTGTTGGTCAAAGTAGGCCACTTCAAGTTTGGTGCCGCAGTGAACGCGACCGCTGTCTGCCTAGAACTGACTTAGCATCAATTTCAGCAACGTGGTTTTACCGCAGCCGTTAGGCCCAATCAGGGCAATTTTGTCGCCACGCTGGACCTGCGCGGAGAAATTTTTCACCAGCACTTTGCCATCGACCTGGTAATCAACATTTTCCATTTCGAAGACGATTTTGCCGGAACGGGAGGCTTCCTCGACCTGCATTTTCGCGCTGCCCATCACTTCACGGCGCTGGCTACGTTCATTACGCATCGCTTTCAGTGCGCGCACGCGGCCTTCGTTACGTGTACGGCGCGCTTTGATACCCTGGCGAATCCATACTTCTTCCTGCGCCAGCTTGCGATCGAACTCCGCATTTTGCAGTTCTTCAACGCGCAGGTTCTCTTCTTTTTCCAGCAGATAGGTGTCGTAATCGCCCGGATAGGTCACCAGTTTGCCGCGATCGAGATCGACAATGCGTGTCGCCATGTTGCGAATAAAGGAACGGTCGTGCGAGATGAAAATGATCGTCCCGCTGAAGGTTTTCAGGAATCCTTCCAGCCAGTCGATGGTTTCAATATCAAGGTGGTTAGTTGGTTCATCGAGGAGCAGCACGCGTGGCCCGCTGACCAGTGCGCGGCCCAGCGCAGCTTTACGCAACCAGCCGCCGGAAAGGGAGGCCAGCGGCATATCCGCCTCCAGCCCGAGTTGCGCCAGCACCTCGTTGATACGACTTTCAAGCTGCCACAGACCATGATGGTCAAGCAGATCCTGCAGGCGTGCCATCTCGCTGAGGTTTTTATCGCTCGGATCGGTCATCACCAGATGGGAAATGTCGTGGTAGCGTTTGAGATACTCCGCCTGCTCTTCAATCCCCTCGGCCACGAAGTCGTAGACACTGCCGCTCACATTACGCGGTGGGTCCTGCTGCAAACGTGCGACAACCAGATCCTGCTCATAAACAATGCGACCATCATCCAGGCCTTGTTCACGATTAAGGATTTTCATGAGGGTTGATTTGCCCGCGCCGTTACGACCAACGAGACAGACGCGTTCGTTTTCTTCGATATGCAACTCAGCATTATCGAGGAGAGGGGCATCGCTGAAAGACAGCCATGCGCCATGCATACTGATTAATGACATTTATTTATCCTTTCAGGCTGAGGTAATCAGCCAGCAGTTATGGATTTGGCGATTACGGGCAAAATCTTGCGATTGCGTTTTTTGGGTGATTTCTTGTGCTTTTAACCCAAGCTCTGCCAGTCCGTCGAGATCCATGCGGAAACCGCGTTTGTTGTTAGAGAACATGATAGTGCCGCCTTTACGCAGCATACGTTTGAGATCTTTCATTAACGCCAGGTGATCGCGCTGGACGTCAAATGACTCTTCCATTCGTTTCGAGTTGGAGAACGTTGGCGGATCGATAAAGATCAGATCGAACTGTTCGTTAGTCTCGCGCAACCAGCCCAGCACATCCGCCTGCAGCAAACGATGTGCACGGCCGCTCAGGCCATTAAGACGCAGGTTACGCTCTGCCCACTCCAGATAGGTGCGGGACATATCAACCGTGGTCGTGCTTTTCGCTCCGCCAAGACCCGCGTGAACGCTGGCACTGCCGGTGTACGCAAACAGATTGAGGAAATCTTTTCCCTTGCTCATCTGCCCGAGCATACGACGGGCGATACGGTGGTCAAGGAACAGGCCGGTATCAAGATAATCCGTCAGGTTGACCCACAGGCGCGCGTTGTATTCGCCGACCTCCAGGAACTCGCCCTTCTCGTTCATTTTCTGATACTGATTGGTGCCTTTCTGCCGTTCACGGGTTTTCAGCACCAGTTTATTCGGTGCGATTTCCAGGACGGCGATGGTGGCAGCAATGATATCGAACAGGCGCTGACGGGCTTTATTCGCATCAATGGTTTTCGGGGCAGCATATTCCTGAACAACGACCCATTCACCGTAGCGGTCAACGGCAACATTGTAATCTGGCAGATCGGCATCATACAGGCGATAGCATTCAATGCCTTCCTGTCGTGCCCACTTCTCCAGCTTTTTAACATTCTTGCGCAGACGGTTGGCATAATCGTCTGCCATTGACGGCGCACGCACTTCACCGGTGTTTTCAGCCAGATGATAGTTTTTCTGCACGCAGTCCAGTGGACCGTTTTTAGCCTTGAACTGGCGGTCAGCACGCAATTGCAGGCAGTTAAGCAAATCGACAGAAGCGCTGAATAAGGAGAGATTCCAGCCGCCAAACTGCAATTTAAGGGTGCGCCCCAGCAAGCTATGCAGGGCGATGAGCGCCGGTTCGCTCTCCAGGCGCTCACCGTAAGGCGGGTTGCTGATGATTGTGCCATACGGCCCCTTAGGCAGCGGATTGGTCAGTTTTGCTGCATCCTTCACCTCAAAAGTGACCAGGTCGGCAATACCAGCGCGGCGGGCGTTGCGCTGCGCGCGCTCAATCACGCGTGCGTCGTTGTCAGAACCATAAAAATGGGACTGATAGTCAGCAAGCCCTTTACGCGCACGGACCTGCGCATCTGCTTTCACTTCCTGCCAGAGCGTTTCGTCATGCTGCGCCCAACCGCTAAAGCCCCAGTGACCACGGTGCAGACCAGGGGCACGATCGGTCGCCCACATCGCGGCTTCGATCAATAGCGTACCGGAACCACACATTGGATCCAGCAGCGGTGTTCCCGGCTGCCAGCCGGAACGCATGACGATTGCCGCCGCCAGGTTTTCTTTGATCGGTGCGATACCAGTGCGATCGCGGTAGCCACGCAGATGTAGACCTTCGCCGCTCAGATCCAGAGAGATGTGTGCCGTCTCTTTATTCAGCCAGACGTTAATACGCAGATCGGGCTGCTCACGATCGACATTGGGTCGCGGTAAATTTTTACGCGTGAAGCTGTCAACGATGGCATCTTTCACTTTCAGTGCGCCATACTGACTGTTTCGGATCTCGTCGTTCAGCCCGCTGAAGTGCACGGCAAAGGTCGCATCGGTGTTGAAAATCTCCGTCCAGTTGATCGCCTGCACGCCCAGGTAGAGATCAAGATCGCTATACACCTTGCACTCACCCAGCGGCATCATAATGCGCGAGGCCAGACGGCTCCACATCAGGCTTGCATAGACAAGCCGGGTGTCACCATGGAAATGGACGCCCCCCTGAACCACTTGGCACTCTGTAGCACCCAGGTTTTCCAGTTCAGTTTTTAACAGCTCTTCCAGCCCACGGGCCGTACTGGCAAACAGAGAAATCATAAGGTCACTTAACTTTGAAGAAAATTGTTGCGCATTATAGCCAATCTGGCGTGCATGTCATAAAGTTGAGGGCTTATTTTCGTCGTCAGAGGAATTAGCGTGGCAACGCTCTCGCGTCTTTTTATTCACCCGGTTAAATCTATGCGCGGAATTGGCCTGACACACGCGCTGGCAGACAGCAGTGGTTTATCATTTGACCGCGTTTTTATGGTCACGCAAAAAGATGGCACCTTTATTACCGCGCGCCAGTATCCGCAGATGGTTCGCTTTCTCCCCTCTCCCCTTACTGATGGTCTGCATTTAACCGCGCCAGATGGCACCAGTGCGGTGGTACGTTTCGCTGATTTTGCCCCGCAGGGCGAACCGACCGAGGTCTGGGGGAACCATTTCACCGCTCTGGTCGCACCCGATGCCATTAATCTCTGGCTCAGTGGCTTTTTTGGCCGGGAAGTACAGTTACGCTGGGTGGGCCCACAACTGACGCGCCGGGTAAAACGTTTTGACGATGTCCCGCTCTCCTTCGCCGATGGTTTTCCCTTCTTACTGACCAACGAAGCGTCGCTGCGCGATCTGCAGCACCGCTGCCCGGCAAGCGTGACGATGGAGCAATTTCGCCCCAACCTCGTGGTCACTGGCGCACCAGCCTGGGAAGAAGATAGCTGGAAAGTGATTCGTATTGGCGAAGTCATTTTTGATGTGGTTAAACCTTGCAGCCGCTGCGTGTTTACGACCGTCAGTCCGGAACGGGGGCAAAAGCATCCGGCGGGTGAACCACTCACCACGTTAACGGGTTTTCGCACCGCCCAGGACAATGGCGATGTCGATTTCGGGCAAAATTTAATCGCCCGCAACAGCGGCGTTGTCCGTGTTGGCGATGAGGTTGTCGTTCTGAGCCGCGCCCCGGCCAAACCCTATGGCGCAGGCAAGGTCGCAGAAGCCGTTGAAGCGGAACCGCAAGCGGCAGGCGAGGTCGATATTGTCTGGAAAGGGCAGAAATTCCGTGGGAATAATCAGCAGATATTACTTGAACAGCTGGAAAACCAGGGCATCCGCGTCCCCTACTCTTGTCGGGCGGGGATCTGTGGCTGCTGTCGTATGACGCTTATCGAAGGTGAAGTGAGCCCATTAAAGAAATCAGCCGTTTCCGCTGACGGTACAATTCTGAGTTGCAGCTGTGTACCCAAAACATCGTTACGACTGGAAAGTTAAACCGCCTGCTCAAAGCTGAAGCTGTCAATGTGACATTGCGGCTTCAGTCGGTCATTCATTACTTTAATGGCATCACCCAACTGCATGGTGCGCCCGGCAATCACCACACCGGGTTGCGCCAGTAGGCAAAGTGCTGCGTTTTCGCCGGACTCGACCACCAGCAAATTCACTGATTCACCGGTATCACTTAACGAAACGCTGGCGGCCATGCCTGCAGCAGGAGACCACGGTGCGTTGTGGTTCTGGAAGTGCCAGCTTTTGGGCATTTGCGGTTTCAGGAAGCGAATGGCGACCAACGCATTAAGTACCAGCTCTGCACGCTGCTCATTAGATAGCATCAAATCACGGCATTTCTCATCAAAGGAGAAAAAGAGTGCGGCATCATCAACACAAAAACCACTGGGAGAAAACGCATCAGGGGTAAGCATTTTGCGGGCAAACCGTGAGCGGAAAATCATGCCGTTGGCTAAATCGAGCATCATACGATCGTGCTCATCATCAAAAAACCAACGCCAGTTATCATCAGGTTTAATTCGCATGCTGTTCTCCCCTCCCCGTATTCATCCCTGACCCTAAAGTCCTTTTTGCCGCTTCGCTTATTACCAAATTAAGAAAAGACTAAAATGTACAAATTAGCAACAATGAGGGAATATAAATCAACCAGGACTCGAAATAAAGCCCTGGTAAGGCAAATCAGAGAGAAAAGATTAGATATGAGAGATGATTTCTTTAATCAACGGCGGACCTTTAAAAATAAAGCCAGAATAGATCTGCACCAGTGATGCCCCTGCTTCGAGCTTCTCGCGGGCGGCAATCACAGAATCGATGCCGCCCACACCGACAATCGGCAAACGACCTTTTAATTCTCCGGAGAGACGACGAATAATTTCTGTACTTTTTAATTGCAGCGGACGACCACTCAACCCACCCGTTTCATCACAATGTTTCATTCCCTGAACCAACGATCTTTCGAGCGTGGTATTGGTCGCAATGACGCCATCAATATTGTGGCGAACTAAACTGTCAGCGACCTGGATCAATTCCTCTTCAGAAAGATCCGGGGCGATCTTCACGGCGACAGGAACATATTTATGGTGAATCTGTTGCAGCGCAGATTGCTTATTTTTTATCGCCATTAACAGGTCATCCAGCGCTTCGCCATATTGTAACGTGCGCAGGCCTGGCGTATTTGGCGAGGAAATATTAATAGCAATGTAACCGGCGTAAGCATAGATTTTTTCCATGCAAATCAGGTAGTCATCTTTGCCCTGCTCGACAGGTGTATCTTTATTTTTGCCGATATTAATGCCGAGCACGCCATCGAAATGGGCTTTTTTCACGTTTTCGACGAGGTTATCAACGCCGTGGTTATTAAAGCCCATTCGGTTGATTAATCCCTCCGCATCCACCAGACGGAAGATACGTGGCTTGTCGTTACCCGGCTGCGGACGCGGCGTGACAGTGCCAATTTCAATCGCACCAAAACCCATTGCGCCCAGGGCATCAATGCATTCACCGTTTTTATCAAGCCCGGCCGCCAGACCGAGCGGATTTTTAAACGTCAGGCCCATGCATTGCACCGGTTTTTCCGGCAGACGCTGACGCACAAGCGCTTCGAGCGGCGTTCCTGAGATACGACGTAATTGCTGGAAGGTAAATTCATGAGCGCGCTCGGGATCGAGCTGAAAAAGGGCTTTACGAACGAAGGGGTAGTACATGAACTCTCCTGGATTCCCGGTGTGCAAACCGGGGGCGTATTATCTGTGATTCGTTGGGAAAAGGGAATTGACCTGGGGCAAAAAAACGTTAACTGAACGCAATCGTTTCCCTTTGCGGCTTTTGATATGCTTTTTTTGGCTGTTTTACGTCGAATAAAATATTTAAGGGAATAACCCACCTCTGCCACACTGCTCTTATTTGTTATCAATGATAGTTAAATGACAACTAACGGTTATAAGGAGCATTCATGCGAGTGGTTACTTTGGCGGGCAGCCCACGCTACCCTTCACGTTCCAGCGCATTGCTGGAATATGCCCGTGAGCGGCTGAGCGCCCTGGACGTTGAGGTCTGTCACTGGCACCTGCATAACTTCGTCCCGGAAGATTTACTTTATGCCCGCTTCGAAAGCCCGGCGTTGCAGGCGCTGATTGAACAACTCGCGGAGGCCGACGGTCTGATCGTCGCCACGCCCGTTTATAAAGCGTCATTTTCGGGTGCGCTGAAAACATTACTGGATATGCTGCCTGAGCGGGCGCTGGCAGGAAAAGTAGTGCTACCGGTCGCCACCGGCGGGACGGTTGCCCATATGCTGGCAGTGGATTATGCCCTTAAACCGGTGCTAAACGCCCTTAAAGCACAGGAGATCCTGCACGGCGTCTTCGCCGACGACAGTCAGATTATTGATTATCAACATAAACCGAGCTTTACTCCGGGTTTACAGGCGCGCCTGGACGCTTCTCTGGAAACATTCTGGCAGGCATTGCATCGGCGTGACTTTCAGGCACCGTCATTCCGACAGGTGAATTCTGCGCTGAGACAGCGAATCGAAGGATAATGCAGGGAAAGCCGGGCAGGCATCGTTGCCCACCCGGCCTGAGATTACGCCAGTGCTTTACTGACTTTTTCGAACAAATCCCCGGAGAGATTCTCCAGCCCTTTCAGTTGTTCCAGCGCAGCGCGCATCAACGCCTGCCGCTTCGCATCATAACGTTTCAAGCGGATCAGCGGCTCGATGAGTCGTGACGCGACCTGCGGGTTACGTTGATTAAGCTCGGTTAACATCTCGACCAGGAACTGATAACCGCTGCCGTCTTCCGCATGGAAAGCCGCCGGGTTGCTGCCCGCGAACGCGCCGATCAGCGAACGAATACGGTTCGGGTTACTAAGACTGAACGAGCGATGTTGCAGTAACTCACGTACGGTTTGCAGTGCGTTCTCAGCCGGACTGGTTGCCTGCAGAATGAACCACTTATCCATCACCAGGCCATCGTGGTGCCACTTATCATCGTATTCCTGCATCAACGCATCCCGACACGGCAGCTGCGCGGCGACGGCAGCGGAGAGTGCGGCGAGCGCATCGGTCATGTTATCGGCCTGGTGGTATTGCTGGCTGACAAGCTTATCGGCAAGCTCAGCATCACCAAAGGCGATATAGCGCAGGCAGGTGTTACGTAAGGAACGTTTGCCGATATCCTCATGCTCCACACGGTATGTCTGAAGTTTGTTGGCGTTATAAATCGCCAGTACTTCATCCGCCAGTTCAGTAGCCAGCGTGCGGGTCAATGCTTCACGTACCGCGGTAATCGCTATGGGATCGATAACCTCGAACAGTTCGGCGATTTCATTGGCGGATGGCAGCGTCAGGATCTCTGCGGCCAGCGCCGGATCAATCTTTTCATCCAGCAGAATGGCGCGGAAGGCATCGGCAACATGCAACGGTAGCGACAGCGGCTGACCCTGCTGCTGACGGGCAACGTTAAGTTTGATGTGGGTGGCCAACAAGCTTTGCGCAGCGTCCCAACGGGAGAAATCATTGCTGGCGTGGCGCATCAGGAACGTCAGTTGCTGATCGCTCCATTTATACTCCAGTTTTACCGGGGCAGAGAACTCACGCAGCAGCGAAGGCACCGGCTGGAAGTAGACGTTATCGAAAACAAAAGTTTGCTCCGGCTGGGTCACATTCAGCACATGGTGGACCGGGTGACCCTCTTTTTGCAGGGGAATCACCTTTCCTTCATTATCGTAGAGCTCAATGTCGAACGGGATGTGCAGCGGATGTTTCTCCTGCTGCTCTGCCGTTGGCGGCGTGCGCTGGCTAATGGTTAAGGTGTACTGCTCGGTTGCCGGATTGTAGTCATCATGAACAGACACAATCGGTGTCCCGGCCTGGCTGTACCAGCGGCGGAAGTGGGACAGATCGACATTGGAGGCATCTTCCATCGCCTGGACAAAGTCGTCACAGGTGGCGGCGCTGCCGTCATGGCGCTCGAAATAGAGCTGCATCCCTTTCTGGAAGTTCGCTTCGCCCAGCAGAGTGTGGATCATGCGGATAATTTCTGAACCCTTCTCATACACCGTCAGGGTGTAGAAGTTGTTCATTTCAATGACTTTATCCGGGCGAATCGGGTGCGCCATCGGGCTGGCGTCTTCCGCAAACTGCAGACCACGCATGGTACGCACGTTACTGATACGGTTAACGGCACGTGAGCCCAGGTCAGAGCTGAATTCCTGATCGCGGAATACCGTCAGACCCTCTTTCAAACTGAGCTGGAACCAGTCACGGCAGGTTACGCGATTACCGGTCCAGTTGTGGAAATATTCGTGACCAATGACCCGTTCGATATCAAGATAGTCTTTATCGGTGGCGGTATCGGTACGCGCCAGCACGTATTTGGAGTTAAAGACGTTCAGGCCTTTGTTTTCCATCGCGCCCATATTAAAGAAGTCGACGGCGACAATCATATAAATGTCGAGGTCATACTCGAGACCAAAACGGGTTTCATCCCATTTCATCGAGTTTTTCAGCGAGGTCATCGCCCAGGGCGCACGGTCGAGATTACCGCGGTCGACGTACAGTTCCAGCGCCACTTCACGACCGGAACGGGTGGTAAACGTATCACGCAGCACGTCGAAGTCCCCGGCAACCAGGGCGAACAGATAGCAAGGTTTCGGGAACGGGTCTTCCCATTTCATCCAGTGGCGGCCGTTCTCCAGCTCGCCCTGATCGACGCGGTTACCGTTGGAAAGCAGGAACGGGTACTCGGCTTTATCAGCAATCAGCGTCGTGGTGAAGCGGGCCAGCACATCCGGGCGGTCAAGATACCAGGTGATATGGCGGAAACCTTCAGCCTCACACTGAGTACACAACGCTTCCCCTGATTTGTAGAGCCCTTCCAGCGCCGTATTCGCCGCCGGACTGATTTCATTGACGATGCGCAGGGTAAAATGTTCCGGCAGATTGTCGATGACCAGTTGGTTATCTTCTTCTTTATAGTGAGTCCACGGCTGGTCGTTAACATGAAGGGAGATGAGCGTCAGGTCTTCGCCGTCCAGACGCAGTGGCACGGCAGTCGCGTTTTGACGGGTGACGGTACTCAACGCCGTGACGACGGTTTTTGCGGCATCCAAATCAAAGGTCAAGTCAATATCGCTAATCAGGTAATCCGGCGCACGGTAATCGTGGCGGTATTTGGCTTGTGGCTGTTGTGTCATAAAAAACCTTTAGCATCTTCTGTTGGTTACGTCTCCAGTCTATTCCTGTTGCCAGAATCCCGCCACGCAGAATGTTTAACTTTTCAGACAGAAAGGCTTTGTTTGCTACATTTGGCTAACATGCGGCACGAAATGCCCTCGACCCGTTTTGCGCTATATGGTGTGATCGGGGTTCAATAAATCAATAAACAGGTTATACTCCCGCTGCTTTGTTTATTGTACTAAACGCTCCTGTGAGAGGATGCCACGGCGCACTATGACTCAATTTGCTCACCCTGTTCTGCAGACACTGCTGGATACTGATGCCTACAAATTGCATATGCAGCAGGCGGTGTATCACCACTACTATGATGTGCATGTAACGGCAGAATTTCGCTGCCGTGGCGACGACCTGCTCGGCATTTACGCGGAGGCTATTCGGGAAGAAGTTGAGGCCATGCAATACCTGCACCTGCAGGATGATGAGTATCAGTGGCTTTCGGGACTCCCCTTCTTTAAACCGGACTATCTCAACTGGCTGCGGGCGTTTCGCTACGATCCCCGTCAGGTAGTTGTGAGTAACGACAACGGTAAGTTACACATCCGCCTGTCAGGCCCGTGGCGCGAAGTCATCATGTGGGAAGTGCCTCTGCTGGCGGTGATTAGCGAACTGGTTCACCGTTATCGTTCTCCGCAGGCGGATGTTCAGCAGGCTCTTCTGCATCTTGAGACAAAACTGGCGGATTTCGCTGCCCGCACTCAGGATCTGGATATGTCCGCTTTCCGTTTGATGGATTTCGGCACCCGCCGCCGCTTCTCACGCGATGTTCAGCACGCCATCGTCGCCCGTCTCAAACAGGAACCCTGGTTTATCGGCACCAGTAATTACGATCTGGCGCGTCGCTTATCATTAACTCCCATGGGGACGCAGGCCCATGAATGGTTCCAGGCGCATCAACAAATAAGCCCCGACCTTGCAACAAGCCAACGGGCAGCGCTGGCAGCCTGGCTCGAAGAGTACCCAACCCAACTCGGTATCGCCCTCACCGACTGCATTACCATGGACGCTTTCCTGCGCGATTTCGGTCCTGAATTTGCTGAGCGTTATCAGGGTTTGCGCCATGACTCGGGGGATCCGGTTGAATGGGGTGAAAAAGCCATTGCCCATTATGAAAAACTCGGTATCGATCCCCTGTCGAAGACGCTGATTTTCTCTGACAATCTGGATCTCAATAAAGCCCTCGATCTTTACCGTCACTTCGCTGCACGGGTGAAGCTCGGCTTTGGCATTGGCACTCGCCTGACCTGCGACATCCCGGATGTCAAACCCCTGAACATTGTCATCAAGCTGGTGGAGTGTAATGGCAAGCCGGTAGCAAAATTATCCGACAGTCCGGGTAAAACTATCTGCCACGATAAAGCCTTCGTCAGGGCGTTGCGCGAAGCCTTCGACCTGCCACAGATTAAAAAAGCCAGCTGATGCTGGCTTTCTCAATAACAGGGGCAATCATTACCCCTGCTGCGGTAAACGTGTTGCGATTATCTCCGCAAAAAAAGCTGCTCCCGTCAGTAATATCTCATCATTAAAATCGTAGCAGGCGTTATGGAGCGGAATATTGCCCTTCTCATCCGTTTCGTCTCCATTGCCCAGGAAGACAAAGCAGCCGGGAATATGCTGTAAGAAGGCGCCGAAATCTTCTGAGATCATCATCTGTGCTACGTTGCCATCCACATTCTCAACGCCCACCACGCTTTGTGCCGCCTTTATGGCCACCTCGACACAGGAGGCGTGATTCACCGTCGGCGCAAATTCATGGGTATAAGAAAAATCACACTCAGCCCCGTGCATGGTACAAATGGCTTCGCAAACCGTCCGCATCCGCTCTTCCAGTAACGTCTGGACGTTGGGTGTATAACTGCGTGTATCTCCTTTGATCTCAACATGGGTAGGAATCGCATTACGAATCCCATCCGTGTGGAGTTCGGTACAAGAGATGACCGCCGGTAGGTTAGGATCAACATTACGTGACACAATGGTTTGTAATGCCAGAATGATTTCCGCTGCGATGATCAGTGGATCTTTCGCCATATGCGGGCGGGCGGCATGGGATCCCTGCCCTTTAATTTTGATAACAAAGTTGTCTTCACTGGCCATAATGCCGTCTGTGCGGGTCGCTATTGTTCCCAGTTTCATACCCGGCATATTGTGCAAACCGTAGATCTCCATAATACCAAAACGTTCCAGTAACCCATCTTTCATCATGGCGGTAGCACCGTAACCCGGCTCTTCCGCGGGTTGAAAGACGAAACAGACGGTACCATTGAAGTTTTGACGCTCTTTGAGCAGATGAGCCGCCCCCAGTGCGATGCAGGTGTGGCCGTCATGACCACAGCCATGCATCCGCTCAGGTATGGTTGAGCGATAGTCAAGTTCGCCCTGTTCGCTGAGTTGAATGCAATCAATATCGGCGCGAATGCCAATCACCTCTTTGCCATCACCACACTTGAGTACACCTACCAGACCGGTTTGACCAATTTGCCGATGTACTTCAATGCCCATCTCTTCGAGTCTGGATGCGATAAAATCCGCGGTCTTAATCTCTTCGAATGCGCTTTCCGGGTGAGCATGAAGATAGTGACGCCACGTAATAAGTTGCTGCCTGAGTTGTTCCTGATTCATCTCTTCATCCTTTATTTATTACGCGGCTCTCTGCGCACGCTCTAAAATCACCTGCAACAGCACATTGCCACCTGCAATCAAATCGGCAGGTTTGGTGTGCTCATGAATGTTGTGACTGACGCCGCCCACGCAGGGCACAAAAATCATGCCAGCGGGGCAAACGGACGCCATAAATTGGGCGTCATGACCGGCACCACTTGGCAAGCAGCGGTGAGAAAAGCCCTGAGACTCCGCTTCTGCCTGAATAGCCGTGACAATATCCTCGGCAAAAATAACTGGATTAAAACGCACCAGCGAACGTGAACTCACTGTTACCCTCTCCTCCTGCGCCGTTTTTTCGACATACTCTTTCAGCCTTTTTTCTGCGCGAATGAGCTCAGCGTTATCGGTATTGCGAAGATCCACCGTCATCACCACGTGGTTGGGAATAACGTTGATAAGATTGGGTTTGAAAGTCATATGGCCAACCGTTGAGACCTGATGACCACCTATCTCTTTTGCCAGATCGCGGGCAAATACCGCAATTTTTGCGGCCACCAGACCAGCATCGTGACGCATTGCCATGGGCGTTGTCCCGGCATGATTGGAGACACCCGTTAGGGTAAATTCGCACCAGGAGATGCCTTGTACGCCGGTCACAACACCAATATCCGTCCCTTCTCTATCCAGAATCGGGCCTTGCTCAATATGCAATTCAACATAGCTGTCGACCGCCATGTCACCAGGTTTGTGCTTTCCTTTATAGCCAATGGCACTAAGGGCTTCGTCGAGGGTGATACCGTCGCGATCTTTTGCTGCCAGAGCCGCCTCAAGAGGATAGTTACCAGCAAATACGACGCTTCCCATCATGTCTGGCTGAAAGCGTACGCCCTCTTCGTTAGTAAAAAACGTCACCGCGATAGGGCGTAAAGGACGAATACCCGATTCTTGCAAGGTGGCAATAACTTCCAGCCCTGCCATTACCCCATAGTTGCCGTCGTAAAGCCCTCCCGTCGCAACGGTATCAATATGTGACCCCATCATTACCATCGGGAGATCCTGCTCGCCGGCATAAATACCGGTGACGTTACCAATGGCATCAATACGAATGGCCAGCCCCAGGGCTTTCATTCTCGCCACCACAAAGTCGCGACCCGCTTTATCTTCTGCTGTTGCCGCCAGGCGGCAAACCCCACCGCCCTCCAGCGCGCCACAACGGCCCAGTTCAAACAGTGAATCCACCAGCCGCTGCCCGTTGATTCTCAAAAGATGACTCATGAATGTGTTTCCTTGTAATTGCGTTTCTATTTCACCATCGCGTAGAAAATGGCCGATACCGTGATAAGCCCGATTAGGGTGACAAAGATGTTGCTGATTTTGCCGCGCCAGGGTGCAAGCGCTGGGATCTTATGAATGGCATACATGGGTAACAAAAGGAGAATCGCCGCCCCGGTCGGGCCGCTAATGCTTTCGATAATGCCCAGAATGCTGGGGTTCTTGTAGGCAGCGAACCAGCAGGTCAGTACCATCACTATAAAGATGACGGTGTTTACGCTGCGAAGGGTTAACGATTTTCCTCTTGCGGCGGCACGGTCCAGAATGATGTCGCGCAAAGATTCATAAGCGCCTATATAGTGACCAAGAAAAGATTTAGTGATGGCAACAAAAGCAATAATCGGCGATAACCAGGCAATGACTGGATTATCAAAATGATTCGCCAGGTAGGAAAGAATGGATAAATTTTGCGCTTTCGCCTCGGCAAGCTGTACAGGAGAGAGGCTCAGCACACAGCTCAGAACAAAAAACAGCACCACTACAACCATCAACAGGATCCCACGGCGCTGGATTTGCCCACACTTCTTATCAGCCACTTCTTTGCCATAACGCTGTTTCTGCCGCACTACCATCGGGGAAATAATGGGATAGTGATTAAACGACATCACCAGCACCGGAAAGGTCATCCAGAGTGTCATACCGATCCCTTGCCCGCTTCCCGAATAATTGAGGCTAAGTGTTTGTAAAATTGCGCCGTTCCAGTGTGGGATGAGAAACAGCGACATGAAAATCAGTGAAGCAATAAACGGGTAAACCAACGTGCTCATCACCCGCATGATGATCTGTTGCCCCAGGCGAACCACAAACATCAGGCCGAGAATCAGTAGCAACGACACGGCTCCTCTTGGCGGTTCGGGCAGCCCTAACTGATGAGTGATAAAGCTTTGGGCGGTATTCGTCACCGCGACCGCGTACATAATGAGGATGGTATAAATGGCAAAAAAGTAGATGAGGGTAAATGCCCTCCCCGCCAGGGTACCAAAGTGTTCACCAATAGCATCGGTTATAGTGCTTTCTGGCGTATTGGATGAAAAAATGAAGCGTGCTAAACCGCGATGCGCCAGATAAGTAATGGGAAAGGCAAGGACAAATATAATCAACAATGGCCAGAACCCACCGATGCCTGCATTTATAGGTAGAAAAAGCACCCCCGCCCCGATTGCGGTACCAAATAATCCTAAAACCCAAATGGTGTCTTCATTATGCCAGCGGGATACATCCTGATAATCTCGTTTTCCTGATATTATTTCATTTTTCATGGCTGATATTCTCTTTTCGTTTCGCACTATAGTGCATTTTTATTAATTTGAGAGTTTTTATTCAGCGGGTATGTAGGGTACCCTTGCGCTTTTATTTATTATTTCAGGCGTTGCGTCCAAACCAGACAATATCTTCATAGACATCCGGTGAGGTATCACCTTCCGTGCTAATCAACAGAACACGCGAATGTATATTAAGGTTCAGACGTTCTCTTATTTCCCGGTAACAGTCCTGACTCATGAGTTCATAGATCAGTCCGGTACCAATAGCCCCGGATTCTCCAGAAATAAAAGGAGCATCCGTACCCGGCCGTGGTGCCGCTAAAATTCGCATACCATTGGCTGCAAGTCTGTCGTCGGCAGAGATAAAGCAGGACGTATTGTCACGAATTATCGGCCAACTGATCGTGTTGGGCTCACCGCAGGCAAGCCCGGCCATCAGCGTTGCCATATCACCGCTGACAGAATGAGGATCACCGTCGTTTATTACTGCTGAACGATAAAGACAATTCGCTTTATGCGGCTCCACGAGTATCACCGTCGGGGCTTTCTCTTTCATTTTTTCGATAAAAAAGCCCATGATGCTGCCAGCAAAGGAACCAACCCCTGCCTGTAAAATCAGATGGGTAGGCAGCCCATTGCCACTTTCCAGCAACTGGTCATAGGCCTCCATCGCCAGTGTCATATACCCTTGCATAATCCAGGTGGGAATCTGCTCATAGCCCTCCCATGCCGTGTCCTGTAATAAAACCCATCCTTTCTCCTGTGCCATTTTGTTCGCAAGACGCACGGTATCGTCGTAGTTAAGATCGGTAATAGTGCATTCGGCACCATGTTGACGAATGTTTTCCGCCCGCACGGGAGAAGAGCCTTTGGGCATGAACACCACGGCTTTTAATCCCAGCTGTTGCGCCGCCCAGGCTACACCGCGCCCATGGTTGCCATCTGTCGCAGTGACAAAAACGCTATCAGCAATATGCGATTTAACTTCCGGTACATTAAGATCAGCAAACGTTAGCGATTGAATATCCCGCCCAAGCTTTTGTGCCAGATATTTTCCGACAGCGTATGATCCTCCCAGTCCTTTGAAAGCATTAAGACCAAAACGGCAGGATTCATCTTTTATATGCAGCGCGCCCAGCCCCAGTCGATGACTTAAAAAAGGTAAGCAGCGCAAAGGTGTCACTGTGTATTGAGAGAAGCTTTTATGAAATGCCAAAACTTCTCGACCAACATTTTCATTTAACACATTTAAATCTACACCCTGCCCATAGGGTTTTATACTGCCGTTAAATTGAACATCTATTACATTCGTCATATCCAGACCTTGTTATTTATAGGTATTTAAATGGATGATAAAATGATTATTCAACGTCACCACTAGCAAATAAATCAGCTGACGATCACGTAAAAATAAATAAACGTACTGAGGTAATTTAACGAAAATATTCCGTCAGCTAGTTACTCAACTGTTTGAAATGGTACTATGCGTAAACCAATTAAATGGCGCAAAATTGTTCTTATGTACGCAATTTTCATCCTTATTGCGCCAGTAGATGCAACGATGTTGCGCACTGCGATCGTTATCACACTCTAAGAGGTGGGTCAGAAACCATGAAGCTCGACGCCTGGGATAAAAAAATTCTTACCTTGTTACAGTGCGACAATCGCCTCTCTCAGCGCGAGATTGCCGATCGGGTGAATTTGTCGCCTTCAGCAGTAAATCGACGTATTGCGGCGCTAGAAGCGGCTGGCATCATCAGCGCCAACGTGAGCGTGATCAACGCAAGTCTTGTGGGTCGCCCTATTACCATTATGGTGCAGGTAAAAATTGAAAATGAACGTCTCGATCTTCTTGAGGAGACCAAATCACGCTTTGTTAAGTGCCCTCAGGTTCAGCAGGTTTATTACGTGACTGGCGATTTCGACTTTCTGCTGGTTATCAACGTCCGTGACATGGCCGAATATGAAACCCTGACCCGAGAACTGTTTTTTGCCTGCGGAAACATCAAAACATTCAATACGATTGTCTCGATGCAGAATGCTAAGCAGCAGATGACGGTAATCATCGAATAAGTCTTTCATCGGAGCACGGGCATCTACCTGGAAGGCGCAAATGCCGCTCTGGCACGATTAATTTCCGAAATATCTTCTTCCACTGCTAATCCTGCTTGTCTGATGGCGCACGCCAGGTAACATAGGTATCCCCCCTTTTTCGGGCGGATAAATGATTATTTTTTCCAGACAATTAACAGAGAGAAT